>NZ_DBHHFZ010000010.1:0-134592 GCF_057238465.1 Arachnia sp.
GCTGTTGAGTTCTCAAGATTCGGAAGCCACCAAAGCAGCAACCCGGTAAACTTTACTGCATTTCCACCGAATGTCAAATTCAGTGTTTTTGCATTGAGTTGTACCTTGTTCAGGTTTCACCGCCCTTTCGGGCAGCTTCTCCACTGTACTCCCCGGATCCCTGTTTCGCAAACCGGGCTTCCCGGCCTGTTCCTTGGGAACGTCGACAAGCACGTGGCCTTGAGTGGGATCCACTTGATCGCACACTCGCCACGGGGTTCGTCGACGGGGGAGTGCCCCGGCCTGTCGCTTCCCAGCGCTTTCGGGGGCGAGAGAGAACACTACACACTCCCCGGGCGGTGCGCAACTCGCCTCTGACAAGGCACGGAACCCAGAACTTGAACTACGGAAGATCGCGATATATCGTAGAGTTATCCATCACGAAAGGATCTGTCATGAACATGAACAAGCACGATCACCACGGCTTCCGGGAGACCCACGGACCACACGGACCCCACGGTCCGCACGGTCGCCGTCGCGGCGGACGGTCTCCTGAGGGTTTCGAGGGATTCGGCCGCCGGGCCCGCCGCCGCGGTGACGTCCGGGTGGCGGTTCTCCTGCTGCTCGCCGAGGAGCCGATGCACGGCTACCAGCTGATGCAGACCATCGCCGAGCGCACCGACGGGGTGTGGTCCCCCAGCCCCGGCGCCATCTACCCGACCCTGAATCAGCTCGAGGACGAGGGCCTCGTCCGGATCGACACCAGCGGCGGCCGCAAGGAGGTCTCCCTCACCGAGGCGGGCCGGGCCCACGTCGAGGAGCACCGCCCCTCATGGCCCGACCCCCTGGCCCGTGAGGAAGGCCCCCGCCTGCGCGAGCTCATGCACTCGCTCGGCGAGGCCGTGCGCCAGGTCGGCCGCACCGGCACCGACGCCCAGCGTCAGCAGACCGCCCGGGAGCTCGCCGAGGTCCGGCGTCGGATTTATCTGATCCTCGCCGGGGACGAGGAGTAGGCCGGCTCATTTTGAGAGGCGGGGAGTCGCAATCCCGGCGGGGAGGGTACCCCAAGTGGTACTGAGAATGTATCGCGTGTTAGGTTCCTCGTGATTTCGTATTGATGCAAGCTAATTTACGCTTTGACAGTAAGGAAGCCCCATGCGACCCACCACCCTCACCCGCCGCTCACTCATCGCCGCGCTCTCCGCCGTCCCCGCAGTTGCCCTTGTCGCGGGATGCTCCAGCAATCCCAGCAACTCCGCCTCGGAGAGCGCAGGTGGCGGGAAGAAGCTCGCGATCTTCGCGACCACCGGTTACCTGGCCGACGCGGCCAAGGTGCTCGACCCCGACGCCGAGATCACGACGATGGTCCAGCCCGGCGGCGACCCCCACACCTACGAACCCACCACCCAGGACATCGAGAAGATGCAGTCCGCCGACGTGGTCTTCTCCTCCGGCGTGCACATGGAGGCCAAGATGCTGACCCAGCTCGAATCCCTGGGCGCCAAGCACATAGCCGTCGGCAACAAGATCGACCAGAGCGAGCTGCTGCCCTGGCCGGAGAAGGACGAGCAGGGCAACGACCTCCACGACCCGCACATCTGGAACAGCACCAAGATCTGGCAGCAGGTCGTGACCCTGATGGCCGAACACCTCAAGACCGTCAACTCCTCGAAGGCCGCCGACTACGACAAGAACGCGGAGGCCTACAAGAAGCAGATCGAGGAAGTCGACACCTGGGCCAAGCAGGAGACCGCGAAGATCCCCGAGGACCGCCGGGTGCTGGTCACGGGCCACGACGCCTTCAACTACTTCGGGCGGGCCTACGGCATCGAGATCCACGCCACCGACTTCGTCACCTCGGAATCCGACATGTCCGCCGATGACATCGCCGAGCTGGCCGACCTGATCGCGAAGCACAAGCTGCCCGTCATCTTCCAGGACAACCTCAAGAACCCCCAGGCGATCCAGTCCGTCAAGGAGGCCGTCGCCGCCAAGGGCTGGCAGGTCGAGATCTCCGACAAGCCGCTCTACGCCGACTCCCTCGGCAGTGAGGCCGGCGTCGACACCTACCTCGGGGTCATGAAGCACAACGTCACCACCATCGTCGAGGCATTGAGCTGATGACGGCTGCCCTGAGTGTCTCCGGGTTGAGTTTTGCCTACCGCGACTCGCTGGTTCTGCGGGAGGTCACCCTCGACCTCCCGCAGGGCGTGGTGCTTGGCGTCATCGGGCCCAACGGGGCCGGGAAGTCGACGCTGCTGAAGGCCGCGGTCGGGCTGTTGAAACCCTCGAAGGGAACCGTCGCCTGCTTCGGCCAGCCGTTGCAGAAGGTGCGTCGCCGCGTCGGCTACATGCGGCAGGCCAGCAGCGTCGACTGGGACTTCCCGACCACGGTCAGCGATGTCGTCCTCATGGGCACCTACGGTGGCCTGGGCTGGTTCCGCCGGCCCGGGAAGAAGGAGCACGACGTGGCGGCGGCCGCGCTGAGGCGGGTCGGTATTCCCCATCTGGCGCACCGGCCCATCAGTCAGCTCTCCGGGGGTGAGCGCCAACGCACCTTCCTGGCGCGGCTGCTGGCCCAGCAGTCCGACCTGCTGCTCCTCGACGAGCCCTTCGCCGGGGTGGACGCCGCCAGCCAGGAAACCATCACGCGCGTGCTGCACGGGCTGCGCGACGAGGGACGCACCGTCGTCATCGTCCACCACGACCTGGCCACCGTCCCGACGCTGTGCGACTGGACCTGCCTGCTGAACCGGACCGTGATGGGTTTCGGCCCCACGAAGGAGGTGTTCACCGACGAGATGGTGAAACAGGCCTACGGGTTGGCGACAACATGAACCCCCTCGACCTGCTGACCAACCACACCTACCGGATGATGCTGCTCGGCACCGTCATCATCGGGTTCACCACCGGGGCCATCGGCACCTTCGCCTACCTGCGGAAACGCACCCTCCTGGCGGATGTCGTCTCCCATTCCTCCATCGGGGGGGTGATGCTGGCCTTCATCATCGCCACGTCCTTCGGGATTGACGGTCGCAGCAACTGGGTGCTGATCCTCGGTTCCGCGGTGGTCTCCCTGGTGGCGGTGCAGCTGGTTGACTGGCTGCCCCGCGTCTCGGTGACGAAGGTGGATGCGGCGATGGCGATCGTGTTGGCGCTGTTCTTCGGCGGCGGCATGGTGCTGCACCGCATCATCCTCGCCGGGCCCTACCCCAGCAAGGGTGGATTGGCGGAGTACCTGTTCGGCAACTCCTCCCACCTGACGTTCGAGGACATCATCTCCAGCGTCGTCGTCTCCCTCGCGACCTTCCTGGTGGCGGTCATCGCGTTCAAGGAACTGAAGCTGAGCTGCTTCGACCCCGAGTACGCGGCAACGCTGGGGTTCTCCTCGCGGCTGCTGTCGGTGCTGCTGAACGCGGTGGTGGTGCTGTCGATCGTGATCGGTCTCAAGGCCGTCGGACTGGTGCTCATGGTGGCGCTGGCCATCGCCCCGCCGATCGCGGCCAGGCAGTGGACCACACGCGTCGGCAGCATGTTGCTGCTGTCGGGGCTGATAGGGGCCTTCAGCGCCGTCTTCGGGTCGTGGCTCGCGGTCTCGATCGGTCGCGTGCCCACTGGCCCCGTGATCGTGCTGGTGGTCACGGTAATCGCTTTCGTCTCGATCCTGTTCGCCCCCAAACGCAGCCTCCTGCTGACGATCCGGGCGAGACGGCGTCATCGCAAGGAGGTGACGGCATGAGTTTCGTGCTGTGGGTGATGATCCTGGCGATCGTCACCGCCGTCACCTGTGCCCTGCCCGGGATCTGGCTGGTGCTGCGGAAGCAGTCGATGCTGACCGACGCCATCAGCCACGCCGTGCTGCCGGGCATCGTCATCGCGGCGGTGGCCACGGGAACCATCCAGTCGCCGTGGTCCATCGTCGGGGCGGCCGTGATGGGCACCGTGGTGGTGCTGGGGGCGGAGCTGCTCGAATCGACGGGACTGGTCTCCGGGGACGGCCCCCAGGGGCTGGTGTTCCCGGCCCTGTTCAGCATCGGCGTGCTGCTGCTCAGCACCCGGTTCAGCGGGGTCCAGATCACCGAATCGGCGGTGCTGGTCGGGGACCTCAACCTGGCCGCCTTCCTGCCGCTGAAGATCGGAAACACGCTGCTCGGCCCGCAGTACCTGTGGGTGATGGCTGGGGTGCTGGTCCTGAATGTCGTGTACCTGACGGTGCTGCACACCCGGCTCAAGCTGATCGCCTTCGACCCGGAACTGGCCCAGACCATGGGCATCCCGGTCAAGCGTCTGGGTCACCTGACCATGCTGGTGGTCTCCGTGACGATCACCGCCGCCTTCAACGCGGCGGGTGCGGTGCTGGTGATGGCTCTGATGATCGTCCCCGCGGCCATCGCACAGCTGCTGTCCCACAGCATCCACGGCATGTACCTCATCACCGTCGGCGTCACCATCGCCTGTTCGGTGGCGGGATTCTGGGCCGCTTACGCCCTCGACGCCTCCACCTCGTCGGGTCTGGCGTTCTTCTACGGGATCATCTATCTGGCGGTGGTGGTGGGGACGGTGGTCATGCGGAAGCTCCGCACTCCGCGCACCAGCTGAGCCGAAAACCCTCACCATGGTTTGAGCCGGCCTGCTCGTTCAGCGAGCAGGCCGGCTCAACCAACTGTGGTCACCTCAGCCCTCGAAGAGCTTGATGAGGTCCTTGGTGTACTGGTCGCGTCCGTCCTCGAAGAGTTCGTCGCGACTGAACCGGTCGACGATCTCGCCGCCGCGCAGCACGATGGAGCGTTCGCTCATGAACTGCACCGCGCTGAGATCGTGGGAGATGAACATCGACGACAGGCCGAGTTCCTCCTTCAACTCCTGCAGCAGGTTCAGCACCCGGGCCTGGATGGAGACGTCGAGGCTGGCCGTGGGTTCGTCGAAGATCAGGAGGGTCGGCTCCACGCTGATGGCCCGCGCGATCGCTGCCCGCTGTTTCTCGCCCCCGCTGAGTTCGTGGGGTTTGCGGTCCAGGCAGGAGACGGGCAGGCGCACCAGGTCGACGAGCTGTTCGGCGACCTTCCGTTGCGTCCCCGGCTGCACGAAACTCGGCGAGACGAAACCCCGGGTGCGCAGCGGCTCCAGGAGGGAGTCGTACATCGTCAGCCGCGAGTTGAACGAACTCGATGGGTTCTGGAACACCACCTGGAGGCGGCGCCGGATGTCACGCAACCCCTTGCCGCGACGCTGGAGGAGGGACTCTCCCTCCAACGTAGCCCGGCCGGCGGAGGCCGGTTCCAGGGTCAGCAGGCACTTGGCAAGCGTCGACTTGCCCGACCCGCTCTCCCCGACGACCCCGAGGCATTCACCCTTGTTGATCGTGAACGAAACCCCCTTGACGGCGTGGGTGCCGCCGGGATAGGTCTTGTGCAGGTCCTCGACCTCCAGGACGGGGGGAGCCCCGACCTGCTCGACGGTTTCGCTCACGAGGCGGCTCCTTCCGTGAAGACGGGCAACCGGGACGGGATGTTGCGCAGCGGCGGAATGGCGGCGATCAGGTTGCGGGTGATCCGTTCCTTCGGGGAATCGAAGATCTCCTTCGTGGTGCCCCGTTCCTTGATCTCGCCGCCCTGCATGATCACCATCCGGTCGGCGAACCGGCTCAGCACCCGCAGGTTGTGGGTGATGAACAACACCGCGCAGCCCTCCCGTTTCTGGATCTCCGCGATCTGGTCGAGCACCAGCGACGCGTTGACCGCGTCGAGGGCCGTGGTGGGTTCGTCGGCGATGATCAGTTTGGGTTTCAGCAGGATCGCGGCCGCGAGGGCGGCGCGCTGCAACTGCCCGCCGCTGACCTGGAACGGGTAGCGCTTCAGCAGTTCAGCGGGCAGCTGCAGCTGTTCGAGGACCGCAGCGGCCCGTTTCCCCCGGCGCTTCTCGTCCCAGTCGGTGTGGCTGCGCATCACCTCGTCGAGCTGCCGCCCGATCCGGTAGTACGGCGAGAACGCCGCCTGGTAGTCCTGGAAGACGTAGGCGATGTCGTTGCCGCGCAGCTGCCGCATCTCCTCCTTCGAAACGGCCAGCAGGTCCTTGTCGCCGAAGCGCATGACCTTGGCGCGACGTCTCAGCCCGCGCGGCAGCAGGTTGGCGATGGAGAAGGCCGTCAAGGACTTGCCCGACCCGCTCTCCCCGACGACGGCCAGCCACTCGCCGGTCTCGATGCGCAGGTCGATGCCGTGCACCAGCTCCCTGGTGCGGGTCGTGACGCGCAGTTCGTCGATCCTAAGCAGCGACACCGGTCTCCTCCTTCCGTTCCCCGGAAATGGCGTAGAGGCTCTGCAGCTGATCGCCGAGCCAGTTCGCGGCGCACACCACCAGGAAGATCGCCAGGCCGGGCGCCAGCATGAGGTGTGGGGCCTGGGTGAAGAACATCTGGGCCTCGTTGAGCATGGCCCCCCACTCGGCGGAGGGAAGCTGCACACCCAACCCCAGGTAGGACAGCGATGCCACGAGCAGGATCACCTTGCCGATGTCCACCGTCGCCAGGGCCATGACCGGGCCGACGATGTGCGGCAGCAGGTGGCGTCGCATGATCGAGAAGGTGGAGGTTCCGCTGATGGTGGAGACCATCAGGTAGTCCTTCGCCTTCTCCTGCATGACGACGCTCCTGGTCAGGCGGGTGTAGCCCACCCACTTGATGATGAGGATGGCCAGCAGCAGGTTCCCGAATCCCTGACCCATCAGGCCCGCGATGATCATGGCGACGATGTACTCCGGCAGCGCCAGGAAGATGTCGACGGCCCGCATCAGGGTCCAGTCGGTGCGTCCACCCAGATATCCGGACAGCAGACCCAGCGGAACCCCGATCAGGATGGAGATTCCCAGCGCCAGCGCGCTGAGCCCCACCGTGGTGAGCCCGCCGGTCAGGATGCGGGAGAACACGTCGCGACCTAGGTCGTCGGTCCCGAACCAGTGGGCGGCGCTCGGTCCCTGGAGCTTGTCGGCCGTCGCGGTCAGGTTCGGGTCCTGCGGCGCGATCCAGGGGCCGATGATCAGCAGCACCAGGAACACCGCGACCGCGATCATGACGACACGTTTTCCGGTGCTCATGCCTTCCTCCCCTTGAGCGCGATGGCGGGATCCAGCCAGCGGTAGGACAGATCCACCAGCCCGTTGATGAGGAAGACCACGATGCCGATCAGCAGGATGAAGGCCTGGATCGTGGGATAGTCGCGTTTGGTCAGGGAGTCGAGCACCAGCATCCCGATGCCCTGGATGGCGAAGATCTTCTCCACCACCACGGTGCCCCCGAGGAGGCCACCGAGGCTCATGCCCATGATGGTTACCAGGGGTATGAGGCTGGCCCGCAGCACGTGCTTGCCGAAGACCGTCGATTCGTGCAGGCCCCGCGAACGCGAAGCCCGGACGAAGTCCGCCTCCTGCGCGTCGACGAGGCTGTTGCGGAACACCTTCACGTAGGGCGGCACGATGGCGATGGTCATGCAGATGATGGGCATCACCAGGCCGCCGGGTCTCGTCGCCTGGGAGGGCAGCAACTTGAGGCTGATCGCGAACACGTTCAGCAGCAGCAGACCCAACCAGAAAGTCGGCATGGAGGAGGAGAGCAGGATGATTCCCTGGGCCAGGCGGTCCGGCCATTTCCCGACGTTGCGGGCCGCCAGGGTGCCCAGCAGGCCGGCGATGATGAAGGCGGCCACCAGGGACCACCCGGCCAGGATGAGCGTGCTGGGGAAGGCGTTGGCGATCCCCTCGATGACCGGTTTCCCGGTCATCGAGGAGTTGCCGAAGTTCAGCCTCAGCAGGTTCATCAGGTAGGCGGAGTACTGCTCCCAGACGGGCGCGTTGAGGCCGCGTTCGTTCCGGAGGGCCTCGATGTCACCCTGGGTGACCTCGATGGTGTCCATCCGCAGCAGCGAGCGGGTCTCGTCGCCGGGCGCCAGCTTCACAACCAGGAAACTGACAACCGTCAGCAACAGGACGAAGACCGCGACCTCGACCAGGCTGATCAACCATTTCCTCATGGCTCAGGAGATGTCCAGGTCCTTGGTGATCATCTGGAACTCGAACTCGTTGCCGGGGGTCGCCCAGCCGGTCACGGTCTTCTTGCTGGCGCTGGTCTCGTAGGGGGCGGTGATGTAGGAGTTGTAGTACTTGGTGTCGATGTACTGGGCGATCTCCTTGGCCAGCGTGGTGCGGGCGGTGGTGTCGGCCTCGGTGTTGTACTTCTCCAGCTTGGCCAGCAGCTCGGGATCGGCGAGTTTGCCGTGGTTCTGGGCTGCTCCCTCACCGAAGGAGCTGTTGAGGAAGAAGGAGCCGTCGCCGCGGGTGATGGTCAGCAGCGAGTAGGTCGTGAGGTCCCAGTCGTTCTGCGGGAGGTACTCGTCGATGTTCTCGGCCTTGGCGATCTGCATGTCGATGCCGACCTTGCGGGCCTGGTCCTGGACGACCTGCGCGATCTTCGGCAGTTCGGGGCGGGCGTCGTAGGTGACGAGCTTGAGGGTGAGCGGCTGACCGTCGCGGGTCACCTTGCCGTCGCTGACCTGGAGTCCGGCGGCCTCGAAGTGCTTGAGGGCCTCCTCGGTGCTGAACGGGTGGGCCGCCACCTTCGGGGAGATCGGGTAGTCGCCGGGGAAGACGTCGTAGGCCACCTGGGCCTGGCCGCCCATGACATCCTTGACGATGGATTCACGATCCACCAGCGCGTCGATGCCCTTGCGGAACTCCTCGTTGCCCCAGAGCGCGGCATTGGAACCGGAGTAGTTGTAGAGCATGTGGTAGACGCGGGTGCCGGGCCTGCTGTCGACCTGAAGCGTGGAGTCGGCCTGGAGGGTGCTCAGGGAGTCGAGGGAGGGGCGGTAGATGACGTCGGCGTCCCCGGCCTGGAGGGCGGACCTGCGGCCGTTGGCGTCGCTGTTGGCGGTCATGACCACGCGGTCGAGCTTCGCCTTGCCGTCGTAGTAGTCGTCGTTGCGCACCAGCACGGCCTCACCGTTGATGTCGAAGCTCTCGAACTTGAACGCACCCGTCCCGATGGGGAATTTGGAATCCTTGGCGGAGGTGTCGACGATCACCGAGTTGTAGTGCACCAGGCTGGACGGCAGGGCCGGGTAGACGGTTTCGGTGACGATCTTCAGCGTGTGCTGGTCCGTCGCCTCGATGGACTGGATCCGCAGCGCCTTCTTGATGCCGGGGTTGACTGCTATCGAGTTCTCGAGGCTGGCCTTGACCTTCTCAGCGGTCATCTCGGTGCCGTTGTGGAACTTGACACCCTTGCGGAGGGTGAAGGTCCAGTTCTGGGCGTCGGTGCTCTCCCACTTCTCGGCCAGCCAGGGGCGGATCTGCAGGGTCTGGGGATCGACGCCCACGAGGGTCTCGACCGTTCCGGAGCTGAAGATGAAGGCGGTCTGGTTCTGGTGGGCGTCGGTGCTGTCGGCGGCGAGGACGGTGATGAGCCTCAGGGTCTTGCCCTCCGTCGACGCCTGGTTCGAGGGGAGACCACAGGCGCTGAACAGCAGGGTGACGGCGGTCAGAGCCGCGGCCAGCCAGGTGGCGGGTCGTGTGAGCATGTCGGGTGCAGCCTTTCATCGGGTAGCGGCGTTGGGTGGTGCTCAAGTTGTTCGACGGCGCTGCCACGATTGCCCCGTAACGATGGTTCCACGAGATGCGCAGACGCACCCGGGACATCGCCGCTCCGAAGCCTGACCGCGAAGCCCGTCGACGTCGCGAACTGGCTGTCTTCGGACTCAGGATCGCCCTCCCCCGGCACCTTCCCGGGGTCGCCCCCAGTGGCTGCTGCCGGCCTCGTCACCTTCACCGCTGCGCGTCAGTCCCGGATTCCCACCGGGTTCCGTGGTGGGTGGAGACCACTCACCACCAGTTCGCGAGGTGAGAGTAACATAACTTTGGTACAGAACTCTACTATAATGAGAGTCGGTATCGTTTTGGTTGCGCCACCGGGTCGTTGCCGGTTGCTATTCTCATCACCCCGTCATGCTGGCCAGGGTCAGGAACCCCAGTACCATCCGCAGGAGCGACAGGAACCCCAGAACTATCCCGAGGGTCGCGAGACCGCGACCACCCGCTCCGGTTTCACCTGCGCTCGACCTGCCCTTGACCCCGCACACGATTGCAATGACGCCGGTGACGCCGAACAACGGGAGCAGGAGGGCGATGACCCCCGCGATGGCGCTGCCCACACACATCGAGTCAGTTCCCGCCTGCGGGGGCGGGTAGGGGTTGCTGTCACCGTGGTTCGATCCCCAGGACGTGCTGTTCCCGCACTCGGAGCAGAACTTGCTGCTCGATGAGATTTGTTCGCCACATTCCTTGCAGTACATGGGATTTCCTCGGATCAGGTTTCCTCGGCAACTTCGCCGGGAAGCGTTCTTGAAAGAGGTTAACAGAAGCCCCGCTCATGGGTGTGGGATCGGAGTCAGGTGGCGCGGAAGCGTTTCCGGACTTCCGGCGCCTGCGTTTCCGGCACGGTGTGGGCCTAGCTGGACTTGAACCAGCGACCTCATCCTTATCAGGGATGCGCTCTAACCGCCTGAGCTATAGGCCCGTCGTCAACGACGCTGAACTCTACAACACCCGTCGTTGACCTGACAAGTTGGGTTTCAGTCCTCCGCGAGGGTGACCTCAAGGCCACCGATGACGGCTGCCGCCAGGTTGTACAAGAAGGCGAACAACGTCGACACCGCGGTGATGATGACGACGTCCAGGGCCGCCAGGACCGCGGCGAAACCGATGACCCGTCCGGCGTTGATGTAGTCCTCGACGTTGAACTGGCTTCCGGAGTCACCGATCAGCTGGGTCATGGTCGAGTTGATGGACTGGAGCGCGCCGGAACCCGCGACGACGGCCCACAGCACGGCAACGATGACCACCAGCATGATCCCGAAAGCTATGGAGAACAGGAACGTGGTCTTCATCACCGACCAGGGGTCTATGCGGGAGATGCGCAGCCTGGCCTTGCGGGTGCGGCGCACCTCCCCGACCTTCGACAGCGTCCCCTCGGGTTTGTGGGACTTGTCCTTGGCGGTTTTGTCCGATTTGCCGACGGTGGGGGTGGCGGCCCAAGGGGCTGCCTTGGCGGTGTCTCCCGCCACCTTGGTCGTCGCCCCAGCAGCAGCTGCCCCAGCTGCGGCCGCCCCTGGAGCGGCCGTTCCAGCCGTGGCGCCGGCTGCTTGCTGGGCGCCCGCTGGTTTCCCGGGTTGGGTTCCGGGCAGGGCGGCCCTGACCTGCTGCGGCATCGGGCGCGCGGTCCTCTGATTGGGCTTGTTCGGCTGCTTGGGGTTCGCGGTGCCCGGTTTCTTGTCACCGACCGGGCCCGGTAGCGCCTGGGGGGCGGCCTTGGCCCCGACCGCGGGTTGCTTCCCGCCCTGCTGGGGTTTCCCGGGCTGGGAGGGTTTCCCGCCGGTCTGTTTCACCTGCTTGTTGTTCTTTCCCGGCACCGCGAGCGCCTGACCCGGTTGGTTCTTCGCCGCAGCGTCAAGACGCGGGTTTGAGGAACCACCCTTTCCCGCACCCTTCGGGGTGGGTTTCCCACCTTCGGTCTCCGGCAGCGACTTGGGTCCGAAATTCACACCCGGCTTCCCATCCGCCCCAGGCCAATGGGGAGTCTTGTCACTCATCGCCGTTTCCCTCCTCGGCCTCCTCGGCCGTCTCGACTGCTGTCTGGTTCACCGTACCCGGTTCCGCAGTCGTTTCCGCATCCGTATCGGGGAGTTCCGCAGTGGCCTCCGGGTAGAGGGCGATCGCAGCCACGGCGTCGTCACCCCTGACACCGACGAACTTGACCCCCATGGTGTCGCGCCCCTTGACGGGAACATCGGCCACGGCCGAACGGACGACCTGCCCCGATTGTTTGATCGAGATCACCTCGTCGCCGTCGCCCACGATCAGCCCACCGACCAGGGATCCGCGGCCATCGGACAGACGCATCGCCTTGATTCCGAGGCCGCCGCGGCCCTGCTGACGGTACTCGCCGACGGTGGTGCGTTTCGCGAACCCCCCGTCGGTGACGGTGAACACGAACCGGCCGTCGAGATCGTCGTCACCGCCCAGCACCGCCATGGAAAGCAGCTCGTCGCCGTCTCGGAACCGCATCCCGGTCACCCCGGATGTGGCGCGACCCATGGGACGCAGCTCGTCGTCGGAGGCCCGGAAACGGATGGCCTGGCCCTTGCGGGAGATCAGCAGCACGTCGTCGATGGACGAACACAGCGACGCCCCGATCAGTTCGTCGCCCTCCTCACGGAAGTTGATGGCGATCACACCCGCCTGCCGCGGCGAGTCGTAGGAGCTGAGCGTGGTTTTCTTGACGAAACCCCTGCGGGTGGCCAGCAGCAGGTAGGGGGCGTCGCTGTAGGAGCGCAGCGTCAGCACCTGCGCGATGTGCTCGTCCGGCAGGAAACTGAGCAGTCCCGCGACGTGCCCGCCCTTCGCGTCGCGGCCCGCCTCGGGCAGCTGCCACACCTTCGCCCGGTACACCCGGCCCAGGTTGGTGAAGAACAGCAGCCACTCGTGGTTGGTGGCCTTGAACAGGTGCGCCACCTCGTCGTCGGCACGCAGGGTGGCCCCGCGAACCCCCTTGCCACCGCGTTTCTGCACCCGGTACTGGTCGGCTCGGGTGCGTTTGGCGTAGCCGCCGTGCGTGATGGTTACCACGACATCCTCGTCGGCGATGAAATCCTCCTCGGAGAAGTCGCCGTCGGCGGCGACGATGCGGGTGCGCCGTTCGTCGCCGTACTTGTCGGTGATCTCCTGCAGCTCGGCGCCGATGATGGCGCGCTGGCGTTCGTCGGAGGCGAGGATGTCCTTGAGGTCGGCGATGAGCCGTTCGATCTCGGCCAGCCGGTCGATGATCTTCTGGATCTCCATCGACGCCAGCCGCCGCAGCTGCTGGTCGAGGATGAAACGGGCCTGGAGTTCGTCGATGTCGAGGAGCTCCTGGAGGCCCCGCGAGGCCTCCTCGGCGGTGCGGGAGGCCCGGATCAGCGCGATGACCTCGTCGAGCATGTTGAGGGCCTTGACCAGGCCGCGATCCAGGTGGGCGCGTTTCTCGGCGTCGGCGAGCTGGAAGGCGGTGCGGCGGCGGATGACCTCGATCTGGTGTTTGATCCACTGCGCGATGAACTGGTCGAGCCGCAGGGTGCGGGGCACGTCGTCGACGAGCGCCAGCATGTTGCAGCCGAAGGTGTCCTGCAGCGCGGTGTGCTTGTACAGGTTGTTCATCACGACCCGCGGCTGGGCGTCGCGTTTCAGCACGATCACCAGGCGCAGTCCGGTGCGGGCGGAGGTGTCGTCGCGGATGTCGGAGATGCCGGTGAGGCGCCCCGAGTTCACCAGCTCCGCGATCTTGGTTGCCAGGTTGTCGGGGTTGCACATGTAGGGCAGCTGCGTGATCGCGATGCACTGGCGCCCGGAGGAGTCCTCCTCCAGCTCCATGACGGCCCGCATGATCACCGATCCGCGTCCCGTGCGGTAGGCGTCCTCGATACCGCGCCGCCCGACAATCAAACCGCCGCCGGGGAAGTCGGGTCCCTGGATGCGGGCCATCGCGGCCTCGAGGAGTTCCTCCCTGGTGGCCTCGGGGTGGGTCAGCGCCCACTGGACGGCGTCGTTGACCTCGCGCAGGTTGTGGGTGGGGATGTTGGTGGCCATGCCCACCGCGATGCCCGTGGATCCGTTCACGAGGAGGTTCGGGAACCGCGCCGGCAGCACCGTCGGTTCGGAGTCGCGGTTGTCGTAGTTGGGTTTGAAGTCGACGGTGTCCTGTTCGATGTCGCGGACCATCTCGACGGCCAGCGGCGCCATCTTGCACTCGGTGTAGCGCATGGCGGCCGCCTTGTCGTTGCCCTGGGAACCGAAGTTGCCCTGCCCTGCGACCAGGGGATGCCGCATCGCCCACGGCTGCGCCAGACGCACCAGGGCGTCGTAGATGGCGCTGTCGCCGTGGGGGTGGTAGAGGCCCATCACCTCGCCGACCACACGGGAACACTTGTTCCAGCCGCGGTCGGGGCGGTATCCACCGTCCCACATGGCGTACAGGACGCGGCGGTGCACGGGTTTCAGGCCGTCGCGCACGTCCGGGAGGGCGCGCCCGACGATCACGGACATGGCGTAGTCGAGGTAGGACTTCTGGATCTCCACCTGGAGATCGACGGGGGTGGTGTGCCCCTGCATCATGGAGAGGCCCTGCGCCTCGGCCTCGAGCTGTTCGTCGACGCCCTCGGGGCGCTCGGTCTCGTCAGCCACTTGGTAACTCCTTAGCCTTCGGGTCGCGGGGATCAGATGTCCAGGAACCGGACGTCGCGGGCGTTGTGCTGGATGAAGCTGCGCCGCTGCTCGACGTCCTCGCCCATCAGGATGGAGAACATCTGGTCAGCCATGGCGGCATCCTGCAGGTTGACCTGCAGCAGGATGCGTTTGGCCGGATCCATGGTGGTCTCCCACAGATCGTCGGCGTTCATCTCACCGAGACCCTTGTAGCGCTGGATCGGGTTTACGCTGGGCAGTTTCTTGCCCTCGGCCAGCCCGGTGTCACGCATCGTGTCGCGTTCCTCATCGCTGTAGGCCAGTTCGTGAGGCGCATTGGTCCAGCGCAGCCGGAACAGCGGCGGCTGGGCCAGGTAGACGTGCCCGGCGTCGATGAGGGGACGCATGAACCGGAACAGCAGCGTCAGCAGGAGGGTGCGGATGTGGGCGCCGTCGACGTCGGCGTCGGCCATCAGCACGATCTTGTGGTAGCGCAGCTTGTCGAGGTCGAAGTCCTCCTGGATGCCGGTGCCGAGGGCGTTGATGATCGCCTCGACCTCCTTGTTGGCGAGGATCTTGTCCAAGCGGGCCTTCTCGACGTTGAGGATCTTGCCGCGGATCGGGAGGATGGCCTGCGTCTTCGGGTCGCGTCCGCCGCGTGCCGAACCGCCCGCGGAGTCACCCTCGACGATGAACACCTCGCAGTCTCCGGGGTTGCGGGACTGGCAGTCGACGAGCTTGCCGGGCAGACCGCCGCCGCCGAGGAGACCCTTGCGGTTGCGGGCCATGTCGCGGGCCTTTCGGGCGGCGATCCGGGCGAGTGCGGCCGCCTGCGACTTGCGGATGATGTCCTTGCCCTCGGAGGGGTTGCGTTCGAACCAGTCGCCCAACCGGTCGTTGAGGACCTTCTGCACGAACGACTTGGCCTCGGTGTTGCCGAGTTTGGTCTTGGTCTGGCCCTCGAACTGCGGCTCGGCGAGTTTGATGGAGATGATGGCGGTCAGGCCCTCGCGGATGTCGTCGCCGGAGACCCGGTCCTCCTTCTTCTTCACCAGACCCCAGGTCTCGCCCCAGCGGTTGACGGTGTTGGTCAGGGCCGCGCGGAAACCCTCCTCGTGGGTGCCGCCCTCGTGGGTGTTGATGGTGTTGGCGAAGGTGTGCACCGAGCTGGCGTAGGAGGCGTTCCACTGCATCGCGATCTCCAGGCTCATGCCCTGGACGTCGTCGTGGGACTCGACGTCGATGACGCTGGGATGGATGGGATCCTTCGACTGCGACAGGTAGCGCACGTAGTCGATCAGGCCGTTTTCGAAACGGAACGAGTCGTGGCGATGCTCCTCCTCGGAGTCCTCGCCCTCCCGGTCGACGGTGCGCAGGTCGGTGAGGGTGAGCCTGAGCCCCTTGTTGAGGAAGGCCATCTCGCGGAAACGAGTGGCGAGGGTCTCGTAGTTGAAGACGGTGGTCTCGAAGATCTCCGGGCTGGGGTAGAAGGTGATGGTGGTGCCGGTGTCCTCGGTTTCCTCCAGCTCCTGGAGGTCGTAGCGGGGAACGCCCAGGTCGAAGGTCTGCACGTAGCGGTGGCCGTCGCGGGAAACCTCGACGGTGAACTCCTTCGACAACGCGTTGACCACCGACGACCCGACGCCGTGGAGGCCGCCGGAGACCTTGTAGCCGCCGTTGCCGAATTTGCCGCCGGCGTGGAGGACGGTGAGCACCAGGGTCACCGTCGGAATTTTCTCCACGGGGTGTTCCTTGACGGGGATGCCGCGGCCGTTGTCGGCGACGCGCACGCCGCCGTTGTCGAGCAGGGCGATGTCGATCTGGTCGCAGTAACCGGCCAGGGCCTCGTCGACGGCGTTGTCCACGATCTCGTAGACCAGGTGGTGCAGGCCGCGCTCACCGGTGGATCCGATGTACATGCCGGGACGTTTGCGAACCGCATCCAGGCCCTCCAGCACCGAGATCTGCTCCGCGTCGTAGGCCGCGTCGGTGTGTGTGTCGCCGGACTGCTCGGCCTCGTACTGGGGTTCCAACTCGCTGGCCTGCTCTTCTGTCACGCGGTGCTCCCATTCCATGAAACAGCCGCCGGGTGAACCGACGGCGTGTACAACCTTGGCAAGTCTACCTCGAAACCTACTTGACACGCTCCCTGAACACCCCGCCATCCGGCCAGAATCCGCTCTCTGACCTCCCGTCAGGGGTGAGGATGACTCGGGGTACAGCCCCAGGGGCGCCCAGAGCGCCTGGAGGCCTTCTGCCGATCCCATCGAGGGCACCGCTGCCTTGATTGGCGCTGCCTTCTAGCATGGTCGTGCGCGCCCCATCGACCCGAGGAGCACCGGATGATCCGCAACTTCTTCGCAGGCATTCTTCTGCTGGCCGCCACGCTGTGTGCACTGGCGGGCTCGGTCCTGCAGTGGACGAACCACACGGCCACCTCGCCGGAATCAACCCAGCAGCTGGTTCAGGCGATCGCCAGGGACGAGACCGTCAGGGGAGCCGTCACGGACCTGCTCCGCAGCTCGATCGAGCAGCGGATCCCGGAGTCGATGGATCAGGTTCCGGGTCTGCGCACGAAACTGAAGGAGGTCATCGGCACGGGGGTCAGCACAGCGATGTCCACACCCGAGGTCCAGTCGGCCTGGGAGTCGACACTGAACGACAGCCGCGAGCTCCTGCTGAAGGACCTCACCGAGTACGGCTCCGGCAGGACCAAGACCCCGCCGTCGGTCAAGGTCAACCTCGATCCGCTCATCTCCAGGGCATGGCAAACCATCAGGTCGAACGCGGGCCCCGAGATCTCCAGCTACATGGACCGGTTCGAAACGCCGACCGGTGTCCAGGCCAAGGTGGCCGACGTCCCGGCTCAGCAGGCCGATCAGGCCAGCCAGATCCTGGCCCTGGCCTCGTACTGGTGGCTGTTCCACGTGGCTGCCGGGCTGCTGCTGATCGGGGGATTGCTGCTGGGAACCAGGATCGGCCGCTGGGTGCTGCTGGCGGTGTTCTCCTTGCTCGGGGTGCTCGCCATCGTGGCGACACGCAGCGTGAGCGGGATGATCACCGTCCCGAACCTGGGCAACCAGCTGATCTGGGCCCTGGAGAACCGGATCGCGAACCACCTGATCACATCGCTGGCATCCTCGCTCGATCCGCTCTGGTACGGCTACCTGGGTCTGGCGGTCGTCGGCCTGATGATCGCTGTCATCAAGGGCGTGCGAAAACCCGCTTGATCCAAGAAAATTGGCGCTTCACGCCGAAATCGGCTCAGTCGTCGAGGTTCACCCGTTGCACATCGGTGTGGGCGAAATCATCACCGACGAACAGCAATGGCTCGTCGAGTTCGATGGCCAGCGCGTAGGAGAAACAGTCGCCCATGTTCAATCGCGCCGACGACCCGGAGCCCGGGCCGTAACGCCGGTGCGCCTGCCGCGCACGCCGGGCCTGAGCCGCTGAAAGAGGAACAAGAACGATGCCCAGGCCGTCAATCATGGCATCGAGTCTGCGCCGATTCGCCTCGGACAGCCGACGATCAGCAACCACCCCCAGCTCGACCCATGTGGCAGCGGACATGTGGAGTTTGTCCTCAGCTCTCAGGACACGACCGATCTTCTGGTGTCCTGGTTCCTGCAGGATCAAGGCGATCAGCGCCGACGAATCCACGATCATCGCGGCAATCCGTCCTCATCGTAGATTTCCTGGTCCACGTTTCGGAGGGCCTCACGTTCCTCATCGGTCATGCTGTCATGGATTTCCCCGGCAAGTTCCATGATCCTGTCGAACCGAGCCTGTCGAACTTTCTCCTCGTGGTTGAGCAGTTCCAACAGCGCCCGTTCAATGACATCGACCTGTGTGGTCTCGAACCGGTCGGCCGCCTGCCGAGCAAGTTCACAGACCCGTTTGTTCTTGATGTTGAGCGCCATGAGCGAATTTTACACCCACCCATAGGAACCATTACACCCGATGGTTTCACGTGAAACGACCCTCACCCGTAGGTGTCCCGGGGGCCGCGACCCCGGATCGAGCGGCGACCCCGTTTCCAGTTCGGCGCGTGGGGGCCCAGCACCTCGATGCGCAGGACCGAGCGCTCACCGAGTGCCCGGTTCAGTTTCGCGACCAGGGGTCCGGCGTTGTACCTCATGGCGGAGGCCCAGGCGGTGGAGTCGCACTGGACGATGAGCACCCCGTCGCGGAACTCGACGGGGCAGGAGTGTTCGGCGTTCATGGCGCCTACGAGCCCCGGCCAGTCGCGCAGCACCATTGCGAGGGAGATCTGGCGCTGCCAGCCCCTGCGTTTCGCGACGGATTCCAGGACGCTGCCGATCAGCTGCGGATCACGGTCGTCGGGATGGGCCCCGGAACGCTGTTCCCCGGCCCAGTGACGGCGTTTCGGCACCTTCGGGGGCGGCGGTGTGGCCTCGGGCAGCAGCGGTGAGGTACGGGCCGTCTGGTGGGCGATCTCGGTCGCCAGCTCCAGCCCGGTCGGGTCGTGGGGCTCCTCGCCCGGAAGGTCATCGCCCAGAGGTGGTTCAGTCATCCGTCACCTCCGGTTCCTCCACGGGCCCGACCGTCCCGCCCTGCACCCGGAACCTCCGCGCGGATGGGAAATCGGGGACGTCCGCCCCGACGGCGGCGGTGATGAGCACCTGTTCGGCGTCGGCGACCGCCCCCGCGAGGCGTTCGCGGCGGGTCTCATCCAGCTCGGAGAACACGTCGTCGAGCACCAGGACGGGTTCGATGCCGTCGGCGCGAACCAAGGCGAATCCTCCCAGTTTCAGGGCAAGTGCCAGCGACCACGACTCGCCGTGCGAGGCGTATCCCTTGGCCGGCAGATCGCCGATGGACAAGGTGATGTCGTCGCGTTGCGGGCCGACGAGGGTCACCCCGCGTGCGACCTCCTCGCGACGACGCTCCGCCATGGCCTCGAGCAGCCGCGCCTCAAGGGTTTCACGGACCGCGCCGATGGGAATGCCGGACAGGTCCAGGGCGGTCTTGTAATGCGCCGAGATCCGGTTGTTCACCGGAGCTATGGTCTCGTAGGCCTCGGCGGCGTGCGGGAGAACGTCGGCCAGGGTGTCGAGACGCGCGTGCAGCAGCTCGGCGCCGATCCGTGCCAGCGCATCGTTCCAGGCCTGCAGGGTCGCGTCCTCCTCGGGCGCGGCCTGCCGCAGCGACCTCCCGGACATCGCCTTCAGCAGCGAGTTGCGCTGCTTGAGGATCTTGTCCAGATCCGCTCGCACCCCGGCCATGCGCGGCCAGCGGGTGGTGACCAAGGTGTCCAGCCATACCCTCCGGTCCGACGGGTCGCCGCGCACGATGGCCAGGTCCATGGGAGAAAAAACGACGGTGCGCAGCGCGCCAACGAGGTCGCGGGGCCGCGCCAGGGGGGCACGGTTCAAACGGGCGACATTGCTGCGACCACTGGTCACCTCGAGCTCCAGGGTGATGAGGCGTTCGTCGTCACGGGAGGCCTGCACCCGGGCCCGCAGGATCGCGGACCCGGCACCCGCGCGGATCAGAGGAGCCGTCGACGAGACGCGATGGGAGGACATCGTCGAAAGGTACTCGACGGCCTCGACCAGGTTCGTCTTGCCCTGTCCGTTCAACCCGACGAAAACGTTGACGCCCGCGACGAGATCCAGCTCGGCGGCGGCATAGTTGCGGAAGTCGGTGACCGACAGGTGGGTGACGAACATCAGATCCGATCTTATTCACGCTGGGACATGGAAACGGGAGGGAACCTGCGGCTCCCTCCCGTCTGGTCGGTCAATGGTTCACTGGGGCGGCTGTTGACCCTGCGGCGGCTGGGGCTGCTGGTCCTTCTGCTGGCTGCCCTGCATGAATCCGAGCACCACGAGGAAGAGCCCGATGACACCGAGGACGATGCCAAACCAGGGCTGGGCTCCCTCAACCGCCGAGAGCAGCCTGAACTGCATGCCAAAAGCCGGGAGTATCAACGATCCGAAGCCCAGGATGGCCAAGAGGACTCCGATGGAGGTCATAGGTCTTTCCTTTCGTGTGATTGGAATCAAACCTAAGGGACCCCGAGGTCAACCGCCACAGAATTCCCGTGGACCGCGTGTCCATCGGCCTGATCCGCCCGCTCAGCTCGGCAGGCGCATCAGCATGATGACGTGGCGGTAGTCGAACAGCTGATCGCCGTCGATCGTCGCCAATCCCGTGATGAGGCAGGGCTTGCCGGGGGCCGTGAAGGAGAAGTGCGCGTAGGGCGCGTCGAGGGCGCCGAGGGCGTCGAGCAGGTAATGCGGGTTGAAGCCCGCGGCCTCAATGGATTTCTCCTCGCCGACCACGTCGACCTGCGCCTCGATCGCCTCCGATGCGTGGGCCTGGTCGCCGGTGGCGGCCTCGAGGGAGATGTGATCGTCGTCAATGAGCATGCGCAGCGGGGTGTTGCGTTCCGCGACGAGCGAGACGCGTTTCACGGCGGCCAGCAGATCGGCGGTGGAAACCCGCACTGTGACGGTGCCGACGACATCCATCAGGTGGCGTACCTTCGGGAAGGCCTGGTTCAGCAGGCGGGTGGTTGCCTCGCGGCGGCCCTTGGCCCCCTCGCCGGTGAACCCGACCAGGCCCTCACCCTCCGATTCGGTGGTGGAAAGCGAAACCGTGACGGTCTTGCCGGAGGTCAGCGACTTTGCCGTGTCCGCCAGCACCCGGCCCGGCACCAGCACCGCGCCCTCGATGTCGGGGGAGGACGGCTGCCAGGTGAGTTCCTTGAGCGCCATCCGGTAACGGTCGGTGGCCAGCAGCGAAAGCTGGTCGCCGTTGATCTCCACTCGCACGCCCGTGAACACATTGAGCAACTCGTCGCGACCCGCGGCGATCACGACCTGGCTGACGGACTTCTCGAAGACGGAGGCGTCGACCAGACCGGTCTGGGTGGGCATCTCGGGCAGGGTGGGGTATTCCTCGACGGGCAGGGTCTGGAGACTGAACCGCGCGGATCCGCAGACCAGTTCCACCTGGGTGTGGTCGGAGACCATCTCGACGGGTTTGTTGGGCAGGGAACGCGCGATCTCGTTCAGCAGCCGCCCCGAGACCAGCACGGTGCCCTCGTCGGTGACCTCGGCGGGCATCGTCACCTGGGCGGAGGTGGTGGAGTCGAAGCTGGAGAGGGTCACCTCGTCTCCGGATGCGTTCATCAGCAACCCGGCGAGGATCGGTGCCGTGGGGCGATTCGGCAGACTGCGGGCCACCCAGGCAACGGCATCGGCCAGTGTGTCGCGCTCCACTCGAATCTTCACATCGTCCCCTTAAGTAGTAGTACCGGAAGCCACCACGGCGCGGTATCTCGTCAGCATACCGGTAACGGCTCTGATCGACGCGGGTTTGGGGCTCCCAGATCCTCGTGCCCTCCCGTCAGCCGTTTGGCTTGAGGCGGCGCCCAGGTCTTCCACCTTTCCACCGCGGGTGACTTTGAAGAATTTTCTCTAGTTACATCTTCGTAGTTGTAGTAGCACCTGTGGAACTTGTGGAAAACCAGCAAAACTCCTTGTCAAAGCGGATTTGGGGGTGTGGATGGGTTGTTGAGAAAACCTGAGTTACACGGGGAGGGTTTGTGGACTGCTCGGAGCCCGTCCCGCTGTCCACCGCAGTTTCCACCGAGAATCCACAGATCTGTGGATAACTTTCCACAGGTTCCGATGGGTCGTTTCGAAACCATGGTGAGGGTGATCGGGGACCCGGGGGGCGGGTGCTGGCTCAACCAGCTTCGGGGAGGACAGAACCGGTTGAGCCGGGGTGTGAGGGACGAGCGACCCGAGTCAAAACCCCGGTAGTCGCGGTCTCAGCTCTGTTTGATGCGGTTGGTGAGTTCGGTCACCTGGTCGAAGAGCTGGCGGTCCTCGCCCATCTTCGTGTCGATCTTCTTCACCGAGTGCATGACGGTGGTGTGGTCGCGACCCCCGAAGCGGGATCCGATCTTCGGCAGCGACAGGTCGGTGAGCTCCCGGCACAGGTACATGGCGATCTGGCGGGCCCGGGCCAGGGCGGCGACGCGACTGGCTCCTGTCAGCTCGTCGGTGGAGATCCCGAAGTAGTCGCAGGTGGCGGTGATGATGGAGTCGACATCGACGCGGATTTCGTTGCCCTCCGGCATCAGGTCACGCAGCACCCGCTCGGTCAGCTCGAGGGTTATCTCCTGCTTGTTGAGGCTCGCGAGGGCGGCGATGCGGGTCAGGGCGCCCTCCAGCTCGCGGATGTTGGTGGTGATGTGCGAGGCGATGTGTTCCAGTACCTCCGTGCCCGCGGTCAGCCGGTGCGATGCCGCTTTCTTGCGGAGGATGGCTATGCGGGTCTCCAGGTCGGGGGGCTGGATGTCGGTCATCAGGCCCCACTCGAACCTGGACCTGAGCCGCGGTTCGAGCGCCTCGAGTAGCTTCGGGGGCCGGTCGGAGGACATCACGATCTGTTTTTGTGCGTTGTGGAGGGTGTTGAAGGTGTGGAAGAACTCCTCCTGGGTCTGGATCTTCGACTCCAGGAACTGGATGTCGTCGACCAGCAGCACGTCCACGTCGCGGTAGACGCGCCGGAACTCGGCGGTCCGGTTGTCGGAGATGGCGTTGATGAAGTCGTTGGTGAGTTCCTCGGTGGACACGTAGCGCACCCACAGGTTCTCGTAGTAGCTGCGCACGTAGTGCCCGATTGCGTGGAGGAGGTGGGTTTTTCCCAGCCCGGAGGGGCCGTAGATCATCAGCGGGTTGTACGACTTGCCGGGCTGTTCCGCGACGGCGGCCGCGGCGGCGTGCGCGAAACGGTTCGAGGAGCCCGCGACGAAAGACTCGAAGGTGTAGCGCGGGTTCAGCTTCAGATCCGCGTTGGGACCTGCGGAACGGTGGTGCCGGACCTTCTCGTCGATCAGGGGCAGGGGCGGTGCGATGTCCAGTTCCGGGGTCTCGACCTGTAACGACGGGTCGATCACGAAGGCCAGATAGGTCCTGGTTCCCGTCGCCGTGCTGAGTTTCGTCTCGATCTCGGTGCGCAGCTTGGTCTCGATGCGTTCGCGGGTGGTCTCGTCGGAGACCGCCAGCATCATGGTGTTGCTGTGCATGGCTATGGGTTTGGTGCGGCGCAGCCATGCCCTGGAGGAAATGGGGACGTCACCGACGATCCGCTCCCACATGGCGTCCAGTTCGGGCACTGCGGGTACGGACACGAGCGACTCCTTCCTGACAAGGCGTTCCACACAGGGTGGAGCAGTATTCCACAGGGTTGTCCACAACAGGGTATAACTCCCCCCACCCTGGACGGCGGCCGCCTGGGACTGTGGATAAGCCAGCCGCGTGGAACACGAAACTAGTGCCCCCGAAGGCCGTTCGCAACATGGAAATGCCTGTGTCCGAGTACTACAACAGTGTAATTCGCGGGGCCCGTGCGGAGCTGGTTGCGGTTTGTGGAAATCCGTCGCTGCGCGTATCGTTGGACAGCCGCTGCCCACGGGAGCGGACCTTCCCGAGTCGAAGATCACCTATGGAGTCATCGCATGAGCAAGCGCACTTTCCAGCCGAGCAACCGTCGCCGCAGCCGCACGCACGGTTTCCGCTCCCGCATGCGCACCCGCGCAGGTCGCGCCATCCTGAGTGCCCGTCGCCGCAAGGGTCGCACGGAGCTGTCCGCCTGATCCGGCAGTGCTGCCCCGATCCCGTCGGTTGCGCCGCTCCGCTGACTTCACCGCGACCTTCCGGCAGGGCATGCGGGCCGGCACCCCGAGCGTCGTGGTCCACGTGGCCGTGAGCGACCGGAATCCACCCGAGGAGACTCGGGTGGGTTTTGTTGTGTCGAAGGCCATCGGGAACGCCGTGACCCGCAACCGGGTGAAGCGCCGCCTGCGGCATCTCGTCACCGGGCTTCCCACCCCATTCGTCGCGGACGTGGTGGTGCGGGCCCTGCCCCCTTCCTCGTCCGAACCCGAGAGGCTGGCCGGCGATCTCGAATCGGCTTGGCGGCGTGCATTCGCGAGGGCGACGTGCTGAAGTACCCGATGCTCTGGTTCATCCGAACCTGGCGCAAATTCATCTCCCCGCTGTACGGGGAGGTCTGCAAGTTTCATCCCAGCTGTTCCGCCTACGGGGAGCGCGCGGTAGGGTTCCACGGCGGGATCAAGGGAGGATTCCTGACCGTCCACCGGATCATGCGCTGTCACCCCTGGTCGGCAGGTGGGGTTGACTATGTTCCCGGGACTCCCGAGGCCGCAGAATGGGCCGAGGAAGTCCGACGAGACGAGGCCCGGTCGTTGTCCGGGCAGAAGGTGTCCTAGATGATCGACCTCTTGGTGCCGCTGTCCATCTGGGACAGCCTGTACGGATTGCTGTCCGCGATGATGCAGCCCCTGTACTGGGCAATCTCGGGGCTGATGGTGTTCTTCCATGGCCTCTGGGCCCCGCTTTTCGGGGCCGATTCCGGGGTGTCGTGGACCCTCGCGATCGTCACCCTCACCCTGGTGGTGCGGACCCTGATGATCCCGCTGTTCGTCAAACAGATCAACTCCTCCAGGTCCATGCAGATGCTGCAGCCCAAGATCCAGGAGCTGCAGAAGAAACACGGTGCGGATCGGGAACGGGTCGCCCGCGAGATGCAGAAACTCTACGCGGAGGAGGGGGTCAACCCGATGGCCTCCTGCTTCCCGCTGCTGTTGCAGATGCCCGTCTTCTGGGCCCTGTTCCGGGTGCTCCAGGGTGTGGCCGACAACCAGATCCGGGGTTACTGGTTCCAGGACAGCCCGGATCTCGTCGCATCGCTGCAGGGGGCGGATCTCTTCGGGGCGAAACTGGCGGGCCGCATCTTCCCGATCGACTCGTTCGGCGCCACCCAGGTTCTGGGCATCGTCCTGATCGCACTCCTGGTCATCACCTTGTTCCTGACCCAGCTTCAGCTGATGCGCAAGAACATGCCCCCGGAGGCCCTGAGCGGACCCATGGCGCAGAGCCAGAAGGTGCTGCTCTACGTCTTCCCGATCATGTACGCGGCCTCCTCGGCGGTGCTCCCGATCGGTGTGCTGATCTACTGGAGCGCCAGCAACATCTGGACGATGGGTCAGCAGGGGTTGTTGATCCGCAACAACCCGGCCCCCAACACTCCCGCCTACATCGACTGGGAGGAGCGGATGCGCGCCCAGGGCAAGGACCCGAAGGCCATCATGGAGGCCCGCAATGCGAAACGGCGCAAGAACAAGCGGCCCGTGGCGGCCGTCGCGCAGCAGCCCGTCGACGAGAGCGGGAGGCGTCGCGTCGTGCGTCAGCAGGTGAACCGAACGACCTTGAAGACCGACGAATCCGGTGGGTCCTCGAATGCGCAGGGCGGGGTCCGTCGTCAACCCCGCAGCACCACCCGATCCGCCCGTAAGAAGAAGTGAATCGGACCCCATCCGATCGGAGCGACATGACTGAGAAAACCGAAAACGAGACCCTGTTGGCCGAGGGCGACCTGGTTGCCGACTACCTTGAGGAACTGCTGGACATCGCGGACCTCGACGGAGACATCGAGAACTCTGCGAGCAATGGCCGCGCACACGTGGTCATCGACACCGAGGACGACCGTCTGGTCGGCAAGAACGGCGAGGTGCTCGACGCCCTCCAGGAGCTTTCCCGGCTGGTGGTGATGACCGAGACGGGGCACCGTTCCCGGCTCACCCTCGACATCGGCGGTTTCCGGGAGCGGCGTCGCCTCGAGCTGGTGGCCCTGGCAAAGGATGCCATCGCGGATGTCATGGAGAACGGGGAACCCGTGCGAATGATCCCCCTGAACGCTTACGAGCGCAAGATCATTCACGACGAGGTGGCGGCGGCCGGGCTGACCAGTGAATCGGAGGGCGAACCGCCGTTCCGTCGCGTGGTGGTCTCCAAACCCTGAGCGGATTTCCGTTTTGCACAAGGGTGGATAACCTGTGGAAAACTGCTTCGCAGCGGGGAGGGACGGCATGACTGAAGCGGAACCGAACGAGCAGGGCGTGGCGGAGGAAGCGGCCAGGGCTGCTCTGGCGAAGAGATTTCCGGAGCAGTTCAGTGACCTGGAGGCCTACGCGGAAATACTGCGCACCCGGGGCATCGAATGGGGGTTGCTCGGGCCGCGCGAGGCCGGAAAGGTCTGGAGCAGGCACATCTCGAACTCCTTGGCGTTGGTGGACGTGCTGGGCCGGGGGACGGATGTGGCGGATGTCGGTTCCGGCGCCGGGCTGCCGGGGATCCCGCTGGCGCTGTGCCGGGAGGATCTCCGGGTGACCCTCCTGGAGCCCCTGCTGCGGCGCCACAACTTCCTTGCGCTGGCCGTCGAGGAACTCGAGCTGGGTGAGCGGGTGCGGGTTGAAAGGCTGCGCGCCGAGGATTGCGATGAAACCTTTGATGTCGTGACCTGCCGCGCGGTGGCCCCGCTGGAGAAACTGCTGAAATGGGTCACGCCCATGTTCTTCCCGGACGGCGAGCTGCTGGCTATCAAGGGAGTGGGGGCGGACGAGGAGATCGCGGCAGCCCGCAAACGCCTGGACGGGTACGGATTGACCGCCCAGGTGCTTCACGTTCGTGCGGTCCCGGAAATCGAAGGAACCCGGGCGATCCGGGTGGCGAAGCGGTAGGAATCCGACATCACCGGACCACGGGTCAGATAAACCATTTTATCGATAAAACCATCAAACGGCTTGACCACCTGGCTATCGAGGTTGGGTAGGCGGGGCGGATCGGTTCTTCGATGCGGCGGGTTTCAGGCTGGCTTTGTGGGTGGCCGGTTCCGTGTGCTGTATGGGGTTGTGAAGCCCGCCGGCCAGGGATCGTTCTTGGGGTGCGGTTGGGGGTGTCCTAGAAGCGTTTGTGCTTCCCGAACGTATCTGACTGAGGTGGTTGAGCCGGTCACAGAAGGGGACCTGGCCGATGAACTGGCCGAGCACACCCAGGATGTGAACGCGGGTGCTGTTGTGGATCGATTGGGTAAATGCCCTGCCGGTGTGCACGTCGGTGAGGTTCGTAGTGTGGCAGAACTCAGCTTTCGTGGGAGTGGCGTGGTCCGGCGCCTGGGTCCCGGGGAAATCATTGGGCGAGTCAGGCGTTTCACGTGAAACGCCCGGGGAATCCACGGCTTGGATATTTCTTCAAGGGGCACCGAATCGGGCACTGCTTTCGCGACGGCTGCCGGGGTAGTTGTGTTAAGTCCCGCATGCCGCATCGCGTTGGCGTGCAGCAGGGCATTGATCATGGGTCTGCAACGGCCGCACATCTCTTGTCACGCGAAACCCGGAATGGGGCGCTTTTGCAAGAACCTCGAGTGTCGCTGAGAACCGGCCGGGACCTGGAGCCCGATCCGACACGCGCCCCGTCGCCAGCAGGTGTCCTCGGAAGTGATGTTGGGTGAGTACCCTCGTGGCGTTATCGGCGAGGGCCGTGTCGCGATGCTTTGGAGGAGCGCCAGCTTTTCCCGAGCGCAAAGCGACCCCGGGTGAAGCCCATCATCCGGTTGGGCAGTTTGATAGTTTTATCTCTAAATAGATTAATTGCTTGATCTGCCCCAATTGCCGATGGCTTCCGCTGGGTGGATAGGTGATGGGCTCGCCTGACCAGATCTCTCTGGGTCACCCGCTAGGGGGTCTCGTTTCACGTGGAACGGGAAGACGTGTGATCGGGGTGAGTCGGGGTTGCCTTGATCCTCCGCCCGCCACTGCCGGGAGATTCCAGAAACAAGGGTCAGATGGGTTTGGTAGGTCTACCCTCGCAGACGTGTTGAAGCATTTCTTCGACTAGCGGATATGCCAAGCCTGGCAGCGAGGTTGGCTTGGTCGGCAGGTGGCCGTGGTGGGCGACTCGGGGGTGAAGCATTCCCTCTGGGGCGGCAGCGAGGTTGACCTGGTCCTGGGAGACGGTCAGGTCACCCCTGGGCAATACGGTCGGGGTATCGCAGAGACACCTGTAATACCCGATCCTTGTCCGCGGCTTTACATCGTAAGTTCGGGAGCAAGGTCGGTACGCGTCTTCCTGCTTCCCAACGGGCCTCGTCGCGCATCTGCTGGTGGTCGCGGCGGGGCAGCTCATGGTTTGATCGAGCCGAATCCGCTGGAGCATGGTCGATCACCGCGGGATCCGGCTCGCGAGACCATTACCGTTTCACGTGAAACACTTCAATGAGTGGGGTGGTGGAAGCGTCAGGTTTCGTTTGCCGCTCGCGGAGGTACGAAAGAGATTCCTGGGAGCTTGGGACCATTGGGGATCAGATGGTTGAAGGAATGGACGAGGGTGATCGTGATGTATGGCCGATCATGGGATTGGTTCTCCCCGAGGGACTGGGTGCCGGTCGGGATCGGAAGTTCGCACGAAGGCAGTACTGGTCGATGTTCCTACGGGCGATGAGCGGCCCGTGGAATTTCAGTTGTAATCCTTGCATGGGCGTTCCACGTGAAACGCGGTCGAGATCGGACACGAATACCCCGGAAGGGGACGGCTCGGTGAACCTTGGGATTCCCCGAGGGCCCCCATCCCAGTAACCCCGAGTGATTGGAAGAACTTGCCTCTCACCCGATGGCATGCGGTCCCGTCAGTGGAGAATCAAGTCCTACTGCGGGAGTGCCGTTCGAGCGGGACGCGCCGGGTGGGATGAGGCCCGTCCAGGATGGCGGGGGCATTGAGTTGCCCGGTCCGGTGTGCGGTATGGATCTTCCATTCCGCGATCTCGGAACCCTGTACGCAATGGCCAGGACACTCCGGAGGTCGGAGGGTGCGCCGATCATGCGCTACGTGTGCTGGGACTCCTCTTCTGCGGAAGGGTTTTGCGTGTTCTCGTCGACTGGAGTGGGGACCGTGCTCATTCCGTCAGTTGGTGGTTACCGGCCCGGACCCGGTCTGATCTCAGCTCAGTCATGCTCACCCGTGAGTGAGAGGGCATACCAGGGGCATTTCTCATCCATTAACAGGTAGGCAGTTTTATCGATATATAAATTAAACCCTGCAAAATGATCGCACCCTCCGGGGCGAGTACCGGACCACTGGGTGCTCGGGGATGTGGGCGTGCAGCGAGTGACGTCGCGGGAGGGCCTGCGAGCGACGGAAACTTTGGGAGAGAACAAGGGCGCGTGGTCTTTCCGTGGTGCGTTTCACGTGAAACGCACCACGGAAAGAGCGATATGCGCCATCCCGAAGATTCAATGAATGATGCCGGGTCATCGCCGACCGGATCCATTGCCGGCGGCCCCAGGGGATCTGGTCGCGCCCCTATCGTGCGGATGCAATGGGCCGGAATCCAAAGGGGGACAGCGTCATGCACCCCAGGAAAGCGCGGCCATCTCGAAGTCTCCGGTCGCTCGTCCGCCCCCCGTGAGCGCCTCGCCGTACTCCTGCGGGCCCTGCGGCTGTTGGTTTCTGTCGTCCGCTTGGATTCGTGCAGTACGTTTCACGTGAAACGCCGCGAGGTTTCACTCCATGTCATTGACTCAGGCTAAAGTTGGTGACCGTCAAAGGAGGACTCAATGGCCCTGTTCTTTCGCAAGCGCAAGCGTACTCCGAAACACGATGTGGATGCCGAGCCTTGGAAGGAGCACGAGAACGTTTCACGTGAAACGGCCATCCAGACCCCCACTGGGCCGCGTCGCGCGTTCTTCGACCGTGCTGATGATGACTGGGTGGCCGACGACGAATACGGCACCGAGTACAAGGACGAGAGCAAGGTGCCAACCCTGCCGAGCCCGGAGAACCCCCGCGTTTTCGTGGTGGCGAACCAGAAAGGCGGCGTCGGGAAGACCACTACCACCGTGAATGTCGCCACCGCGCTCGCTTTCGGCGGGCTCAACGTGCTCGTGGTCGACATTGACCCGCAGGGCAACGCCTCCACCGCCCTCGGAATAGATCACGACCCGGGAACCCCGGGAACATACGAGGTGCTGCTCCGCGGTGAGCGGATCCAGGATCTGGCCAAACAGTCGCCCCATACACCGAACCTGCACGTCCTACCCGCTACGGTCGACCTCTCGACGGCGGAACTGGAACTCGTGAACGAGCCGGGCCGCGAATCCAGGATGAAGAAAGCGCTGGCCGCCTACATCCAGGAATCCGGGGTCGATTACGTGTTCTTCGACTGCCCACCCTCCCTCGGGTTGCTCACCCTCAACGCTCTCGTGGCCTCCAGCGAGATCATGGTGCCGATCCAGTGCGAGTACTACGCCCTGGAAGGCGTCTCCCAGCTGATGCGCACCATTCAGCGGGTCAAGGGGAATCTGAACGATCACCTGCAGCTAACAACGGTGCTGCTCACCATGTTCGACAACCGCACCAACCTCTCCCACGAAGTAGCCAGCGAGGTGCGAGCCCATTTCGGGAAGGAAACCCTCGAGGTGGAGATCCCGCGATCGGTGCGAATCGCCGAGGCGCCCTCCTACGGGCAGAGTGTCATCACCTATTACCCCAAATCTCCCGGCGCGGTCGCCTACCTCAAGGCGGCCGAGGAGATCGCCCGCGCCACCACGACCGAGGAAGGAGCTGCCTGATGGCCAGGGGAAAGCAACATGTAGGCCTCGGGAAGGGCCTGGGAGACCTCTTTGCCCGGACGGACGAGGAGAACATCCGCGACACCACCGCCCCATCCGACCGACTCCGCGACGGCTCCTATTTCGTCGAACTGCCGCTGGATCAGATCGTCCCCAACCCCAGGCAGCCGCGTCATGTCTTCGATGAGGATGATCTGAACGAGCTGGCCGCATCCATTGGCGAGTTCGGCGTGCTGCAGCCCGTCGTTGTACGTGAAGTCGCACCCAAGCACTTCGAGCTGATCATGGGTGAGCGCCGGTTCCGCGCCTCCAAGATCGCGGGCAAGGAAACGATCCCGGCCATCGTTCGCGGGACCGAAGATGATGCCCTCCTCCGAGACGCGCTTCTGGAGAACCTGCATCGCGCCAACCTCAACCCCCTGGAGGAAGCGCTCGCCTACCAACAGCTCCTGGGTGACTTCAACTGCACCAAGGAACAGCTCTCCCAGCGGATTCACCGCAGCCGGCCGCAGATCTCGAACACCCTTCGGCTGCTCAACCTCCCCTCCACCGTGCAGACGAAGGTGGCGGCCGGGGTGCTCTCCGCGGGGCACGCGCGCGCGCTGCTCGGGTTGACGAATCAACGGGCGCAGGAACTGCTCGCCGAACGGATCGTCGCGGAGGGTCTCTCGGTCCGCAGCACCGAGGAGATCGTCCGGCTCGGCAACGCCCCCACCGAGGAGGAACCCACCCCCCGCGTCCGTCGGCTGCCATCGGAACGTGAGGCCGCCGTAGCGGCGCTTCTCTCCGACCATTTCGACACCAGGGTGAAGGTCGCCATCGGAAAGAACAAGGGCAGGATCACCATCGAGTTCGCATCCAGCGATGATCTCGACCGGATCATGGCCGTGATCGACGGCCGCACCGTCGAGCCCTGACAGGAATCTTCAAACCGCTCTATCGCTTGATCAATAAGTCGATAAAATGGGATGCGGTGGTTGGTGCTCGGGCCTCTGACAAGGGGTTTTGCCCTAAAAGGAAAATGAGACGTCCAGACGGAGACAAGGTGGTTGTATCCGGGGCGGTGGTTTCGACTTCGGGGGTTGGAAGTTGGTTGAGCCGGCCTGCGAGCGTAAGCGAGTGAGTCGTGTCGAAACCATGGTGACCTGGGTTGAGTATGTTGTTCGGCTGCCGGTGGTTTCGACTCGGGTCGCTCGTTCCTCGCGCCCCGGCTCAACCAGCTTTGGAAAGGGACCCCGTCACTGGTTGCGGCGGCGCGCCTGCTCCACGAGGGCGGAGAACACCTCCCCCATGTCGAGGCCGGCGGCCTCCAGGGCGAGGGGCGTCAGCGAGGTGTCCGTCAGGCCGGGTGCCACATTGCTCTCCAGGAACACCGGGACGCCGTCGCGCACGATCATGTCGGTGCGGGAGAGGTCGCGGTGGCCGAGCACCTGGTGGGCGCGGACCGCCAGCCCCCCGGCCGTCTCCAGCACGTCGTCGGGCAGCTCGCCGGGGGTGAGGAAACGGGTGGCCCCGGCGGTGTAACGGGCCTCGTAGTCGTACACCCCCGAAGCGGGCCTGATCTCGATTGGCGGCAGCGCCCACGGGCCGGTCCCGTCGTCGATGACGGTCACGGACAGCTCCGTGCCCTCGACGAACTCCTCCACCACCGCGTCCTTCCCGTAGGCGAAGGCCCCGACGAGGGCCGCCGGCAGGTCTTCCGCGGAAACCACCTTCGTCGCCCCGAGTGCCGAACCCGACCTGGCGGGCTTGACCATGAGCGGGAACCCGATCCGCTCCCCGATGGCAGACATCAACGCCTGGGCGCCCAGCTCCCGGAAGACGTCGTCGGGCAGCGCCACCTGCTGCGGGGTCGCCAGGCCCGCGGCTCCGACCAGCCGCGTCGCCACCGACTTGTCGAAGGTGCGCCGGGCACTGGCGCCGTCGCTCCCGACGAAGGGCACCCCCAGCGTCCACAGCACCTCGCGCAGCGCGCCGTCCTCGCCGAGCCCGCCGTGCAGCACCGGGATGGCGACGGGGTCCTCGTCCTTGAGCAGCCTGGAGATCAGGTCGGCGTTGACGTCGGTCTCGACCACGGCGTGACCCCTTCTGCGGAGCGCCCCCGCCAGGCGCTTCCCGGAACGCAACGAAACCTCCCGCTCGTGGCTCAGCCCACCGGCGATCACAAACACAGTCATGGCATCAGTCTTTCACTCAGGATGCGGGTCAGCTCAGGTTCGGCCCCGGTCCCTTGGTCGGGTTGGCGTGCGACGGGGTGTGCATGCCGAAGGTCCGCAGCATCTCCAGCTCGCTCCGCACCACGTGGGCGAAACGCTCCACCCCCGTCGCGATCCGGTCCGGCGGCGGGAAGCAGTAGGACAGCCGCACGTTGCGGGAACCCTGCCCGTCGGCGAAGAACGCGGGCCCCGGCACGAAGGCCACGCGGGCACCGACCCCGCGCGGCAGCATCGCCGATGCGTCCACCCCCTCGGGCAGCGTCACCCAGACGAAGAACCCGCCCGCGGGTCGGGTCCAGGAGCAGCCGTCGGGCATCTCCCGTTCCAGGGTGGCGAGCATGGCGTCGCGGCGGGCGCGGTACATGTCGCGGAAGACCCCGATCTGGCCGCGCCAGTCGCAGTTCTCCAGGTAGTTGCTGATCGCGAACTGCGAGAACACCGGTGGGCACAGTGTCGCCGACTCCTGGGCCAGCACCAGCCTCTCTTTCACCCCGTGCGGGGCGCAGACCCAGCCGACGCGGAATCCCGGCGCGAAGGTCTTGGAGAACGACCCCAGGTAGACCACGTTCGTCTCGAGGGAGCGCATCGCCGGGAGCGGGCCGGAATCGAGGGCCAGCAGCCCGTAGGGATTGTCCTCCACCACCAGCACCCCGGCCTCTGCACAGCTCTCGATGACCCGGCGTCGCCGCTCCACGGGCTGCGTCACCCCCGAGGGGTTGTTGAAGTTCGGGATCGTGTACAGGAACTTGACGCGCTTGCCCTGCTGCTTCAGGCGTTCGGTGGTCTCGGTCAGGGCTTCGGGAATCAGCCCCTCGGAGTCACAGGCGACGTGCACCACCTCGGTCTGATAGCTCTGGAAGGTGCCGAGCGCCCCCACGTAGGACGGCGACTCGGCCAGGATCACGTCCCCCGGGTCGCAGAAGATGCGGGTGACGAGGTCCAGACCCTGCTGGGAACCCGCGGTGATGACGATGTCGTCAGGGTCCGCGACGCTGCCCTCCTCCGCCATGACCTCGCAGATCTGCTCACGGATGCGCGGCTCGCCCTGCCCGGAGCCGTATTGCATGACCTGCGTGCCGTGGTCGCGGATCATGCGGGCGATGTGGTCGCCGATCTCGTCCAGGGGCAGGTCCTTGATGTTCGGCATCCCGCCCGCCAGCGACACGATCTCGGGCCGGTTGGCCACGGCGAACAGCGCCCGGACCGCGGACACCCTGAGTCCCTGCGTGCGGGTGGCGTAGTGCTCGACGAATGGATCGAGGCGGGTGTCGCGTCGCGTGGCCTTCATTCTGTACACGTTATCCGAAGGACGACGAGATTGGACGCGGATACGCAGCATCAAAGAGTGTTTGGAGCGCTCCAAATAGCTTTGGGGCAAGTTGCGTGCTGCGCAACCGTGAAAATCTAATGCTGCTTCCTGATCGTGCTGTAGGCGGTCTCGATCAGATCGGCCAGGGTTTCGTTGTCCTGGCCGTCGAGCCCCATGACCATGATCAACGTCTTGTCGATGACCCGGGCGCACACCGGTTTCTGTTGGTTCTCGTAGATGCCGCACGAGGCGTCGTGCACCGAGGTGATGTTGGTGATGCCGGAATCGGACAGGTAGGAATTCAGCTCCGGGGCCGGGCGTTGCAGCAGCAGCATGAACTGGGAGGCCCCGTCGGAATAGTTGGAACGCAGAATGGTGCCCGCGCCGCTGGGGGCCGCCGACTCCTTCACCCCGTCATTGGCGAAGTCCCGGATCTGAGTCGGCAGCTTCAGGGCCCACGTCGGCGAGGCTTCCGCGCTCGGTTTTCCGAGCCCGCCCAGGGTCATGCCCAGCCAGCCCGCGATCACGAGCAGCACCACCGCCGCGACCACTCCCATGACCTTCACGAATCCGGGGATGGGTGGGATGTGGTGTCGCGGCGGTCTGGTGGGAATCTCGTCCTCGGCGTCGTCCTGCGGAACTTTGTGCCACTCGCCGGGTTCCCGGCCGGGTGTTTCCGGCGAGGCGGCCGAGCGGCGCGCAATCGGTTCCGTGACGCGTCGGAAAACCGTGGTCGTGTCCGGACTCGCGGGGCTGACGGGGGTGGTCGAACTGGTGGGGGTTGCTGCGCTGCGGCGGGGCCCGGTGAACCTGGGAGGGGTCGGGGCGCTTTCCGCCGTTCGCCTCGGGGCGGGGAACGCCGGTTCCAGGGGGGATTCGGGACTGCTCGCGCTACGGCGAGGTGAATCCTCGCCGTAGCGCTGGGAACGGTCGGTCATCAGAGGAGCTCGTCGACGGCCTTCTTGAGTGCGTTCTTCGACTTACCCCCCGACAGAGTTTTCTCCACCTTTCCGGATTTGTAGAACTCCAGGGTGGGGATGCTGAGGATGCCCTTCTCGGAGGCGAACGCAACCTCGGCATTGATGTCGAGCTTCACGAATTTCACCCGGCCCTCGTAGTCGCGGGCCAGTTCCTCGATGATGGGGGCCATTTGTTTGCAGGGTCCGCACCACGTGGCCCAGTAGTCCACCACCACTGGAACCGGCGACAGCAGCACCTCGTCGGCGAAGGTCGCCTCGGTCACATCGACAACGGCCATTTCACTCTCCTTGTTCTTCTTGGCGAGTCTACGATCACGCCTCGCCCGCTGCCAGCCAACGCTCGGCATCGAGGGCGGCCCGGCAGCCGGAACCGGCCGCCGTGATGGCCTGACGATAGGTGTGATCCACCAGATCACCGCAGGCGAACACCCCCGGAAGGTTCGTCGCCTGGGAACCGGCGGCGACCTTCACGTAGCCCGCCTCGTCGAGCTCCACCTGCCCCTTGACCAGCGCGCTGCGCGGGTCGTGGCCGATGGCGACGAACACGCCGGAGACCTCCAGCAGGCGGGTTTCCCCCGTCACGGTGTCGCGCAGGGTGACGGATTCCACTCGCGCATCCCCGTTGATGGAATCCACCACCGAGTTCCACGCGAAGTCCAGTTTCGGGTCCTTCTCGGCGCGGGATGCCATGGCCTTTGAGGCACGCAGCTCGTCACGCCGGTGCACGAGGGTGACGCGGGATGCGAAGCGAGTCAGGAAGGTGGCCTCCTCCACCGCGGAGTCACCGCCGCCGATCACGGCTATGGGCTTGTCGCGGAAGAAGGCGCCGTCGCAGGTGGCGCACCAGGAGACGCCGCGGCCCGAGAGCCGTTCCTCCCCGTCGACGCCCAGCTTGCGGTACCCGGAACCCATGGCCAGGATCACCGCCTTCGCCTCCCAGACCTTGCCGGTGGAGTCGGTGACCTTCTTGATCTCGCTGGTCAGGTCGACGGCCTCGGCGTCGTCGGTGATCAGCTTTGCCCCGAACCTCTCCGCCTGGGAGCGCATCTGGCCCATCAGGTCGGGGCCCATCACGCCTTCGGGGAATCCGGGGAAGTTCTCCACCTCGGTGGTGTTCATCAGCGCGCCACCGCCGTCGAAGGCGCCCTCGAACACGACGGGTCTCAGCGCGGCGCGGGCCGCGTAGATGGCTGCGGTGTACCCGGCAGGGCCGGAGCCGATGATGATGAGTTCGTGGACGGTCATGGTTCCCCTCAGGTCGTCGTGGTGCCGATCCAGTGTAGATGCCCATGGAAGGTGGGCGGGTCTGGTGCGGTTTCGCGACCAAGACCTAGTATTGGTCGCCAAGGAGTCAGGAAGGAATCGAGTGCCGAAGATCGCAGCCCCCACCGTTGCTCAACACCGTGCGATGGTTCAGCGCCGGCTGATCGACGCCGCTGAGGAGATCATGCGCTCCGGCGAGCCCGAGAAGCTGACCGCCGGAGCCGTGACCGCAGCCGCCGGGATCGCCCGCAACAGTATTTATCGCTATGTCGATTCCGTGGATGACCTGCGTGGTCTGGTCCTGGCTCGTCACCTGCCCGCCTGGATCGACGCGGTCGCCGCCGAGCTGGAAACCGTCGAGGCGCCCGCCGAACGCATCGTCGTGTGGGTTCGCGCGAACCTGCAACAGGCCGCGCGCACCGGGCACGGCTGGCTGATGGGGTTGAGTCGCTCCATCACGCCGTCGCCCGCCACCGCGAAGGTGATGGACGACTCCCACGCCGTCATGCGCGACTCGATCGCCCAGGCGTGGGCGGCCCTTCTCCAGGATCCGGTGCAGCTGCGGATCGCGGCCGGACTGACCCGTGGCCTGCTGGAGGCCGGGTTCCGGCAGCTCGACTCGGGCATGCCCGTCGAAGTGGTGGTCAGCCTCGGTGAAAAGGCGGCACGTGGTCTCGTCGCAGGGATCACGGGCGGGAATCTTTGACCGCGGAAACCACCGCCACGTGGCGGATGGCGCTTTCCGTCAGCGTCGCGACGGGGGCCTACGGGGTGTCCTTCGGGGCATTGGCCGTCGCGGCTGGGCTCGATGTCTGGCAGGCGATGGTGCTGAGCCTGCTGATGTACACGGGTGGGTCGCAGTTCGCCTTCGTCGGGGCGTTGGCGGGCGGCGGACTGCCCGCAACCGGGGCGGCAGTGCTCGTCGGGTTGCGCAACGCCGTCTACGTGACTCAGGTGAACTCGTGGTTCCATCCCGGCAGGGTGCAGCGGGTCCTGATGGCGCACATCACCACCGACGAGTCGACCGCGGTGGCCGCGGCCCAGCCGGACCAGCGACTGCGGAGGCTGGGTTTCTGGGTCACCGGAGTCGGGGTTTTCATTTTGTGGAATGCGATGACCCTGGCCGGGGCGCTGCTGGGCAACCTGCTGGGCGACCCGAAGGCCTGGGGACTCGACGGTGCCGCCCTCGCTGCCTTCTGCGGGCTGCTGTGGCCCCGCCTGGTGACGCGCGACGCCGTGGCCACCGCGATCGTCGCGGCCGTGGTGACGGTTGCGCTGGTGCCGGTGCTGCCCGCCGGGTTGCCGATCCTGGCGGCCGTCGTGATCGGAGGTGGCGTCACCTGGTTCCGGCGTCGACGTGCCGTCAGCAATGACTCCTCCCCCGGGGACGAGAGCCCTGACGGCGAAGGGGTGCGGTGATGTGGGGCTGGGTGCTGGTCGCGTCGCTGGCGTGCTGCGCGACCAAACTGGCGGGCCTGCTGGTGCCCCGCCGCCTCCTCGACGACGAACGCACCGTGCTGACCATGGCCGGAATGACCGTCGGGGTGCTGGCCGGGCTGATCGGGGTCTCCACCTTCGCCACGGGCAGTGTCGTCACCGTCGACGCGCGGGTGGCGTCGCTGGTGGTCGCGGTGGTGGCCCTGCGGTTACGGGCACCGTTCCTGCTGGTCGTGGTGCTGGGTGCGGCGGCCGCCGCTCTGGTCAGGGTCGCGGGAGTGGCAGGGTGAAGCCGGGGTGCGCCTCCTCGTCGTGGTTCGCTTGCCTTGTGGTCATTTGCTTGCGCTGTAGCGCTGGCGTTTGTCCATAAGGCTGGCGTTCCCGTCGGGTAGGCAGGCGGATGACGGTAGGGCTGGCGGACGACGATAGGGCCAGCGAGCCGCGGGAAGGCCAGCGGGGTGACCGGGGCGGGGCGTGGTGTCGGTCAGCGGCCTATGGTGCGGTGGAGGAAGCTCCAGATCAGGGCGTTCATCCAGGCGCGCTGGGCGTTGTCGGCCGCCCCTCCGTGGCCGCCCTCCGTGTTCTCCCAGTAGCGGACGTCGGCGCCGACGGCCTCCAGGGCCGCCGTGAACTTGCGGGCGTGGCCCGGGTGGACGCGGTCGTCGCGGGTGGATGTGGTCACCAGCGTCGCCGGATAGTCCGCCGACTCGTCCAGGAGGTGGTAGGGGCTGAAGGTGCGGATGTAGTCCCAGTCCGCGGTGTCGGGGTCGCCGTACTCGGCTATCCACGACGCGCCCGCCAGGAGTTTCGTGTAGCGGCGCATGTCGAGCAGCGGAACCTGGATCACCACCGCCCCGAACAGGCCCGGGTACCGGGTGAGCATGTTGCCGGTGAGCAGGCCACCGTTCGACCCACCCAGGCACGCCAGGCGCTCCCGGGTGGTCACGCCACGGGCGACGAGATCCCGCGCGACCGCCGCGAAATCCTCGTAGGCGCGGTGCCGGCGCTCCTTCAGCGCGGCCTGATGCCAGGCCGGGCCGTACTCACCGCCGCCGCGGATGTTCGCGACCACGTGGGTGCCGCCCCGCTCCAGCCACGCCTTGCCCGTCAGCGGCCCGTACTGCGGCGACATCGACACCTCGAAACCGCCGTAACCCCCGAGCAGGGTCGGGTTCTCCTCGGCCGGGGGCAGGTCGCGGCGACCGATCTGGAAATACGGCACGCGCGTGCCGTCGTCGCTGATCGCGAAGTGCTGGCTCACCTCGAGGCCCGTGACGTCGAAGTGCGACGGCTCCGCCTTCATCTTCACCAGCGGCGACGGATCCCCGCCCTCCAGCAGCGGCGCCAGATCGCCCAGGTACAGCGTCGACGGCTGGATGAAACCCGTGGCCGTGATCCACAGCTCATCGCCCTCGACATCGTCGACGGCCGACGCCCACACCGTGCCCGGCAGGTCGCGGTGAATCCGGCGCGACTGCCACTGCTCGCCGTCGTGGTGGAACGCCAGCAGGTAGGTTCGGACATCCTCCTGGGCCGTGACCACGATGAAGTTCCGGGTGACGAAGAAGTCCGCGATCGAAGTCGACTCCGACGGGGCGAACAACACCCGCACGCGCGGCCCCTTCCCCTCCCAGCCGGGCAGGAACGACTCCAGCCGCGCCACCGCGAGGGATCCCGCGGGCACCAGCACGTCGTCGACCTCCCAGTCGGTGCGGGGCGTGAGCAGCAGCAGGTCGCGGTGGGGTGCGGCCGTGCAGTCGGAGGGGACATCGATCAGGCTCAGCGAGTCGTCGGGGTTCAGCAGGAACAGGTCGTAGTCGTAGAAGCCGCGGACCCGGTAGACCCAGTCGCGCACGAAATCCGGCACGTGATCGCGACCCGCACCGACCTGCATGTCCGTCGGCTCACCCCGGTAGACGAGATCCGCCTCCGGCATTGGCGTTCCCCGGCGCCAGCGACGCACCTGCAGCGGATACCCGGAGCTGCTGACGCTCTCGGGTCCGAAATCGGTGGCGACGAAAACCGTGTCGGCGTCGATCCAGCTGAGGCTCCCCTTCGCATCGGGCCGTTCGAACCCGCCCTCGGATGCCGGCACGAATTGTTTGGTGACCAGATCGAACTCGCGGGTGACGTCCGCGTCGGAGCCGCCGTGGGACAGGGCGACCAGGGCGTGCCGCCACGGCTGGCCCTCCTCCGGGCGCAGCACGCTGGCGCCGTGCCACACCCAGTCCTCCTGCTCCGCCTCGTTGAGGGCGTCGACGTCGATCAGCACCTCCCAGTCGGGCTCCTCGGTGCGGTAGGAGTCCATCGACGTGCGCCGCCACAGCCCCCGCGGATGCTCCGCGTCGGTCCAGAAGTTGTACAACTGGCCGCCGCGGCGCACCACGTTCGGGATGCTCGCCGGGGAGTCGAGGATCGCCTTCAGCTCCGCAGCCAGGGTCCTTGCCCCGCCGTCCGCGTCGAGTTCCTCCTCGGCGCGCGCGTTGTGTTCGCGCACCCACCCCAGCGCGTCCTCGCCGGTCACTTCCTCGAGCCACAGCCACGGGTCGGTGGAGCCGTCGCGGGCGGGCAGGCCGGGATTTCGGGACTGGTCATCGCTCATGGGACACGAGCCTAGTCTCGGAAGAGCCGCGACGGTACTCCGCGAGGGTATTCCCGTCAGTAGGAGAACACCTCGTCGACGACCCGGGTGGGCACGTCCTCCAGGGTGGCGTAGCGCCAGGCGGGCTGGTTGTCCTTGTCGATCAGGAGCGCGCGCACGCCCTCGACGAAGTCGACGGGGATCATGTGTTCCGCGAGGCGCAGGTCCTGGTGCAGCACCCCGTTCAGGTCGAGGGTGGCGGCCCGCCGCAGTGCCCGCAGCGCGATGTGAACCGAGAACGGTGAGCGGGCCCGCAGCTCGCGACCCGCCTGCTGGGCGGCCGGGTCGGGGTGTTCCTCGAGCCGACGGGCGATCTCCACCGGATCATCGCCGGTGTAGCACTCCTGGATCCAGACGGCCTCCGACAACGGGGCGGGCAGGTCGCCGTCGGCCGACTCGTCGGCCAGGTTGATGCGCAGGGCGTCGCCCCCGCCGATCGTGCCGGAGGTCAGCGCCATGTGGGTGCCCAGCGCCCCCGCCCGCGCCAGCCAGTACATGACGCCCGCGTCCGGGAAGAAACCGATCTTCGTCTCCGGCATCGCCATCAGCGTCGATGAATCGACTATTCGCCGGTCGGCGTTGACCGTCAGGCCCAGGCCGCCGCCCATGGTGATGCCGCTGAGATGGGCGGTGACGTGTTTCGGGAACTGGGCGACGATCAGGTCGAGCAGGTACTCGACCTCCAGGAACCGCAGCCAGGGTTTCCCTTCGCTGATGGCCTGCGACAGCTCCCGCACGTCGGCGCCCGCGCTGAACCCGCGCGTTCCCTCGCCTCGGAGCACCACCTCCCGCACCGAGTCGTCGTGGGCCCACGAGGTGAGGATTTCGCTTGCTGCCTGGAACATCTCCAGGGTGAGGGAGTTGATGACGTTGGGACGGTTGAGGGTGAGAGTCGCGACCCCGTCGTCCAGGGTGGTGACGAGCAGATCAGTCATGAGGACAGCCTATGAGGTTCACGAAGCGCATCCGAACCGGAAACGGGAATCAACTGTCCGGAGGATCTAGTCGAGTCGCAGCCCGGGGCGCATCTCGTGCAGCACCGCGAGGGCGGTTTCCTCGTCGATCACCAGATCCGTCGCGACTCCGGCGCGCAGCGCACCCAGCACCGGCACCGCCTTGCCCGTCCCGCTGACCACGCAGATGCGACGGGGAATGGTTCGCAGCTCCGCCGGGGTCATGCCGGTGGCGCGGGAGTTGATGGGGAGGTCGCGCCAGGACCCGTCGGCCCGCAGCATCACGGTGCAGACATCGCCCACCACACCCTCCGATTTCAGGCAGGCCAGTTCGGAGTCGTCGAGGTAGTTGGCGGAGTACACGTGCGACTGCAGGTCGGCGCCGAGTCCCCCCACCCCGAAGATCGCCTTCGTGCAGGAGGCCCGTACCTGGAGCATGTGGCGGGTGGAACGTTCCGCCCACATGGCGGTGCGGGTTCCGGGATTGTCGAAGAAGGCCGGCAGCGCCAGGAACTGTTCCTCGCCGTGGAACGCGGCGGCGAAACGCTGCAGGATGGAACCCACGTAGGGCAGTCCCGTGGTGCGGTGGTTCGCGCCGCCGTTCAGGCTCACCACGGTCACCCCGGTCAGGTCGCGGGGTCGCAGGTGCTGGGCTACCGCTGAGACGGTGGTTCCCCACGCCACCCCGACGACGTCGTTGTCGGTGACGATCTCGTCGAGGAGCCGGGCCGCCACCTTCGCGACCTGTTCGAGGCGCAGCACATAACTGGAACCGGGACGGACGTTGACCAGATGCGCCTGGACGCGGAAATTCTTGCGGAAGATCTCGGCCAGACGGGTCATGGGGCGGTCGGGGTCGGTGATGGTGACGCGCACCAAGCCCCGGTCCTTGGCATCCTTCAGCAGCCGCGACACCGTGGAACGGGAAACCCCCAGGTGGTGGGCGATCGCCTCCATGGTCTCGGACTGGATGTAGTACATGCGCGCAACCCGGAGCAACAACTCGGTGTCGCGTTCCATGGCGCTCCTTCGGGACAGGGCCGATGCATGATGACTGCGCCAGCGTATCCCTTGATGGAGGTCGAGCAGGTGCGGGAGGACGGATTGCTCGACCCGGCCGCGGAATTCGGTTACAGCAGGCCGAGCCCTTCCAGCAGAATGCGGGCCCCGATGATGATCAGCACCACACCGCCCAAGAACTCGGCGGGCTTGCGGAACCTCACCCCGATCCGGTGTCCGATCCCGACCGCGGCGAACGAGGTCACCAGCGTGATCAGGCCGATGCAGAGGACCGCCAGGAGGATGGAGACCTCCAGCATCGCGAAGGACACCCCGACGGCCGCCGCGTCGATGCTGGTCGCGATCCCCAGGATCAGCAGGTGACGCAGGTCGAGCCGGCCTCCCTGCCCGCCGTCGTCCTCGTCATCGTCGGCCTGGAACGCCTCCCAGGCCATCTTGCCGCCGATGATCGCGAGCAGAGCGAAGGCGATCCAGTGGTCGAAGGGATCAAGAATGCTGGTGAAGTTGGCTGCCAGGAGCCACCCGAGCAACGGCATCGCGGCCTGGAAACCCGCGAAGGTGAGGGCGACTAGCAGGGCGTGCCGGTAGTTGAAACGAGCCATCTTCAAGCCTCTGGTGAGAGAAGCGGCGAACGCGTCGGCGGACACCCCGAATCCGACCAACCAGATGGACCAGAGAGACATCGTCAGACCTTCCAGGGTTCCTGTGGGAATTGAGTTGCGATGACCTCGTTTCCCGGGGAAATCCAACTCGTGAAACCACTGTGAACCCGCCGGTCGTGGTGTGTCCACGGGTAACTGAAAGTGTGTCTGACCACACCTTTTGCGACACCCGTCACCCTGTTGAGACGCGTCGCGGTTTCGGGAAGAATCGTCGTAGCGGGTGGAGACGCGACCCGCGACGAACAGCCTGCCGGGTGCGGTGACGGCCGCCGGCAGGACGACCCACCCGGAAGAAGGAATGATGACGGCCACCGGCGCTGACGTGACCCGGGTCGCGGAGGACTACCTCGCGCTGATCTGGAAGGCCTGCGAATGGCCCGACGACGGACGTCGTCCGAACACCACCGACCTGGCCGCCGCCCTCGGTGTCACCCCCTCCACGGTCTCGGCCAGCCTGAAACGCCTGGCCAAGGAGGGAATGATCAAGTACCGCCCCTACGGCAACATCGAACTGACCGAGGAGGGCGAACGGATCGGGCGTGCGGTGGTGCGGCGTCACCGCATCATCGAGACCTACCTGGTCACGTCGCTGGGCATGCCCTGGGACCAGGTCCACGACGAGGCCGACCGGCTTGAGCACGCCGCATCCGAGGCGCTCGTCGACCGGATGGACGAGATCCTCGGCCACCCGGAAGCGGATCCGCACGGCGACCCGATCCCGAGGAGCGGCAACACCAACCACCTGGGGGTGGTGCTGATCGCCCACGTCGCAGCGGGCGCCAAGGTGCGGGTGGCGCGGGTCTCGGACTCCAACCCGGAGATTCTCCGGTTCCTCACGGAACGCGGCATAGCCATCGGGACACGCCTGGAGGTGCTGTCCGGGCTGTCCGGGATGGGGCTGATGGCCGTCGGCCACGAGGGAACCGAGATCGAGCTCAGCGCGCCGATAGCCGAGGCGATCCACGTCGCGCCCGTGGGTTGAGGTTTCCTACCGCAGCAGGTCGTCGTGGTGGCCGACGTGGACCAGTTCAATGGTGCCGTCCGGGTACTGCCACCAGGTCAACCGCGCCGCCCCGGGGGCCCCGCGCTTGACATACGTCCGCCACGGAACGGCGCCCTCGGGAATGGACTTCTGGATCACCGACCTGCCCGGAATGATGAATTGGTGGGTTTTCCTCCGGTCCCAGGCGTGACCGGATAGAACGTCAACCACGACCTGGATGATTTTCGCCCTGCCGCGCAACAGCTCCGCTTCCATGGAGTCGAGGAATCCTTCGCCGATGATGTAGGGACTCAGCGATTCCCCGCGTTCTTCCTCCGGGTTTCCGGTCAGCCATTCATATTCCACTTCCCAGCGGAATTGTTTTTCCGGGTCGCTGTAGACCCGGGGATATCCGCGACGTTCCTCCTGATCGGCCATTCGGCGGCGCAGGTGATCCAGTTCCTCCTCCGCCGCGTCGGCGCGGGAACGTTCCCTCGCCAAGGATTCGTGATCGCTGTCGAGAAGCAGCATGAGGTCGTCGATTATGGAACTGCGAAGCTTGTTCGCAATCCGCTCCGTCTGGGTGTCCAACAGGTTTTTCAGTTCGGTGGCGCTGAGTCCCGTGACGGTTGATTCGGGTGGCGCCGGGGCCGGTTCGGGGGTGGCCGGCGCAGGGGCCGGGCGAGGGGGTCCCGGTTTGGGAGCCGGCCCCGGTTTCGGGGCACGCGAACTCGGTGGTCCCGGTTTCGGGACCTTCAGGGCCCGGGCGGGGGCGGATGGCGCGACGTCCAGGGAGGACCTGAATCGGTTGAGAGCGGCCATCTGGTCCTCGGACAGGGCCTGTGGTGGGGTGCTCGCGCCGACCTGACGTGGGCCTCCGATCCCTTGGTGGGATTTGACGTAATCCGCTATTTCGAGGCAGGCGCTGTCGGCGTCGTCTCCCGGATAGACCCGGAACAGTCGGTGTCGTCGCCAGTGGTCCGTTCTGGCGGCCCCCGCGAGGATCACCCGGATGCCGCCGCCATAAACCTGGAATTGAGGATCCACGGTGTCCGATAGTCGCTCGGAGGCGGTCATTGAATCAAGGACGGCCAATTCGGTTCCGGGAACCAGGTGCTGGGCCAGTAGCTTGGAATCGATCCGGGGTCGGTTCGTGTCGCTGGCAGGAGACACCACCACCAGGGCGCCGTCGCGTGACGAATCGAAAATCCTGCTCACCAGAATTCCGACATCGTTGACTCCGACCCGCCACTCGGAAACCACAATCCCTCTCCCTTGACACAGCCCGTTTCGGTCGACAAGCAATCGCTGCCGCCACCCCGACGCGAAGTAGTCGCCAGCGATCCGGCTACAACCCATTGTTGCAGAGTCCGCAACAGGACCAAATACGACGAGCCGGCGGGGTGTTCGTCGCCCGAGAATCGTGCAAAATTAGAAGTTTCGGCCAGGGAGGGGCGACGGGGGCAACGTGGATGTGATGCTTCCTTGCTCCCTTCCTGAGCTCGGTCGCGTCGGATCGTGTCTTGTGGCGTGCATCACGAATGCAGCAGCTGAGTTGACGAAGGCCCTCCGGCCAGGTGTCTTCCGTGGTCAGAGGGCCTTTCACAGGGTCGGGGTGACAGGATTTGAACCTGCGGCCTCGTCGTCCCGAACGACGCGCGCTACCAAGCTGCGCCACACCCCGGTGGCTCGTCCGAGCCAGCGGAAAGAATATACCAGCGCAGGCGCGCGGGTGAAATCGTCGCCCGGGTCGCGGTTTCCTCAGGTGGCGGCGTCGATCCTTCCCAGGATCACCGGGTCGGGGGTGACCGGGTTCCCGGAGTAGGTGACAGCGCCGTCGAGGGCCTCCAGGGCGCGGTCGAAGCGCTCCGGTGTGGCGGTGTGGAGGGTGAACAGCGGGGCTCCCCGGGTGATGTGGTCGCCGGGTTTGGCGTGCATCTCGAGGCCCGCGACCGCCTGCACGTCGTCCTCCTTGCGGGCCCGGCCCGCCCCCAGCCGCCAAGCCGCAACCCCGACCGCCATCGCGTCCAGGCGCGCGACGTACCCGTCGGTTTCCGCGGCGACGACGTGGGTGTGCTCCGCCACCGGCAGGGGCGCGTCGGGGTCGCCGCCCTGCGCCGCGACCATGCGCCGCCACACGTCCATCGCGCGGCCGTCCTGCAGCGCCGGGGCCGGGTCGACGTCGGGTTTGCCGGCGGCGGCCAGCATCTCGCGGGCGAGTCGCACGGTCAGTTCCACCACGTCGCGCGGGCCGCCGCCCGCCAGCACCTCCAGCGATTCGCGGACCTCGAGTGCGTTCCCTGCGGTCCGGCCGAGGGGGGTGTCCATGTTCGTCAGCAGCGCGACGGTGTTGACGCCCGCGTCCGTTCCCAGCGCCACCATGGTGCGGGCCAGCTCCTCCGCGCGGTCGCGGGTCTTCATGAACGCGCCCGAACCGACCTTCACGTCCAGCACCAGCGCCCCCGTGCCCTCCGCGATCTTCTTGCTCATGATCGACGACGCGATCAGCGGGATGGCCTCGACGGTGCCGGTGGCATCGCGCAGGGCGTAGAGCTTCTTGTCGGCCGGCGCCAGGCCGGAACCGGCGGCGCAGACCACCGCTCCGACATCGGCCAGCTGCGCCAGCAACTCCTCGTTGTCCAGGGCGGCGCGCCAGCCCGGGATGGCTTCCATCTTGTCGAGGGTGCCACCCGTGTGCCCCAGGCCGCGTCCCGACAGCTGCGGCACCGCCACGTCGAAGGCCGCCACCAGGGGAGCCAGGGGCAGGGTGATCTTGTCGCCGACCCCGCCCGTGGAGTGCTTGTCGGCGGTGGGTTTGCCCAGCGACGAGAAGTCCATGCGCTGGCCGGAGGCGATCATCGCGGCGGTCCAGCGGGCGATCTCGTCGCGGTCCATGCCGTTGAGCAGGATCGCCATCGCCAGCGCCGACATCTGCTCGTCGGCCACCACCCCGTCGGTGTAGGCCCGGATCACCCAGTCGATCTGGTCGTCGCTGAGCCTGCCGCCGTCGCGTTTGGTGGAGATGACCTCTATGGCGTCCATGTTGATGAGTCTAGGACCCGTTCGGTGAAAGGTTTCGTCGTGGGTGTGGAGGATTTTGTACCGTGTACGCCACAAAATCTTTCACAATGACATAATCCCGGAGATGAGTGCTGACGCCCGGCGGGCCCGGTGGGGTGTCGTCATGCTGTTCTGGTTGAACGGGGTGGCGTGGTCGTCGATCCTGCCCAGATATCCCGAGATCAAGGAGTCCCTGAGGCTCGACGACCAGTGGTGGGGCATCGCGGTGGCGATCGGTCCTATCGGCGGCCTGGTCGCGGGCCTGGTGACGGCCGCGCTGATCCGGCGGTACTCGTCGGCGTGGGTGTCGGTGGTCTCGCAGGTGGTGGGGATCGCCGTGCTGAACCTCATCGGCAACGCCCCTGCGGCCTGGGTGTTCGCGGTGGGGGTGTTCCTGATGGCGAGCCTCGACACGCTGACCGACATCTCGATGAACGCCCACGGACTGCGTGTCCAGGAACTCTACGGCCGCCCGATCCTCAACAGTTTCCACGGTTGGTGGTCGATCGGCGCGGTGTGCGGGGGTTTCATTGGTTCCGCCGCTCGGCAGGCGGGGATTCCCGTCTGGGCGCAGTGCATCGCGGCGACGGTGGTTTTCGGTGGGATGTCGCTGGGTGCGAAGACCTTGCTGCTTCCCGGCCTGGACCACGACCCGCAGGCCGAGAGGAGCCGGCAACAGCGACGGCGGCGTCTGACTGCCGGTACCTTCGTGCGACTCGCGGCGCTCGGACTGCTCGGCGCCTCGGCCGGGCTGATGGAGGACACCGGTTCCACCTGGGGTGCGATCTACCTGGACCGGCAGTTCGAGGTCATCCCGTTCGTGGCGGGCATGGCCTTCGTCGGGTTGCAGGGGGCGCAGCTGATCGGCCGGTTCACCGGCGACGCCCTGGTGTCGCGGATCGGCCCGCGACTCGCCGTCGTGCAGGGCGGCATCATCGCTTTCATCGGCATGGGATTGTCGCTGATCTGGCCGTCGCCGACCACCGCGATCCTGGGTTTCGCCTGCGTCGGCTGGGGTGTCGCGACGGCGATCCCATCGGCCATGCACGCCGCCGACGAGCTACCCGACATGAACCACGGCGACGGGCTGATGATCGTCACCTGGATGATGAGGATCGGATTCTTCGCGGGTCCGCCGCTGATCGGCTCCTTGTCGGAGGCCACCGATCTGCGCCTGGCGCTGTGGGTGGTCCCGGCCTTCGCGGTCGTGATCCTGGTGCTGAGCCCGTCGCTGGGCCGGGATGTCGGTGGGAGGCGGTGACACCCTCTCGGTTTCCGGTCAGAGGTGTGAAGTAGAGTGTGAAGCATGACGAGGGAGAGATTTCGCCCATTCACGGGAGACGCGGCGTCACGTGTGAACCTGGAGAAGAATGCGCTGGCCTTGGTGCTGTGCCAGGTGCGTTGGCCGGATCTTCGGAACCTTCGTGATCCGGAGCAGCTCGGTGCACTGGTCAGATCCTTGGATGAAGCCTTCACGGACTATCCCGAGGTACGGGAGGGGCAGGAGCTGGCTTTCAACATCACGCCGGTCGGTGTCGCGCCCGTTCCGGGGGAGCAGACGCATGATTGGCTCTCGGGGGACGGGGCCTGGATCGCAACGTTTTCAAAACACTCCTTTTCGCTGTCCTGCCTCCGCGGTTACACCCGCTTCGAAGAATTCACCGAGCGCCTGCAACCCCTTCTCGACAGCGTCCTCGCGGAGGTTCGCCCACCCAGGCTGGAACGTGTCGGGGTCCGCTATGTCAACAGGTTCTCGGATGACGACGTGCTGACGAACCCTGCGGCGATGTTTCACGGTTTCGGGCAGCCGCTCACGGCTGCGGATGATTCCGTGCAACTCCTCAACGCCACCCAGCAGTGCACGTACAGGATCGACGACCTGCTGCTCCAAGTGCGATCCGGCTATGTGCCCCCCGAACAGACGGTCGACCCGATGATCCCCCCAGTGGCAGGAAACAGCTGGGTCCTTGACCTGGATTCCTTCAAACAGGATGCCACCGTCGCCGATTCCGGGACGGTTATGGCAGTGGTTCAGAAACTTGCGGACATCAACTACGACTATTTCAAGCATGCGGCCACCGACGCGTTCCTCGAGGTGCACGGTGGAGGAGGATCATGATGGCTTCCCAGATGACGGCTGTTGCCGTGCCCTTCCTGATGCCCTTCGCACTTGCCGGCGGGGTGAGTGGAATGCAGGGGACATTCACATCCCTGCCCACCATGTCGGCGGTGGTAGATCGCGTGGTTGTCGCCGTTCCTGCAGGTGACCGGGGTCTGCCCCTCCGGGTCGGAAATCCGGAGAAACAGCGACCCCTGCCGGAGCGTGTGTCGAGGCTGCGTGATTCCTCCGGACTGAGCGCGCAGCAGCTTGCCCGACTGTTCGGTGTGTCGCGGCGTTCCATCAATCACTGGCTCAGCGGGAAACCCATGGCCGACGAACACGCGACCCGGCTCGGCAGGCTTGAAACCGCTATCGCTCAGCTCCCTGAAGGGGCTGGCATCGAACGTCGTCGAGCATTGTTGGCGGGCGATGGGGGGCCGAGCCTTTATCAGAAGCTCTGCGCCGAGGTTCGTTCCCCGGACCCGCTCCAGGGCGTTGGCCTGACCGTGGAGGAGCAGGTGCGGTGACATCCGTGGTTGGGTCGGATCCTGAGGGGCAGGAGATGATGCAGGGGGACTGGGTGCGGTTGGCCGCTCCCTTTCAGTTACCGGCATGCCCAGACGTCCCCGTTTCCAATGTCGTGATCATCAGTCAGACCTGCGATGTCGTCCAGAAAACGCGGAAATGCATACTGATCGCCCCGATCGCACAGGCATCTGAGGACGAGTACCGGGAAGCCGTCAGAGGCAAACGCCCTTTGCTGCTGGCCTTTCCCGCTCAGGACGATGCTCCTGTCGTGCTGCTGGAACACGCGACTTCCGTTCCCAAGACCCTGTTGGCTGACGCAGCTTTGGTGCGGAGACTGTCCCATGAGCCAGCTTCTCACGCCGCCCGGGACTTCGCCCGGAGGGTTGGTTCCGCCCATTCACGGTTCCCCATACCTGACGAAGCGGTTCCTGCTCTCAGTAAGTTCACGGACCGGATCCGCAAAGAGGCCCCGAAAGACAGATCCGTCGGGCGGGTACTGAAACGTGTCAGGGAGATCCGCGTCGAGTCGCGGACTGCTTGGAGGGCTTGGTCCGACCGGATGATGTCGTCACGAGCTGCGAGGTCGAGGCGATCTCTGAGGATGATTTCTCATACGCGCAGTACCGGGTAAGTGAGAGCCTCAATTTTGAGGCAATGTCGGTCACGCCCGCGCGTCCCGAAGGTAAGGGGTGAAGCGTCCAGCAGGATCTAAGCGCGGCAACTGCGGGAGTGCCGTCCACCAGTTGACACCAATGCTCTGAGTGCATTCACGCCGGGTTTCAATCCTCGATTGGGTGCCGCACCCCGAGCGAAATCCAACGGGAATGGAAACAAATCGAGATGGCAGCCTAACCCGTAATCCAAGGTTTTTCGCCACTGTCTACAAAACCTACAACAGCCCGGTTTTCGTCAGGACAGCCAGGAGACCAGTGCCACCAGCAATGTCGACGGCACCGTCACCAGGGCCAGGCCCAGCCCGTAGGCCTTGGGTGATCTATGCACCACCGCCACGAACTCCCGCAACATTGCGCTGGGCCAGTAGTACCACGCGGTACGCGCCCCCAACACCTGGATGCCCGTGCCCAGGTCATGGGCCAACAGCGCGGCACGCATCGCGTGGTAATTGCTGGTGACCGCGATTCCCGTGGCCTGTGGTCCCAGACGCGGCTCGGCCCGGACCAGATCCGTCGACATCTGGAAGTTCTCCCGGGTGGTCGTGGAGTGGTCCTCCAACACCAGGGCGGCTTCCGGGATACCCTGCTCCAGTGCGTAGTCAGCCATTGCCCGGGCTTCACTGACGGGTTCATCAGGACCCTGCCCACCACTCATCACCAGCAGCGGACGCCGTCCAGCATCAACCTCACCCCGCCACACCCCAAGGGCCCGGTCAATGCGTCCGGCCAACAGCGGGGTGACCTTCCCGGAAGGAACCCCGGCACCCAGCACCATGATGAAATCCGGGTGGATTCTCCGGACTATACGTTGGTAGAACCAGGAGTACCCGACGAAGCAGAAGAACATCAGCGCCACCCAGCCGGTGGTGAACATGATGAACGTCGGGACGGGAAAGGCTCGTCTTTCCCCGGTAAGAACCACGGCGATACAAACAACCATTGCCGCAACCAGCCCGACGCCAGCGAGCAGGGACAACGAGTGGGCCAAGGAGAAACGTTCTCTGCAGAGCATGACCAAACCGTTGAGGATGAGGAAACCCGCCAAGCCGATGGCCAGCAGGGGGGACATGAGCACAAGGAAACCCAGCCCCACCAGTGGGGCCGCGAAACCGAGGACCGCCAGCGTCTGGATGCCGAGCAGCAGGGTGGCGGTGATCCACCCGGCATTGGCCAGTCGCCGTGGTTCCTGGCGGATACGTCGCCATGTCGCCCACCCCACGATGAGCAAGGCCACCAGCAGTATCAATCCGATCAGGGTGCTCAAATCCACACTGGCACGATAACCACACCATCAGAATAAAAATGCCGCTGGAGCCGTGATTCCGGGAACACTCGGGGTGATCTCAGGGACGCCGGTCAGCCCGTGGTCGCAAGACTCTTTCCGGTGTGACGAACCCAGGTCCGCTGCCCGGAGCTACCGGTTCACCTGGCTTCGTGATCCCCCACATGGGTCTGGCCGGGTGGCTCGAAGGCCTCCTTGATGAATGGGTCGACCAGTCCGTGGTAGGTCTCCGGGGCGTCCCGCCGCACGCAGTGGCCGACACCGTCGATCAACACCAGGCGCACGAGCGGGTTGGTCACCTCGGAGGGGTCCGGGGCCATGTCGCCGTGGCGGGGTGCGAGGTACAGCGTCGGTATCGTCAGCTGGTTGACTGCGCTGACGAGGTCGGCCTCGCCGAGATAGGTGCCCTCGCGGATGAAGCGGCGGTCGACCTGCTCCTTGCACCTCGCCCACTCCTCGATCTCGGCATCACTCCATGAGGTCTCGCGCCGCATCCGTTCCCGCTCGGCCGGGCCGCCATCGGCGACGAACGCGTCCAGGAACCGCTCCTGGTGCTCCACGAACCAAGGAGCCGGACCCCAGTGCCCGGTGGGACGCGCGACGTCCTCCAGGACCAGTGCCCGAACCAGGTCGGGTCGGGCCACGCCCACTCGCAGCGACATGAGCCCTCCCAGGCTGTGCGCCACGACGACCGGTGGCTCTGGAAGCGAGGAGATCACCCGCTCAAGGTCTTCCTGCATGGTCTGCGGTGCCCGGGCCAGGGAGTCGTCGCCCCACCGTGGGGACATCCCGTGCCCCCGCAGGTCCACTGCGAGAATGTGATACCGGGAAGACCAGCGGGCCACCGCGTCGGGCCAGGCGGCGGCCGATTCCGTCAGGCCGTGGACCAGAAGCAGGGTTGGAGCCGTGGGATTCCCCCACTCGCGCAGTGCAAGCATCGTCACCTCGGCGACTGTAACACCAGGGTGTTCGGAAGCGTCGTGGTGGAGGGGCTGTGCCCAGGATTCTTGGTGCTCGATCGGGGTGGCACAATCCTGTGGAACGGGCGGTTCCGTCGGGTGGGGTGGCTTCTGCGCGGAGGGTGTCCGACCTTGTCAGGCTGGCCTTCCTAACGTGTGGATGGGTTTCCTTGAGGGTGGACATAATGTTGAAACCATGAGTACCGAGACCGTGAACACCCCGCATGTGACCCTGTCCTTCACCGCATCCGCTGCGCTGCGCGACAGCTTCCAGCGCGTTCTGGTGAACCTCATCGCCCTTGAGCTGGTCGGCAAGCAGGCCCACTGGAACATCGTCGGCCCGAACTTCCGCGACCTCCACCTGAACCTCGACGAGGTCGTGGGCATCGCCCGCACGGGTTCTGACGATGTCGCCGAGCGGATGCGCGCCGTCAACGCCACCCCCGACGGTCGTCCCGCAACCGTCGCCGCCTCCGCCACGGTGCCCGCTGCTCCAGAGGGCGAGGTTCTCACCACCGATGCCGTCGCCTACATCGTCTCCGCGATCGAGGCAGTCGTCGCGACCCTGCGCGACGTGCACGACACCATCGACGGGGAGGATCCCTCCTCCTCCGGCATCATCGAGGACCTCACCGTCCAGCTCGAGCAGCAGGCGTGGTTCCTCTCCGCGGAGATCCGCAAGCCCGTCCGCTGAGCCCGGCCAGGCTCTCTGCGACCCCCGGCACGTCCGGGGGTCGCTTTCTGTTTCCCCGCGGCGTCGTCCTTTTTGTCCACGCACACCCTCACTCTGGCGCATAGCTTAGGTTTGCCTTACCATTGCTGGGCCATTCCCGAGATGAACGGAGCCCACGTGCTTTCCAGAAGGACCTTCGTCGCGATGCTCGCCGCGACCGCAACCGTTGGCATCGCCGCCTGCTCCAGCAATTCGACGCCCCAGGGCACCCCCCCGGCCTCAGGAAACGGTGGTTCCTCCCCCGCCGCCGGAGACGCCTTCCCCATCACCATCAAGCACGCCCTCGGTGAAGCCGTCATCGAGAAGAAACCTGAACGCATCGCAACACTCGGGTGGGCCAACCACGAGGTGCCGCTGGCCCTTGGCGTGGTGCCCGTCGGCATGAGCAAGGCCAACTGGGGTGACGAGGACGGCGACGGCCTGCTGCCCTGGGTCAAGGAGAAACTCGACGCCCTGGGCGGCCAGACCCCCGTCCTGTTCGACGACACAGACGGCGTCCCCTTCGAGGCCGTCTCCAACACCAAACCCGACGTGATTCTCGCCTCCTATTCCGGCATCACCGCGGAGGACTACGCGACCCTCAGCCAGGTCGCGCCCGTCGTCGCCTACCCCGAGGCAGCGTGGATCACCACCATGGACCAGATGATCGAGCTGAACTCCCAGGCCATGGGCCTGGCCGCCCAAGGCAAGGCGCTGATCGCGGACCTGGACAAGCGGGTCGCCGCGGCCATGGAGCAGCACGCCGGTCTCAAGGGCAAGAAGGTGCTGTTCTCCTTCCTCAACGCCAGTGATCTGTCCAAGGTCGGCTTCTACACCACCCACGACCCGCGGGCTGGGTTCCTCGTCAAGGCCGGGCTGGGAACCCCGGAGATCGTCGAGAAGGAATCCGCGGCTTCCAAGGCGTTCTGGAAGGACATGTCCTCGGAGAAACCGGAGCTGTTCAACGACGTCGACATCCTCCTGACCTACGGGCCCGCGGACCCGACACCGCTGAAGGAGGCCATCAAGGCCGACGCGCTGCTCTCCCGCATCCCTGCGATCGCCAAGGACCACGTGGTCTTCCTCGGGCAGGACGCCCTCTCGGCCTCCGCGAACCCGTCGCCGCTGTCCATTCCGTGGGGCATAGAGAAATACGTCGCGAAACTGGCCGAAGGTCTCGAGTGACCGCTGACGGGGTTCTGACCCGGCCGGATGTCGAAGTCATCAAACGCTCGGCCGGACGCCGTCTGCTGTGGCTGGCGGTCCTGGTAGTGGTCCTGCTGGTGATCGTGGTGGCCTCTGTGATCTTCGGGGTGCGGGCCGTGTCCTTGGACGATGCCTTGGCCGCGCTGTCCGGTGGAACCGCGACGGCCGAACAGGCCGCCGCGGCCGGTCGCCTGCCCCGCACGGTGCTGGGGCTGCTGGCCGGGATGTCCCTGGCAATCGCGGGTGGCGCCATGCAGGCCGTCACCCGTAACCCGCTGGCCGATCCCGGCATCTTCGGGGTGCTGTCGGGGGCCTCCCTCGCGGTGGTGATCGGTCTGGCCTTCCTCGACCTCTCCCACCCCTACGCGCAGCTGTTGATCGCGGTGCTCGGGGCCGGTGTGGCGGCTGGGTTCGTCTACGGCGTCGGGTCGCTGGGACGCGGCGGCGCGACACCGCTGAAACTGGCCCTGGCCGGTGCCGCGACATCCGCGGCGTGCTCGTCGCTGGTCTCGGCGATCCTGCTGCCCCGGGTGCGGGTGATGGACTCGTTCCGGTTCTGGCAGATCGGTGGGATCGGCGGCGCCACCTGGGACCGGGTGGGACTGGTGGCCCCGTTCCTGATGGCCGGCGCCCTGATCTGCCTGTTCTCGGCGCGCGGCATGAACTCCTTGGCGCTCGGCGACGACGTCGCCACCGGACTGGGTGAGAACGTGATGCGCACCCGGCTGGTCGCGTCCATCGGCGCGGTGATCCTGTGCGGGGTGACGACGGCGGTGTGCGGGCCGATCGCGTTCGTCGGGTTGATCGTGCCGCACCTCTGCCGGCTCCTCGTCGGCACCGACCACCGCTGGATGCTGCCCTTCGCGGGCCTGGCGGGTGCGTGTCTGCTGCTCGCCGCCGACACCCTGGGGCGGGTCGTCACCCCCAACTCCGAGATCGACGTCGGCATCATCACCCCGTTCCTGGGGGCCCCGTTCTTCATCTGGATAGTCCGACGCCAGAAGGTGCGTGAACTATGAGCGCTGCTGCCATCCCCGACGTCAAGGCTCTGCGCGTCGCACGCTCCCGCCGCATCCGGGCCCAGGTCCTGGTAGTCCTCGTGCTGGCGTTCTTGGTAGTGGGTTTGTGGGCCGCGTCGCTGATGTTCGGTGAGAGCTTCTACGGACCCTCCGAGGTGTGGAGGGTCATCGCGGGTGAGCGGGTGCCGGGCGCCAGTTTCACCGTCGGTACGCTGCGGCTGCCGCGCGCCACCCTCGCCGTGCTGGCCGGACTGGCCTTCGGGTCTGCTGGCGTGACCTTCCAGACCCTGCTGCGCAACCAGCTGGCCTCCCCCGATGTCATCGGCATCTCCGCGGGGGCCAGTGCCGCCGGGGTGATCGGCATCGTGATCCTGGGGTTGAACGAGACCACCGTCTCCCTGCTCGCCCTTGCCGCCGCGATCGGTACCGCCGTGGCAATCTACGCCCTCAGCTACAAGGGCGGTTTCGCAGGAACCCGGCTGATCCTGATCGGCATCGGTGTTTCGTCGATGCTGGGGGCGGTGGTCACCTACACTCTCGCGCAGGCATCCGCGTGGGACCTGCAGGTCGCGACCCGCTGGCTGACCGGATCGCTCAACAGCGCGGGGTGGCCGAGGGTGGCGCCGCTCGCCGCCACCTGCGCGGTGATCCTGCCGTCGATGTGGGTGAACTCCAGCAAGCTGGCAGCGATGCGTTTCGGCGACGACACCGCCTCCGGGTTGGGCGTGAAGGTGTTCTCCGTGCGGGTCTGGACCATCGTCGCGGCCGTCACCCTCGTGGCCGTCGCGACCGCCTCCTGCGGGCCGATCGCGTTCGTCGCGTTCATGTCCGGGCCGATAGCGGCGCGGATCAGCCGCTCCGCCTCCTCCTTGGTGCTGCCGGCCTCCCTGGTCGGCGCGATCCTGGTGCTGGCCTCCGACCTGATCGGTCAGTTCGCCTTCGGCGCCCGCTATCCCGTCGGCATCATCACTGGTGCTCTCGGCGCCCCGTTCCTCGTCTACCTCCTCATCCGCTCCAACCGGCAGCGCCGGAACTGACCCCCGGAGACCCAGTGACCGCGAACCATTCCCTCACAGCCGTCGGACTCGGGCTCGCCTACGGCGACCGCACCGTCATCGACAACCTCGACCTGACCGTCAAACCCGGGGCCATTACCTCCATCGTCGGCGCCAACGGCTGCGGCAAGTCCACGCTGCTGCGTTCCCTCGCCCGGCTGCTGCAACCCAGGCACGGACAGGTGCTCCTCGACGGCAAATCCCTCCACGAACAGCCGACCAAGGAGATCGCGAAGGTCCTGGGCCTGCTGCCGCAGTCGCCGACCTCCCCGGAGGGCATCGTCGTCGCCGACCTCGTGGGTCGCGGACGCCACCCCCACCAGGGGATGCTCGGGAGGTGGAGCCCCCGCGACTACGAGGTGGTGGCGGAATCCCTCGCCGCCACCGACACCACCGAGCTGGCCGACCGTCCCGTCGACGAGTTGTCGGGCGGTCAACGGCAGCGCGTGTGGATCGCGATGGCGTTGGCGCAGGAAACCGACGTCCTGCTGCTGGATGAACCCACCACTTACCTCGATGTCGCGAACCAGCTCGAGGTGCTCGACCTGCTGATCGACCTCAACGCCAGGAGGGGCACCACGGTCGTGATGGTGTTGCACGACCTTGGGCTGGCGGCCCGCTACTCCGACGAGCTCATCGCGATGCACTCCGGCAGCATCCTGGCGCAGGGCGCCCCGTCGGATGTGGTGACGGAGGAGACGGTAAAGGAGGTGTTCGGGATCTCCTCGAAGGTGGTGCCGGACCCCGTCTCCGGGGCGCCGCTGGTGATGCCCATCGGCCGGCACCGGGTGAAGGGGAAGTGACGCGGGCAGCTCCGCAGATCGTCGTCCCGTCGTCCGGTTCGCCTGCCTTGCCGCCGCTCGCCTGTCCTGGTCCGGGTTCGCTTGTCTTGTGGTCGTCTGCTTGCGCTACAGCGCTGGTGAATGACGTGTAGGCAGGCGAAAGGGGGCGCGGCATCGCCGTTGGGCGGACGGGGTGGGTACAATCTGCCCAACCTGATGTGTCGTCCGGGCTCAATGAGGAGAGACGAGGTCAACTGTGTTGAGGTCATTGATTCGCGGGATGGCTGTCGTGACCGTCGTGATCGTCGCTGTCCTCTCCTACCTCCAACTGTCGCTTGTGGAGCAGGAGTACCCCTTGGGGACGGATCGTTCTGGGACAATCCTCTTCAGCAGTTCCAATCTGGCCAAGGAACAGATCCTGGACGGAATTCAGGAAATCAGTCGCAATCATGACATCGATGTCTATCTGGGGGCTCCTAGTAAGGATGATCCGTTCCATGGGTTGGATCTTTACGCACTGGGTGACAGGCAGCCGGCCGGCGCCACGGACATTGTCTGGATTGATTTCCTCAGGCACGGCAAGCTGTATCCGGCGAAGGAGCTGGGAGACACCAGTCTCTCGGCGGTCTATGCCCTGAAGGGCCCGGCGGCCGGGGTTGAGGAATTTGAACGATGGGCACAGGACAACGGCGCGACCGTTTCTTGGGCCCAGGGAGGTCCGTTGGCGATGTTCGCCGCAGGTCTCGTCTACGGAGGTGCGGGGATCCCGCTAATCGCGCTGGCGGTGCTGGGCGTCACCGTGGTGTTGGCTTGGTATGCGGCGCGTGCTGAATCACGTGCCGTCAGGCTGCTAGCGGGCACTTCGGATCTACGGATCCAGGCGCAGGACATGCTCGGATGGCTGCGTTTGGCGGTACCTATCGCGCTGATGGGCGTGCTGCTGCTGGGAATACTGTTCGGTGTTCTCAAGGGATTCGGCGGTGCGCTGGCCCTGATCGCGGTCGTCGGACTGTACCTCTGCCTGCTGGGTGGGATTTCTGTTGTCTTCGGGGTGGTTGCATCCCTGGTCACCGCGCCATCGGTCAAATCACTGGCCCTGCGACGACCTCCGGAGGCCAGGTTCGAGTTCCCCAGTCAACTCCTCAAGGCTGTGGCCCTGACCCTTGGGTTGGCCGCCCTGCCGGCCATGCTGTGGCAGGTGAATTCGTCTCTCGATCAGGCCGATATCCAGGGCAGGGCGATGCCGCTGAAAGGCTACGTCTCCCAAGCGGTCGGGGGACTCACCAATGAGGAATTCGAGAACAGCATCGGCGTCCTTGGCCGCTTCGTGGGTGCCGTTGACGAGACCGGCACCGTGGCATATGCCTCCATTGTGAACAGGGAGGATCCCGGCCCCGAATTCTCCGCCGAAGGGTTCGACGGTTTGGCCGTGATAAACAAGAAATATGCGGAAGAACTCGGTCTGGGGCTTGTCCCGGGGCAGGGAAGAAGGACCTTGGTCCCGGTGCCCGGGGAAACCGTGGAAAGGCTTCTGAAATCTTTGGAGGGACGGAACGTCGGTGGGATCTCCGGGAGAGTCGGAAAACAGAATGCCACAGCTCTCGAAAATGGACTCACCGCCTACCGTTTCGAAGATTCTGAGGGGATCATCGCGCCCACCGGAAGCGGATTGGGTTTCAAACGGTCCAAGCGTCCCCTGCTGCTGGTCTCGGAACGGATCACCGCGAGCTTCAACGACGACGCCATCGTGTCTGCCATGACCAACGGGGAAATCATGTTCGGTGACACCGGGGTGCTGGAACAGAAAGCCCGGGAACTCGGGGTGACGAGCATGCTCCTGAGCCGCAGCCGGGTCACCGATTCCGCGTTGCTGTCCGCACAGTTCGCCAACCAGACAGCGTTGACCACCGGCACCACCATCGTGATCCTGCTGGCCGCCATAGCCGTGAGCGGCTGGTTGTCCGCCCGGGTCTATGCCACCAACAATGCGCGATTCATCTACCCCATGCTGACCTATGGACGCGGCTGGTGGAGCGTACTCAGAAACCGGATTATCATTGAAGGTGTTATCATCGTATTGACCTTCGTGATCGTGTCGATCGCCTACTTGGCATTTGGCCTGTCCTGGTCGCCCATCCTAATGCTCGGGGTCTTGGTCTATCTCCTATATTCCGGATTGTGTCATCAACGAGCGGCATTCAACGTCGTTGCTCGCGTCACCCAACGAGCCCACTGAACTCAGGAACATCATGCGGATAACAGCCCACGACATCAATTTCACGATCGATTCCCGTACCATTCTCGATGGTGTTTCGCTCGATGTTCCATCCGGAACCGCGATGGCGCTCACCGGCCCCAGTGGCTCGGGCAAGACGACGTTGCTCAACTGCCTCAGCCTGCTTCTCCCGGTCAGCCGGGGGGAGATCTTGATCGACGGTACCGAGGTGACGCGCCTGTCGGAGGGGCGACGGCGACGGTTCTGGCGCGACAGTGCCGCATTCGTTTTCCAGGACTACGGGTTGGTGCCGGATGAGAGCGTCGGGTTCAACGTCTGCATGGAATCCTCCCCGCTGTTCCGCAAACCGAAGAAGTGGGGGGCCGGGGTGGAGGACGCGCTCAACAGGGTGGGCCTGACAGGCCGGGCCTCCGAGCAGGTCGCCAAGCTCAGCGGTGGGGAACGGCAGCGGGTCGGTATTGCGCGCGCGATCCACAAGAAGGCCAAGGTCATCTTCGCCGACGAACCCACCGCCTCACTGGACGCGGGCAACCGGCAGATCGTCCACGACCTGCTGCTGGGTGAGAAGGCCCGCGGGGCGACCATCGTCATCTCCACCCACGACGACCACCTTTCGTCCGCCTGTGACGTGGTGTTCCGCCTGGCCTCTTCTGAGTCCGAGTCGGCTCGCCTGCCGAAGCGCGGTTTGTCTGCTCTGTAGAGCGAATAAACGGCACCTCGGCAGGTGGGCAGGCGCCAAGGTCCGTGAGAAACAGAGGGCCACTGCCCGGTCCGCCTGCCTTGTGGTCGTCTGCTTGCGCTACAGCGCTGGCGAATGACGTGTAGGCAGGCGGAAGGGGAAATGTGAAGCCTCTTGATGCGAGAAAGTATCTCCTGAGGTGATCGCTAGCATTTCTGTTGGGAGGTGTAAGCGTGTCCACCATCACGATCCGAGGGCTCAGCGACGAGGTGCGCGATGAGTTGAAACGTTTGGCGGCTTTGAACAATCGCTCCATGGAAGCCGAGGCGCGTGAGGCTCTCACCAGGCACACTCTCGCCAACTCCGTTCGGGCGCGGGCCGATGCGATTCTTGCCGCGGGCTGGCGTCTCCGCGATGCGGGTGGTCCGGTGCTCACGGATGACGACCTTTACGACGAGACGGGTGCGCCCAGGTGATCCTCGACACCTCGGCCATCAGGGACCCGTCTGGTCCTGAAGCTCCTTGAAGCTGCGGTGGGCCAGTTCGTCCAGGAACGCCGCCCCGTTCTCGACGCTGCCGACGTAGTGACCGAACAGTTCCATGTTGATGCAGCCGAACAGTTCGGTCCAGCCTCGCAGGACGATGAGGATCAGCTCGTCGGGAACATCGCCGGGCATTCCCTGCTCACTGATCCAGTGACGCACCCTCGCGAGGTCCTCCCGCAGTGCCGGGGCCGGTTCCGGTGAGTCCGGCAGCGGCGTCGTCCCCGCCTGCGACCTCATGTCCGAGGCGATCCGGGCCAGCAGGATCGAGATCCGGGACGCGGCCGGGATGGTCTCCGGCGGGGCCTGGTAGCCGGGCACCGGGGTGCCGTAGATGAGGCCGTACTCGTTGCGGTGCTCCAGCGCCCAGGTGCGGGTGGCGCGCCACAGCGCCACCCAGCGACCCTCGTGGTCTCCGCGCGGGATCCTGCCCTCGGCCTCCTCGACGGACCGTCCCAGCGACTCGTAGGCGTCGACGATCAACAGAGTCAACAGGTCGTCGCGGCTCTTCACGTAGCGGTACAGGGCGCCGGGGGTGACCTCGAGGTCGCGCGCCAGGGACCGCATGCCCAGCCCGGAGGCTCCCTGCTCGACGAGGTGCCGGTGTGCGACCTCTAGCAGTCGCCGCGTGAAGGCGTCGCGGGCCTGGCGGCGTGGGATGGGGGTCATGGTCCCAGTCTCGCACGACACGAAGAACAAAACCGTGAACGCTGTTTACAAAATGGCGTGAACGGTGTTTACTGTTCTTGGGGGCGACAGAATCGGAGGAGACATGGAACACATCACCGTCATCGGAGCAGGACCGCTCGGCAGGGCCGCGACCCGCTCGCTCGTGGAGGCCGGGCACCGGGTCACGGTCGCCACCCGCAGCAGCACGCGGCTGCCCGGAGCGCAGGCCGTCAGGGCCGATGTCGTCACGGGCGACGGCCTGGAGACGCTCGCGCCCGGGGCAGCGATCGTCGCCTGCTGCGGCATCACCTACACGATCGCCGGGTGGCGCCGCGACTGGCCCCTCGCCATCGACAACCTCATCAAGACGGCGGAGCGGCAGGACGCGACCCTCGTGGTCACGGGGAATTACTACTCCTACGCGCGCGGCCGGATGCCGATGCGCGCCACCGATCCCCTCGACCACCCGCCGTCGGCTCTGGGTGAGGTCCGGGCCGAGGTGTCCCGCAGACTGTTCGCCGCCCACGAACAGGGGCGCATCCGCGCGGTCGAGGTGCGGGGGTCGTCCTACCTCGGGGCCGACGCGGGGCCGGGCGCCTACCTCGGGCCGCGGTTCGTGGATCCGCTGCTGGCCAAGGGGGCGACGAGCGTCCTCGGCGATCCCGACCTGCCCTACACCATGACCGCCATCCCCGACTTCGGGCGTCTGCTGGCCCGCGCCGCCACCGATCCGGAGATGCCCGGCCGGGCCTGGCACGTCCCCAGCGCCCCGGCGGTCAGCGTCCGCGACCTGGCCCGGATGTTGCTGCGTGCCGCCGGTCGCGACGACGAACCGAGGTTGCGCACCATGCCGGCGTCGTTGCTGCGTGCGCTGGGCTGGTTCTCCCCGACGCTGAGGGCGGTTAGGGAAACCCTCTACCAGAACACCGAACCCTTCGTCGCCGACGACACCGACACCCGCGAACTGCTCGGCGAGACCCACACGCCGCTGGAGGAAACGGCGACGGACATCGTCGCAGCCCGGGGTGGGGGTGGGAAAGCTGCTTGAGTCGGACTGCTCGCTAGTGGGTGGGTCTGCTTGCCGGGTGCGGGTGGTTTCGACTCAGCCGTTCGCTGGCGCTCACGAGCTGGCTCAACCAGTTTCGGAAGGGAGAGGCGCTCACGTGCTGGTTCAATCGGCTGTGAGAGCGGGGCGTCTACTGTGGGGGCATGACCGCACATGCCGTCACCCGCCACGAAATCTTCCAGACCAGCCTCATCTCCGCCCTCGTCCAGGGCGTCTACGAGGACGAGATGACCCTGGCCGAGCTCCTCGGCCACGGTTCCTTCGGCATCGGCACCTTCAACGGGCTCGACGGCGAGATGATCATCCTGGGTGGTGTCTGCTACCGACTGCGCGGTGACGGGTCCGTGACCGTGCCCGAGTTGACGGAACGCACCCCCTACGCCGTCGTGACCAATTTCGTGCCGAGCCTGAGCCGCTCCGTGACGGGACCGATGACCCGGGAGGAGTTCTCCCGGGCCATCGACGCCTTCGTACCGAGCTCGAACTACATGTACGCGCTCCGGGTGACAGGCCGATTCGCATGGGCAAGCGCACGCACGGTGACGAAACAGGACCGTCCCTATCGGCCCATGATCGAGGCCACCGACGGCGAGGAGGTCGCCCGCCACGAGGACTTCAATGGGACGATCGCCGGTTTCCGCACACCCCTTTACGAGTCCGGCATCTCGGTGGCAGGCTGCCACGCCCACATCATCGACGACGACCGCACCTGGGGTGGACACCTGGTGGATTTCGTCCTGGAGGAGGGCGAGGCCGAACTGTGCCTGGGCACCGACTTCCGCATGCGGCTGCCTTTGACCGAGGAGTTCCGCACCGCCGACCTGTCGGAGGACAAGACCGAGGAGATCCGCCGGGTAGAGCACCACTGAACCGTGGGCATGGTCAGTTCCCCGTCCTCGGGAGTCCCGGTTTCAGGGGTGATTTCGATGGAGGGGTGGGGTCGGCAGCTCGGGCCGAGGGGAGCGTTCCCAGTGTGAGCAGAAGCGCGATCATCAGAATGAGCGGTGACTTGAAGTGATCTCTTCCCTTCGTCTTTCTCTCATTGGTGGAAGATGCTGGTGTAGAGAGACGCCCCGGGATATCTGCTGTAGGTGTTGGTTTCGGAGATGATCAATGTGACTGATAGTGAATCGATTATTTTGGATGCTCCAGTCGACCGAGGTGAACCGATGGCTGGATCCTCGGTCCAGCCATCCTTGGTTGCTGTCTCCAATATCAGTCTACGAGCATCTTCCGGGGGAATCGTGAGCTTGTAGAAGTTCGTGATGTTTGGTTGCTTAGGTTCGAATCCTTCATATTTTGTTTCTTCAGTAGCCAGCAGCTCTATTCCGGGCCATGAGGTTTTCATAATGCTTTGGTCTCGGAGGGCTTGCATTCTGCTGTGCCAGACTCGGCCGGACGCATTGAGCTGCTGGTGTAACCAGATGCCGGTCCCTGTCGCGGCAATCAGAAGCATGATTGCCATGGTGATGCATCCGTACTTGACGTATTTGGTTTTTATTGCGATCTGTTTTTCGCCGTGGCTCATCTGGAAGCTGCCTCACCAAGGTTTCTGCGGCGAAGACGAATTGAATTTTCCACGACCGTCTTGGTGTTGCATGCCGGCCTCCTTGCTCGGTGCTGGCAACGCTACGTCACGCGGAGAGCTGATGGCAAGAGATCTGGTGGAAATAGCTACGGAATTCCGGGGCGATTGATGCGTTGTTGAATGGCACATGGGCTTTGACAAGGGGTTTCGCTGCGGTGTGCCTGTTCACGTCGCTCAAGCCTGTGTGATGGCACCGACGTTTGACCGACGGGTCGGCTTGCGGTGGACGGGGGGTTTCGACTCGGACTGCTCCTTCGTCGCAGTCCGGCTCAACCAGCTTCGGAAGAGGAGGGGTGCTCACGTGCCGGCTCAACCAGCTTCGGAGGGGGGGTTCGGCTCGGCCTGTTCCCTCCCCGAAGAGCGCTGCTTTCCGCGGGGAAGGTGGGGTCAGGCCAGGTCGCCGTGCATCTTGTGAACCTTCTCCAGGGTCGTCTCCAGTCCGCTGGAGTGCATGTAGTCAGCGACGTACTTGGGGTTGTACTTCTCCAGTTCCGCTTCTCGGGTGACGATGTCCTGGTACAGGGCCTCGCGTTCCTCGTCGGTGTTGTGGTACTCGGTGTGCAGGTAGGAATGGGCCCGGCGGTCCAGGCTGCGGATGGCGCTTGCCACGAGACCCTTCCGGCTGAGTAGGGAGACCGCGACGGTGATCGTCAGGATGGTGAGGATCACGATCAGCGAGTCGATGTCACCGATGTCCCACACGTCGACGTGATGGCCGCCGTTGATGAACGGCACGTTGTTCTCGTTGAGGGCGTGGAGGATCAGTTTGATGCCGATGAACCCGAGCACCGTGGTGAGCCCGTACTTGAGGTAGATCAGGCGGTCCAGGAGGTCGTCGATCAGGAAGTACAGCTGCCGCAACCCCATCATCGAGAACGCCGTCGCCGTGAACACCAGGTACACGTTGGTGGTGACGCCGTAGACGGCGGGAACTGAGTCCAGCGCGAACAGCAGGTCGGTGCCGCCGATGGCGATCATCACCAGCAGCATCGGGGTCAGCACCTTGCGGCCGTTCTCGATGGTGAACAGTTTGTCGCCGTCGTAGTGGTCGGTGGTGCGCAGGTACTTCTTCGCGATGCGGATGACGAAGTTGTCGGCGTCGCCGGACTCCCCGTCCTCCGGGGCCAGCATTCGCCCGGCCGTGATCATCAGGACCAGACCGAAGATGTAGAAGGTCCAGCTCCACGCCTCCAGCATCGCCTTGCCGAGCGCGATGAACCCCGACCTCGTAAGCAGCGCGAAGACGATCCCGAACAGCAACGCCTTCTGCTGATCCTGCCTGGGTACGGCGAATGACCCCATGATCACCAGGAAGACAAACAGGTTGTCGACGCTCAGTGCCTTCTCCAGCAGCCAGCCGTTGAAATACTGGGTGCCCATCTCGACGCCGCCGAAGACGGTCACCGCGACCCCGAAGAGGATGGCCAGACCCACGTAGATGATGGACCAGACGGTGGCTTCCTTGAGGGTGGGGGCGTGCGCCCTGCGGACGTGGACGAAGAAATCGAAGGCGAGCAGGCCCGCTATGAGCAGCAGGGTCAGGACCCAGATCCAGAAAGGGACGGACAACCGGTTCACTCCTCGATAGAGATTCGAAGGGCAGTCGCGGGTCGATCCGGGAAAGCGATCTGGGCGACCTCATCAAGGGTACCCGTCCCGGCCGGGGGCAACAATCGTCATCCACTCCGTGCCGTGAACCTCCCGTCGGTTGTGATGGTGGGCCCCGGTAGTCTCGTGGCAGCGAAGTTGTGGAAGGGAGCCGACGTGACCATGAAGACCCCCCGGAGGGCTGTGTTGGCCGCCGTGACGGCCTCGGCGCTGCTGTTCACCGGGTGCTCCCCCGGCGGTTCCGGGCAGGAACGCGACACCCCACCCGACGGGGTGCCGGCCGCTGACGACGTGGTGGCGGGGCTCGCCGCGGGAATCCAGAAACTGGACCTCACGGGCGTGGCGCTGTCCACCCCGCCGGCCGACGCCACCACCGAGCTGAAGACCATCTTCGCGGGCATGGACGACATCACGCCGACGGTGGAACCTGCGGGAATCCGCTACGCGGCCGACGGCAAAACCGCCACCGCGCACCTCAACTACACCTTCCCCGTCGGCCAGGAAGGCTGGAAGTACACCACCACCGTCCCCCTGGAGAACGCGGACGGCAGCTGGCAGGTGACGTGGTCGCCGACGGTGGTGCACGAGAAACTCTCCGCCACGACCCGCCTCAGGCACCAGCGCAGCTGGCCGAAACGCGCCGCCATCAACGACCGCGACGGGGTGGCGCTCGTCGAGGAACGCACCGTCTACCAGGTCGGAATCGACAAGTCGAAGTCCGAGGAGTCCACGTGGCAGGCGGCCGCCACCCAGCTGGCACAGCTGCTCAAGGTCGACGCCGCCGAGTACACCCAGAAGGTCCTGGCGGGTGGCCCCAAGCAGTTCGTGGTGGCCAAGACCGTCTCCCAGGACCAGATTCCCTCCACGGTTTCCAGCATTCCCGGGGCCTTCGTGAAGGAGTCCACCGCCAGCGTCGCGCCGTCGGACACGTTCGCCATCGGCCTGCTCGGTAGGGTCGGGAACCCGTCGAAGGAACAGGTGGAGAAATCGGGCGGTGCCCTGATGACCTCGGACATGGTCGGGGTCAGCGGCCTCCAGCAGCGCTACGACGAGCAGCTGCGTGGGGCTCCGAAGGTAAACATCGACGTGGTGGGGCGTTCGGGCCAGAACGTCGATCCCGTCTCGTTGTTCTCCCAGGAGGCAAGCGTCGGCAGCCCCATCCAGCTCTCGCTGGACCGCGCCATGCAGGAGAAGGCGGAATCGGTGCTCAACAGCCACGTCAGTTCCGGGATCGCGTCCCTGGTGGTGCTGGACGTCAAGGACGGCGGGGTGCTCGCCGCCGCCAACTCGACGGGCGCGGGTGAATACCCCTACGCCACCTTCGGGAATTATGCGCCCGGGTCGACGTTCAAGGTCGTCTCGTCGCTGGCGCTGCTGCGCGAGGGCCTGCGCGCCGACTCGGTGGTGCAGTGTCCCGCCACCATGCAGATCGGCAATCACACGCTGAAGAACTACGACGGCTACCCGGCCGACAAGACCGGCAGCATCACCCTGACCCAGGCGGTCGCGAACTCCTGCAACACCGCATTCGGGACCAACGCCGACAAGGTATCGCAGGAGAAACTGCAGCAGGCCGCCGCCACCCTCGGGGTGGGCACCGACTACGACGCCGGGTTCGCCTCCAACTTCGGGAAGGTGCAGTCCGCCAACGCCCCGCTGGACCTCTCGCTCAGCATGATCGGGCAGGGCAGCATCGAGATGTCGCCGCTGGGCATGGCGGCGGTCTCGGCCAGCGTCGCCTCCGGTGAGACGCGCATCCCGTGGCTGGTGAAGGGACACGAGGCGAAGTCGACGGCCACACCACTCAGCCCCGACGAGGCCTCGCAGCTCCAGACGCTGATGAAGGCCGTCGTCACGGAGGGGTCGGGCAACGTCCTCCAGGGAGTCATGACCGGCGCCAAGACCGGCACCGCCGAGTTCGGCGACGCCGCCGCCGACACCGCCCACGCCTGGATGATCGCCTGGAACGACAAGTACGCGGTGGCGGCCTTCGTCCAGGACGGCCAGTCGGGATCCGGGACAGCCGGGCCGCTCATCAAGGCCATGTTCAGCTAGGCCCATCCCACACCAAGCTGATTGAGCCGATCCTCGCGAGCGTGAATGAATCCGAAGCTGGTTGAGCCGATCCTCTCGAGCGTCAGCGAGTTGGTCGTGTCGAAACCATGGTGAGGGTGGATGGGCCTGGTTTTGGGTGTCAGATGGTTTCGACTCGGGTCGCTCGTTCCTCGCGACCCGGCTCAACCGGCTTTGGGAGGGTCAGCCCGCGACCGTCACCACTCGCAACGCGATGGCGGCGACGGTCAGTGCCGCGACCAGACCCAGCAGTGGCCACTGCCAAAGTCGTCGTTGCTCACGGGGAAGCCAGATCAGGGCGGCGGTGACGGCCATGCCGCCGAGCAGGCCACCGAGGTGCCCCTGCCAGGAGATGAAGCTGGATCCCACGAAGGTGATGGCCACGTTCACGCCCAGCCAAACGAGGATGGTGCGCACGTCGCCGTGGTGTTTCCAGGCGATCAGCAGCACCGCCCCCATCATCCCGAAGATCGCCCCGGAAGCGCCCATGGTCGTGGTGTAAGGGGCGGAGAACCACACCACCGCCGCCGACCCGGTCAGCGCCGAGACCAGGTAGAGCGCCAGGAACCGGGCCCGGCCCAGCACCATCTCGAGCTGCGGGCCGAGCACGTAGAGGGCCACCATGTTGAAGGCGATGTGGATGACGTCGAGGTGGGTGAAGGCATTGGTCAACACCTGCCACCAGGCCCCGGATGCGACGCCCTCTGTCCACGTCGCCCCGAGAGCGGCGCACTGGGCGGGGGAATCCACCGCGAGGATGTAACGCTCCGTCGCGCAGAATCCCTGGGTCTGGATCGCCAGCATCCTGAACAGGGGGCTCTTCTCGCCTCCGGTCAGCAGGATGGCCAGCCAGATCACCGCGTTGATACCGACCAGCACCTGCGAAGTCAGGGCGGGTCGGGTGCTGCGGGCGCCACCGTAGGGCAACTGCCCCTGACGGGTCTGCCTGCGACCCGCGGCGACGCAGTCCGGGCACTGGAAACCGACAGAACCCGCCACCATGCACCGGGGACAGATGGGACGGTGGCAGCGTTGGCAGACGATCCCCGTGGCCTGGTCGGGGTGCCGGTAGCAGACGCTCTCTAGCATGGCCGCAAGGCTACCCGCCGGGATCGTTGCCCCGCGCGATCCGTTTCGAAACGGTGTGGGGCCGGACCCGCCGAGTATCGTGTTTTCCCATGGGCGCAGGGCATTCGCATTCTCATTCAACGGAGGGACTGGAACACGTCGGGGTGAACTGGACGGCGCGCAACGTCCTGATCGGGTTCCTGGCGGTGATCGGGGTGCTCGCGGTTGCCGGGCTGATCTGGCTGTGGCCGTCGGGACAGGACCTCTCCTCGATGGTGAAGAAGGTCTACGACGCCCAGAACCTGACCCACGAGACCGCCACCATCACCGAGATCAAGGACGGTTGCGACACCCAGCAGGTGGGGCAGGCGAAATGCCTGACGGCGACGATCACCGTCAACACCGGCGAGGACGCGGGCAAGTCGGTGGAGATTGCACTGCTAGGCCCGCAGGCGCAGTCCGGGTTGAGGGCCGGGGACGTGGTGGAGGTGAACCGCATCAACGCCGGTGACGCGCCCGTGTGGTCCTATTCGTCGGCCAACCGTCTCCCGGTGCTGGGGGTGCTGGCCGCGCTGTTCGTCGTCGTGGTGCTGGCGGTGGCGCGCTGGAAGGGATTGTTCGCGCTGCTGGGGCTCGTGTTCGCCGGGGCGGTGCTCGTCGGATTCATGCTGCCGGCGCTCATCACCGGCAAACCGGGTATCGTCGTGGCGCTTGTCGGGGGTACGGCGATCATGTTCGTGGTGCTCTACGTGGCCCACGGTGTCTCGATCCGGACATCGACGGCCCTCGCCGGGACGCTGCTCGGGCTGGCGGTCACGGTCGGGTTGGGGGCGCTGTCCGCGGAATTCGCCCGGTTGTCGGGTTTCGCCGACGAGAACGAGTACGACCTGGCGCAGCTCCTGCCCGGGATGAACTTCCGGGAGCTGTTGATGGTGGGCATCATCGTCGGTGGGCTCGGTGTGCTCAACGACGTGACCATCACGCAGAGCTCGGCGGTGTGGGAGCTGCGTGCCGCGGCCCCGGCGATGGGTCGCGGGAAACTGTTCGCCGCCGGCATGCGGATCGGTCGCGACCACATCGCGTCCACCATCTACACCATCGTCTTCGCCTACGCGGGTGGTTCCATGGCGGTGCTGCTGCTGCTCTACTTCACCGACCGTCCCGCCACCGCCCTGCTGAACGCGGAAATGTTCGCGGGCGAGATCGTCCGCACCCTCGGCAGCGCCATCGGCCTGGTGCTGAGCGTCCCCATCACGACCGGCATCGCGGCCCTGACCGTCGCATCCCCCGAACCGGAACCGCGGGGACGGCACGCGGTGGGTGTCGAGGTGGGGTGAGGGAAGGTCGGATCCTCGCCCTTCAGGACAGCAGTCCTAGGGGAATGACCGCGACCCCGTCGTCGCGACGGTAGGCGTATTCGCCGGTGGTGACGACCACCTTGTCGACGAGGCGCCCACCGATGCGATCGCCCAGCCAGTGGAGGTGCCGCACATCGGCATCGTCGGGGTCGCGGGCCAGTTTGACCTCGATGGCCACCACCCTGCCCGCGGTGTTCTCGACGATGAGGTCGATCTCGTGGTCCCCGTTGCGGGTCCGCAGGTGCGATGTCCGCAGCCCGGCGGCCGTGGCGCGCGCCCTCACGCACAAGGTGACCAGGGACTCGAAGAGCTGCCCCAGGATCTCCCCCGAGCCCGGGGAGCCGCTGAGCAGCTTCGCGGGGGTGACGTCGAGGAGACGAGCCGCCAGCGCCGGGTCGAGCAGCTGATGCTTTGGCCCGGTTTTGAGCCTGGCCAGTGGGGCCAGCGATGTGGTCCAGCCCGGGACGGGGTCGAGCACCCAGATCCGGGTGAGGAGGTCGCGGTAGGTCTGGGTTGCGCCGCGGCTGGGTTTGTCGGTCTCGCCGGCGGTTGCCGCCCCCAGGATTGCCGTGTAGGAGGCCGTCGTTGATGTTGCGGCGGCGTAGGCGGTGAGCCAGGCCATCAAGGCCTGAGGGCGCCGGACCAGCACCCCCTCCTCGGGAAGGTCGCGGTCGACGATGCGGGCGAGATAGCTGTCGAGCTGGAGGCCCAGGGCGGCGGGACGGATGCCGCGCAGGCCGGGCAGCCCGGAGGCGCATATTTCCTCGGCGTAGTCGGGCAGTCTGAGCGGGCTGTGTCCCTCGATCGTCGCTTCGCGTTTCAGGAGCTTGGCGACATCGATTCCGCCCGGGGCGACACCGCGTTCGGTGAGCGACATCGGTCGCATGACGAGGGATGCGATGCGTCCCGCGCCGGAATGGCTGGTGGTGCCGGGCCGTGGGGTGGCGCTGCCGGTGAGCAGGACGGCCAGGTCGCGGCGACGGTCCACCGCGCGACGGATGCGATCCCACACCGGCGGATAATGCTGCCATTCGTCAATGAGGACCGTTTCGTCGACGCCGAGCAGGGCATCCGTGTCGGCACGCAGCGCTGCCAGGGTGTGTGGGTCGTCGAGTTCAAGGACACGCTGCACGCGACGGCGTGCGGTCTCGGTCTTGCCAACTGCCTTTGCCCCCTCGATCGCGATGGCGGGCACGTCGGGGAAGACCTCGTCCAAGAAGTTGTCCAAGGCTCTGCGCAAGTACTTCACAAGCCCTACCATACAAAACGCAGGATTCCTACTGGTCAAAACGCATGATTTCTACCAGCCAAAACGCCGAACCGTGGCAGGTCGGGACGAGCGGTGGAGATCCTCGTCCGCAGCGTCGAGCAGGATTCTTCCCTGGGAGGCCGCCCGTTCCTCGGCGCGCCGCAGCAGTCCTTCGTCCAGCGCGATCGTGGCGTGCGTGGTTGCATCAAGGCATTCGGCGTCTACATCAGGGCAGGTTTGTGGTCGTTGGCTCTTCCCAAACGCAAAGGACCGGCCCTGGACTCCCGCCGGAGCGGGCAGCGGAACCGGTCATGTTGATGCCCAAGGTAGCACAGGCCACACCGGGCAATGGGCGTAGTCCGCAACCCCTGTGTCGGGGTGGTAGCTACGGTTGTCATCGACGCTGGATGCGCCAGTGCCGATGTAGAGGTGAAGTATGACACGGCGACTCTTTCGATTCCGATGGTCCGCTCTTCGAAAGTGCAACAACAGGGTTTGAGCTTCCCCTGACGCAAGGGGAAGTCGATTCGCTAATTTCCGTGATAGAAGCAAGAGTAGGCCGTCTGCCATTGATTCGAGAGAACTGAAAATAGAGGTGCGTCTAGAGGCTTGTTCGTAGGGTGCATGCTACTTGACGAACCCTTTCACGGAGCAGAATTGAGGATGGTTGAGAACGGGCTGCTTGCTGATCATTCAGCGATCTATTAAATCTCTGATTTGACGTGAATCAAAGACGGTTTCTATTGAAACTGGAGTTGGGATTAATTCGAGAGTTAAATAACTTTTCTGGTAACATTGTCCGAGGCTTCTGTGGAGTCAAAATTTCCGGTGTTTCAAGATCGTTTTGCTGTTATTTTCGTGCACTCATTGAGCCAATTTACCAAGCCGGCGTAGTCCAGAAGGCGCTGGTCGTCCTTGTCTCGGGTTCCGAGGGCTCGTATGACGTGGGCGGCCTCATCTTGGTCCACATCTAGTTCCACGCCGTTTAGCTTCAAGAAAATCATTGCGATAAGCCAGGCGAGGCGTTTGTTGCCGTCTTGGAACGCCTGAGCCTCGGCGATGCCGAAGGTCAGGCGCGCGACCTTCTCGATGAGCGTGGGATACAGATCGGCGCCACCGAATGACTGAAAAGGCTGCACCAGTGCGCTTTCGAGCTTTTCTCGGTCACGAAGAGGACCGGCATTGACCTCTTGCCCGTAGATTTTCAAGCAGAGGTCAATGCCGATTAGCGTCGTCACTCGGCCAAGAGAGCCAAGGTGCGGCTCCAGCGCTGGCCCAAGCGGGCTGCGAGGTCCACTGCATGGTCGGGATCCGCATCCTGCAGGGGCGTCGAAGGCCGCACCGGGCCGGTGCCGTCCAAGCTTTGACGCGTGTACTCACGACGCATGGAGTCGTGAGTGATTTCGGTGGTACCACGGGCATCGTCGGGAAGGTCGCCCCGGGCCTCGCGCCAAGGCCGTTCGGCATGGCTCAGCACGGAGAGTTCCTCACCGGTCTTCTCGCCGTAGTGCGTCAGCACCGCATCGGCGATGGCCTTCTGGCCGGCGTCCAGGTCGCCGGCGGGGTGGGACTTCTCGTGCCAGACATCGCTGACGACCGGACCATTGACCCAGGCCTCGATCCGGTCCTCGAACAGAGGCCTGCCCGTCCAGGCCAGCGACCAGGCCTGTGCGTAGTAGAGCAGCTTTTGCTTCTGAGTGCGTCCGTCGAGGTGCTGCCTGCTCTCCATGTAGCGCAGCACGTCGCTCGCCCATGTCATCCAAATCGCCTCCTCCACGTCACTTGACAGTCTGTATCCGACTCCCTGACTTCATCATAGGTCGCGACACCCACAAGCTCGTAGAAGCCCATCAGCGCTGTGCGACTTGCCCGCTCATGGCGTCTTCAACAACCGTGTCCACGGGGCCAGGCGATCAACGGGTCATGCAGCAGGAAGGTCGGGATGCGGGGCCGGAATGACTCTCGGATGAAAGATTTTCGCGACGCCGTGGAAGGTTTTGGAGCGTGCACGCCACAAAACCTTCCACATGACATAACGACACGTTCGGCGACGGGCAGGGCCCGCCGGGGGGTGACCCGTGGCCTGGGAGGGGGATAGGGTCGGGGTAGTCCAACACTCGAAGACGAGAGGCGACCACATGCGTCGAGTACTTGCGATGATGTCCGTCCTGGCCCTGGGGGCCGCGGTGTCATTGCAGAACGAGGCGGCAGCGGACGGGGGACCGTGATCCACGTCTCGGTCAGCAGCGGCTCCAACTCTGGGGACGGCTCTGCCACCAGTCCTTACAAAACGATTTCAACTGCCCTGACGAAGGCCTCCGACGGCGACACGATCGAGCTCGCCGAGGGCGTCTACCAGGAGGGTGAGCTGATGGTCACCAAATCGGTCACCATCACCGCCGCATCCGGGGCCAAGCCCGTGATCTCGGGCGCGAAGAGCCCCGACACGTGGAAGGACGCCGGCAACGGCACCTGGGCCACCGCCAACGATACGGTGCGGTTCTGCGACGTCTGCACCACCAACGCCGACCCGTCCGTCGAGGGCATGGCGGCCCATCCCGAACAGGTTTTCGTCGACGGCCAGCCCCTGACCCAGGTGGCGACGAGGGCCGAGGTCACCGCGTCCACCTTCTTCGTCGACGATCCCGACCCCGTGACCCTGAAGGATCCGAAGAACAACCGGGCCGGCTACAACGTCAAACCACACACCGGAACCTCCTACGTAATCGGCGTCAACCCCGCCGAGCACAAGGTGGAGGTGGTCCAGCACTCGCGGGCCCTGACCGTCACGACGGACAGGGCCAGCCTCAAGAACCTCACGGTCGAGAAGTACGCGCCCGTGCAGGCCTGGGACTACAAGGACCCCCAGATCGGCACCCTGAGCGGTGGCGCCATGGTGCTGGCCGGCGGCCAGGGCCTCAGGGTCGAGAACTCGGCCTTCCGCTACGCATCGGCCGCCACCGCCTTGGCCATCACCGACGCCAAGGAGGCCACGATCAGCGGGAACACCATCGAGAACAACGGGGCCGTCGGGTTCGGGATCAACCGGTCCAGCAACGTCAACGTCGAGAAGAACCGATGGACGTCGAACAACACGGCGGGCTTCAACACCACCTCCTGCGGCGCCTACTGCACCATCGGCGACACCAAGATCACGCACTCGGAGGGTATCCGCTACGCCTACAACACCGTCGACTACTCGAACGCCGGCACCGACGTCTCCAAGCCCGATACCTACAAGAATGACCAGCGGGCCGGGGTCTGGTTCGACGAGGGGGTCATAAACTCCCAGGTGATCGGCAACTACTTCGTCAACGTGCCGGTGGCGATCTTCAACGAGGTCTCCTCCAAGAACATGATTGCCTCCAACATCATCGAGGGCGCGGGCATCGGCATTCACGTCTCCGGATCGGACAACACCCAGATCTGGAACAACACCATCTCGCATGCGCTGACCAGCATCGCGATCCGGGAGGACTCGCGTTCCAAGGGTTGCAACGCCCGCAAGGAGGACGGCAGCTGCGCGGCCGAGGAGAAATGGAGCATCGAACACGGATTGTCGTGGGACACCACCGGCACCGAGGTGTTCAACAACATCCTCTCCTCCGAGCAGTCCAGCGCGCTGGCCGACGACAAGTGGCGCTACTCGGCGACGCTGCAGGTCGTGGGTGGCAAGAACGACGACGGCTCCGGCGCCTTCTACGCCAACGAAATGGTCGCGGGCATCGACCACAACGCCTACTACCGGGCACCCGCGCAACCGGAGGTGCCGAACACCACAGTGATGTGGAACTGGGGACCGGACAGGTTGAAGGAATCCGTCAATGCGGAAACCCTCTCCGAGTTCACCAACAACGAACACGTGATGGTCTCCGATCGTGAGGCCAACGGCCTGGACCTGCGCGGCACCCGCGAGGAGAACCCGCTCTTCGTGAGGGAAGCGGCGGATCCGACGGCGTGGAAGACCTCCGACTTCCACCCGAAGCCCGGCGGTCCCGCGGTCGCTTCGGGCCGGCCGCTGCCTGAGAACGTCGCGAAGGCCCTCGGAAGGCAGGCCGGGGTGGCCGTGGACCGCGGCGCCCTGTTCAACGCGGCCTGGCAGGACGGCGAACCGTTGGCCCCGACGTCGTCGCCCACCCCAACCTCATCCGATACGCCGACGCCCAGCGACCCCCGCGGCGGCAAGATGAAACCGGGGCTCCCGAGGACCGGGATCCCGGCCCGGACCGCCTGACGACGGACGGGAAACAGCGGAAAACGGGTGCCGACCAAAGGTCGGCACCCGTTTCATCTGATCTTTAGAAAAGCGCAGCGACCAGCCAGGTGGCACCGATCAAATACAATGCGGCATAGACCAGGTGCAGCGGCAGGTTGAGTTTCGTGTAGAGGTCGATTTCTGGTTCCGTCAATTCTTTTCCGCTCGCCATTTTCTCCTCGACCTTCCCGAATCCCGTGACGACGTGTATCGTCAGGAAGATCGGGAGGATGGCCAGCGCGTAGACCTGCGCGGGCAGCGGATGGGTGGAGTGGTTCAGCAGCAGCGAGACTGCGGCGAACACCACTTGGAGTGCGAAACAGATTCGGTAGAGAGCCTTCGTGTTCGAGTCGGTGCGGAACGGCGCATAGCTTGCCTGGAGCTCCTTCACCCTGCCAGTTCTCAGCATGTAGGTGTAATAGGAGCCCAGCGTGATGACGTAGCTGGTCAGGTACCCGATCAGCACGGCACAGAGAATTGTGTTCGTCAGATACGTGAATTTTCCGATGAATTCCACGGCTTCATCCTAGGAGCTGTGTCAACAGGGTCCCGGGTCATTCCTCGTCATTCCTCGAAACCGAAGCGTTGCGCCAGGGCCGCGGCGTGGGCGAGCCAGTCGTCGCGGTCGGCCGGGTCGCAGTCCGCGTAGCTGCGGGCCGACAGGTGGGACAGGCGGGCCAGGCCCGGGTGCCCCGGCTGGATGGCCAGGGCGTCGCGGAAACTGGTGGCGGCCCTGCGCCACATCGCCCGGTGCTCGGGATGCTCGGGCGATATCAGCTCGCCCAGGCGTGCCGACGTGGTGCCCAGGTCCAGGCGGATCCGTCCGCTGTCGTCGCGGTAGTGCTCCGCCAGGAACTCGGTGATCTCCAGGGACTCCCGGTAGTGGGCGAGCGCCTGGGCGGGATCGGTGTCGCGCAGCATCCTGCTGACGTCGTTCAGGGCGACGGAGGTGTCCCGCTTGAGCTGCGGGTCGGCGGGGTGCTGTCCCGCGAGGTCCCGGGTGATCTCCAGGGCGCGCCGGTAGTGGGTCAGGGCCGTGGGCGGGTCGGTGGTGTGGAGGGCGTCGGCCAGCCTGGCGTTGGCCTCGGCCTCGGCCCGGGTGCCGGTGCCGGCCAGCTTGATGCAGGCGTCCAGCAGGATGGTCCTGAGCCGCGTGTCCTCGGGGGCGGCCAGCGCGACGCTCCGGAGGAACTGGGGAAGCTGCGTCACCAGACCGGGGTTCGAACCCAGCGGCCGGGACAGGACGCCCAGCAGCGCGTCGACCTCCCACGGCTCGGGGAAACCCGCCTGATCCTCCGCGACCTGCTCGGCGCGGTCGATGACGTAGGTCGATCGTCGCGTCCTCGTCGGTCAGCAGCGGGACGGCGGCCTCGGCGACCTCCTGGCCGAGCGTCCCCGTCGTCCCGGGAGGACCCGGGGGCGGTGGGCTCCAGCTCGTCGAGGACGGTTTTCAGGTCGAGCGGTGCTGGCATGGTCGGCTCCTGTCCGTTTCACCGCCCAGTCTGGTCACTCAGAGTGCAGAAGTCACCCCTCGTGGGAGAGTTGGCCGCCGAAGCGTTTCTTGAGAGCGGGGCCGTCGCTGTCGGCGGATTTGAGCATGCCGATGGCGGCCCAGGTCAGCGTTTCCGCGGTCAGGTTCTTCACCATCAGGGTGTGCCGGAACTCCAGCACCAGGGAGCCGTTGAGGTCCTCGAGGTACAGGTGCCCGAGCGCGTAGGAGTTGTCGAAGGCGACGAACTTCAGCAGGTCGGGGGTGAGTCTGAGATCCCTCAGCACCGGGATCTCGATGGTGACGAACGAGGCGTTGTCCTCGGTGTTGACCCAGATGAAGGCCCGCGCTGACCCGTAACGCAGGGTGAAGGTGTTCTCGTCGGCCTTCTGCAGGTTGCTGTCGATCTTGAGCAGCAGGTTCTGCACCTTGAAGAGGGCTGCGGGGTCGGGCTTCATGGTGATCCTTCGTGGTCGTGTGCCGGGCTGTCTTGGAACGATTGGAGTCGTAGTCAACATACTTGCCGACCGGCGATCCCGGCATCCCGGGCCGGGATGTTTCGCGATCGCCCGGTCGTAGTCGCTGCTTCCGTCGCTTCTCCCCGCGGTTCGCTTGCCTTGTGGTCGTGTGCTTGCGCTGTAGCGCTGGCGTTTGTCCGTAAGGCAGGCGTTTCCGTCGGGAAGGCCTGCATATTCATCGGGAAAGGGTCGGAGGAAGGCGCGAACCTACGAGAATCCTGCTGCAAAACTACGAAAAATCACCTGCGAACCTACGAACCGAGTAGGTTTGGGGTATGTCTGGTCTGGTCGAACGACATGCGTTGCCGGTTGGGCGGGAGTACTTGGCCGCCTTCCCCGTGACGGTCATCGAAGGTGCCCGGCAGGTGGGGAAGACCACCTTGGCGCAGCAGCTCGTCGCGGGCACCGAGGCGACCTACGTAACCTTGGACGACGAGGAGCAGCTGGCAACCGCACGCGACGACCCCAGGGGCTTCCTGACGCAGGGCGGGGAGGGCACGCTCGTCATCGACGAGGCCCAGCTGGCGCCCGAGCTGACCCGGGCGCTGAAGGCCGACGTCGATCGCGACCGCCGCCCGGGCCGGTTCATCCTGACCGGCTCCTCCGATCTGCTGCGGATGCCCGGGCTGGGGGATTCACTGGCGGGCCGGGCGGTCACGTTGCGGCTGCGGGGTTTCAGTGTGGGGGAGGCCGAGAATCGGTATGACGACTTCTTCACGGCGCTGCCCGCCCTGTCCGATGCCCGCCGCTGGGAGACGACCTGGACCCGCACCGACTACGTGCGGGCCCTGGCCAAGGGTGGCTTCCCAGAGGTGCGGCTCCTGAACGGGAGAACCCGGAACGCGTGGCTTGACGGCTACGTCGCCCGGGTGCTGAACCGGGATGCGGTGCTGTTGCAGTCGGGGCATCAGTCGGCGCGACTGCAATCGTTGATCCGGTTGATCGCGGCCAACCAAGCAGGCGAGCTGGTCAAAGCGCGGTTGGCCGAACAGGCGAACCTTCCCGCCACCTCCATCACCGCCTATCTCGACGTGCTGGCGGGGGTGTTCGCGCTGGAGGAACTACCGCCGTGGTCGCAGAACCTGACCAGCCGGGAAACGGGACGCCGGAAGGTCGCGGTCAGCGATTCCGCTCTGGCCCTGCGCTTGGCCTGGTTGACCGAGGCGCGGCTTCTACCCGTCACCGCCGAGGCCCTGGGTGGTCCCTTCGAGGCGTTCGTCGCCACCGAACTGTTGAAGCAGCAGACCTGGAGCGAGCAGGAGTTCCGCCTCTTCCACTACCGCGACCGCGGCGGCGTGGAGGTGGATGTCGTCGCCGAGTTCGACGACGGCACCGTCGTGGGCATCGAGGTCAAGACCTCCGGCACCTACCGCTCGGAGCATTTCAAGGGCCTGCGGTTCCTGCGCGACAGGCTGGGGGACCGGTTCCGCTGCGGGGTGGTGCTGGGCATGGCCGATCGAGGGCACGTCATGTCAGACCGGCTCGTCGGGTTGCCCGCCTCCGCCGTGTGGGAACTGGGAGGCTGAGCGGGATCCGCCGGCCAGTGCCCGCGCCGGATCCCCTACAGGATCACCACCCTGCGACCCGCCGGGGCCGCTGGTACGTTCGAGGCGACGTGGCGCGCCGCCGGGACGCATCGGCTGCTGCCCCAGGACCGGATCGCCGATAGATCCTCCGGGTTGGTCTGGGAGAACGGCACCACGTTGGTGAAGAACTTCTTGATCTCCGGTTCCGGCGGCAGTCCGGGCAGCCGGTCGACGTAGACCTTGGTGGCGATGTCGTGGATCACCGCGTCGATGTCCGAACCCGAGAACCCGTCCGTCAGGGTCACCAGGTCGGTCAGCAGTTCCTGTGACGGCTCCGCCCCGAGGTATTTGCGGAAGTACAGGCCGATGATCTCCTCCCTGTCCGGCGCCTCCGGCAGGTCGACGAAGAACAGCTCGTCGAAGCGTCCCTTCCGCAGCAGCTCCGGCGGCAGGGTCGACACGTCGTTGGCGGTGGCCACCATGAACACCTTCGCCGTCAGCTCCTGCATCCAGAACAGGAACTGCCCGATCAGGCGACGGGTGGTGCCGCCGTCGGAGCCCTGCGCCAGGCCCTTCTCGATCTCGTCGATCCACAGCACGCACGGTGCGACGCGCTCCGCGGTCGCGAGGGCCTCCCGCAGTCTTCCCTCCGACTGCCCCACGTACATGCCCAGCACGGAGGCCATGTCCAGGCGGTACAGCGGCAGCCCCCACTGCGAGGCGATGGCCTTCGCCGACAGCGACTTGCCGCACCCCGGCACCCCCACCAGCAGCACCCCTTTCGGCGGGTGCAGCGGGGTGTCCGTCAGGTCTGCCTTCATCAGCTGTTCCCGCGGCCGCAGCCAGTCCTTCAGGTTCCCCAGCCCGCCGACGGTGAAGTTCTCCCGCAGGGGGATGCGCTCGATGCCGCTCAGGTCCCCGAAGATCCGGTCCTTGAAGAAGCTGAGCTCCGCGAGGTCCTCGTTCCGCACCATCCCTTTGGCGACGAGGCTCGCCACCACGTTGATGGCCTCCATCTCCGTGATACCTGCGAGGATCTCGGCGGCGCGCGTGACCTCCGTGTCCTGCCACTCGATCTGCACCACCTGCCGGTGGTCGTCGATCATTCCCGCCACCACCAGGCGCATCTCGTCCTTGTTCGGCAGCTCCAGGGCGACGCTCATGCCCAGCCGGGACAGCCCCGTCCACACCGGGGACGAGGAGATCAGGATGATGGTGCCCTGCCGCGACTCGGCCAGCCGCACCAGTTCCGCGAAGTAGCGTGACATGGAGCTCTCCTGGTCCAGGTCCTCCACGTCGGTGAAGATGAAGTTCGCGTTGGCGCGCGACTTGAACGTGGAACGCGCCTGCTCCATCGCCAGCGCCAGCGACGTGTCCTCACTGTGAAGCTGCCGGGTCAGCAGTTCCCTGATGCCGTCGCTCAGCGAGTGTTCGAAGAACGTCAGGGCGCGCATGTTGTTGGCGCACTCGGTGATCAGCGACATCACCCGCGTGGGTTCTATCGACTGGATAACGATCAACGGCACCCGGGCGCTCAGGTAGCGCTGCACGAGGTTCTGGGTCTCCAAGAAGTTGGGCATGGTTCCTTTCAGAGGATGCGGCGATGCGACCAGCGGTTCGCGGGACGGGTGGGAGGGGCGGGAGGTGCAGGCGGGGACGCGGCGGGTGGCGGGTCGGCGGCGAGCACGGCGGTGATCGGGTTCTGTTTCACCACCAGCAGCCGCGCCCCCCAGAACGTGGCCTGCCCCGGTTCCTGCGCCGCCATGTCGCGCATCTGCTGTTCGAGTTCCCCCTGCATGCGGGTGACATCCCGGGTGCACCCGTCGTCCAGGACCTTGCGGAGCGCCTCCGGGAGTCCCGGATGCCGGGCCAGTTCGACGCGCCGGCGCAGGTATCGCCGGGATCCCGCCAGGGCCCGGGCCAGCTCGAAATCCGTCCGCGCCTCCTGTGTCGTCCTGCTCAGGTTCTCCTGCCAGGCGTCGGTGACCGCCTGGATGGCCTCGGTGATGTGGTCAACCAGCCTGGAGAAGGCCTCGGGCGACAGGTCCTCCTCGCTCAGGGCGGGCAACCCGGTCAGGTCCTGCTGCGGGTTGGTGCGCCAGTCCCGCAGGGTCAGCACCCAGGTTTCGTAGTCGGAGCGTCCCGGGATCATTCCGATCCCCGGGTGACGAACAGCTCACCGGGCGGCAGCGGCTCCCACTCGGGCAGGTCGCCGGCTATGAGCCGTTCCCGGCCGGTGAGGGTCCTGCCCTTGTCGCGGCCGGGCCGCAGCACGTTGCGCTGCACCAGCGGGGCCTCCGGGGGCGGGGTGTCGCCGCGTGGCACGAAACGCGACGCGGCCGGGCGGCGGACGACGGCGGGGGTTTCGGGCGGGATCGGGGTCGTCGGTTCGGACATGTCAGTTCTCCTTGATGGTGGTGGGCCAGCCGTCGATCAGCTCCAGCAGGGGGGTCTCGAAGGCGTCCAGTTCCTTGTAGGTCAGGTTCGCGTCGGTGAGTTCGGCCATGGCGTTGCGGTAGAGCTGGACGGAGTGGTCGTAGGCCTCCTGCCTGGCGTGCTCCAGCGCCTTGACCTCCTGGGCGGCGGCTTTCTTCTTCTGCTCACCCAGGTACCAGACGACCCCCGCGCCGATGAGCGCCGCGAGGATCCCCGCGATCGGGTTGATGACGAGAAGCACGACCGCGATACCGGCGGCGATCAGGGCGGGTTGCAGGTAGTACTTGTTGTTGAAACGGGCCCGTTCGATCTGCGGGTTCATGGTGTTGCCCCAGGCCTCCCGCAGGAGCCCCTCAGCGGCCTGCTGACCGGAGTTGACGTGAACCTTCGCGCCGACGAAACCGTGGACGGCGGCGTGGTTGGAGTGTTTCGCGTCGAAATCGAGGACGATGTCGGTTTCCTCCTTCGCCCGGTAGCCGCTGCAGTAGCGGCCGACCGCGGTGCGGAAGTCGTCCCGGGCCACGCCGATCGCCATCTTCTGGGTGTTGACGCTGATGCCGAGCAGTTCGGGGCTGATCGCGCCCATGGTCTGGATGGTCACCACGTCGTTGGTTTCCTCCAGCGCCTCCTGCAGCAGCTCCGCCTTCTTCTCCGCCCGGTTCAGGTCCCCCCGTTCCTCGATCACGGCCTCGTGGTAGGTGACCTCGCGTCTGAGGGGCAGTTCCTCGGCGTCGAACTCCGTCACCAGCGTGTCAAGGATGTCGTCGAGGAGGTCCTCCAGGGATGTGGGCGGCGGTGCCTCGTGGTCGCGTACCTGCCGGTACTTCGCCAGCACCTCGGGCAGCGCCGAGGCCGCCTCCATGTTTCCCCGGATGGTGTTCCACTGGGTGCACAGGTGTCGCAGGGTCTGGTACTCGTTGCCGCCGAGCTGGAGCTGGTGGGATGCCAGCTCGGAGGTCCAGCGCCCGACCTGTTCCTCGACGGCCTCCGGGTGCTGCCGGAGCTGCCCGGACCACTCGGACAATTTCGCGGAGAGCAGTTCGTTGCCCTCCGGGCCGAAGGCGTTGCAGGAGCTGGCCTCGAGGATGACCGCGAACTCCCGGGTCAGCGCCGACGGGTCGAGCGAGGCCACGTAGTGGCGCAGCCAGCGCACCGAACCGGACATGCGTCCTTGGCGGCGCAGCACCAGGGTGAAGAACAGGCTGGTCTTGTGGCGGTCGCGGGAGAAGGCCTCCCGGACCGACTTCTCGGCGATGTCCTGGCGGTCGTGGGACCAGGCCGCCAGGGCCACCAGGGCCGGGGCCAGCCAGTAGCGGGGGGTCTGGATCATCAGCTCCTCGGCGACGTTGGTCGCCACGGCGTTGGAGATGTTGCCCACGTCGAAGCCCTGCAACAGGCCGACGGATGTGCGGCGGACCACGGAGTAGTGCCCGAACTCCCGGTCCAGCTGTGCCTTGAGATCCACGACCTTCACCTGCGACTGCTGCACCGCGGCGACGCGGGCGGCCTCCTCGACGAATTGCCGGAACTCCTCTCGGAGTCCGGCCAGCTCCGTGCGGGTCAGCTGCAGGTCGTTGCGGACGGTGCCGAGATTTGCCTGGACACCGTCTATCTGGTTTCCGAGGTTGTTTATGATCTCGCGTCCCACTTCGTCGATCTGCCGGGACAGGGGGGTCAGGTCGATGGATGTTGACATGGTTCTCCTGTGTTCTCAGGTGACGGGGTTGCCGTCGGGGCGGACGGGGATCACGGCGCCGTCGCTGTAGACCTCGATGAAGGCGTAGGCGTCGTTACGGGCCAGGGGGCGGGCCATGGCGAACTCGGGTGGCACGGGTTCGTTGTGTTTGAAGTGCCGGACGATGTCACCGGAAAAGGTGAGGATGTGATCCAGGTACGGTTCCCCGAGCCAGCATTTTGCGAACAGACCCACCGGGATGCCGCCACCGGAGTCGTTGTAGAGGCCCCCGATGAAGTCGAGCAGTTCCCGTTTGGTGCGTTCGTCGGTGGCGGTGTCGAGTTTCCGGATCGCGTCCAGGAGTTCGCCGGTACGTCGCCTGGCCCGGTTGGTTCGCTCGTAGGGGGTGGCCAGAGCGTCGCCGTGTCTCTTTCCGGCGGTGGTTCCGGGGGGCGTGACAACGCGGCGGCTGCTGGGCCGTCTGATGAGTTCCATCGGTTTCCTCCTGGTCTGGGATCTATGACGGACGAAAGCTCAGCCGGCCGTGTCCAGGTCCTTCAGGATGGTGAGGATGTCGGGGGTGACCCGGTCCGGGGCGTGGCCTCCGATCCTGTCGGCTGCCAGCTGGAACGCCCTCGGTCGCGACAGGCCACCGGTGCGCAGGTGTTTGTAGAGGGAGACGAGCTGTTTGCCGAGTACCACGGACGTGAGGTCGGTGTCGGTTGCGGCGTGCTCCTCCCGCAGCTCCTCGAACGCCCCGTTGCTGAGCAGCGGGATCGTCAGATTCTCGTGAACCCAGCGCGGCCCCAGGGTTTGTCTCGCGATGTCCGTGACGAACGCGATGTCCTTCCTGATCTCCTCCCGGCTGGGGATGTGGCCGTCGGGTAGTTTGGCGCGTTCCTCGACGAGCCCGTCGACGGGCCAGCGCCCGGGGACGTGGGCGGGGGTGAAGGGGTAGGACCGCATGATCCGGAACAACCTGGTCAGCCATTCCCGGCGGAGGTCGCCGAGGCCCTCGAACCGCGCCATCACGCGACCCGCGGCGCCGTCGTTGCGGGTGGGTTTGGCCTGGGCCCCGATCCGGACCCGTTCGGCGCGTTTCTGTTCCGAAAGCTGGCTTCTTGCCACCCGGGCCAGGTAGGCGGGGAGGTTCTTGACGGTGCGCTCCGGGTGGCGGCTGTCGTACCGGGTGAGCTGGTTCACCATGCGTTCGATCAGGTCGTGGTGGAGATCCAGGCATCCGGTTTCCTGACAGGCGGGGTGCAGTCCCGTGCCGTCGGGGTCCTTGCGGCCGTAGGGAGCCGTCCGGGTGGGGCAGTTCGCCAAGCGGTGGAACCGGGCCGATCTCTCAGCCCGGGCGACGTGCCAGGCCGCCTCTGCCACGGGGGCGATGTCGATGCCGCGCCAGCCCACATCCTTGGTTGTTCCGGCTGCGGCTTCCCCCGTCATGACCAAAAGTTTTTCGCAACCACCCGACGAAGATGAGTGGAGGGCGCGAAACTGGCACAGAAATGACACAGGCCGGACCCTGCGCGCAGAGCCGACCGCACGGCACAGCCGAGATGATCAAGAGTCTAGTTACCGGAAGACCCCACCCGCAGGGGGCGTTGTGTCGGCTTTCTGGCGGACACGTCCATGACGTGTGGCCGTCCGTCATGAAGAAGCGAACAGGAAGGAACCCGGTGGAATCATCACGAGAGCAACTGCACGACGAACGGAGGTGCGCCCTTTTGGGGGTGATGTGGGTCGCGCGCAGATGTGAGGGGTTCCGGTGCGGGCCCCGCGGTGGTGCGTGGTCCGCATCCCGGATGCCCGGCGACGAGGCCGGTGCGAGGTGTCCAAGCGGACCCACCCACCGGGGGGAACGGCAAATCCGGGGGTATCGTCTTGCCTCCCGGGAAGACGACCTTCCGGAACCCGGGTGGATTCTCGGGTACGTGGCGGGGAAACGGGGGTGAGCATCGATGGAAACCGAACGGTCGCCGATCCGCCACGTCGGCCTGGGAATGGTGTTGATCGGACGCGAACCCGTCGCGCCCGCCGGTGCGGTCGTTATCAACCTGCCCGGTGCCGTACTGGATTTCGACCCGGCGCGCCCCGACCTCATGCCGTCGTGCTTGGCGGGGGATGCCGAGCTGGCCGTCCCAGGGGTGGAGCAGATCTTCGGGAGGGCGTCCGCCAGGGGACTGTTGGACGTGGCCTTCGAGGAGGGATGCGAGTCCGGGATCTGCCAGGTGCGCGAGGGTGAGGTTCTGGGGTTGCTGCGCGGGCTGGCGGAGATCCGCTGGTGCCGAGACAACTCGGATCTGCTGCTCGACTCCCTGCTGCTGGACCTGGAGGAACTGACCCTTCTGGGGCGCCTCGCCGGCCGGATCGAGGTGGACCGGGAGTGGCGGGAACCGCTGCTGGCCCTGCTCGGCTGCCTGACGCAGAGCCCGGAGATGCTGGCGCGCGTCCAGGGGCATCCGGAGTCGAGGAATCTGCTGCTGGATGCCGCCGATGTCCTGGCGGGGACTGCGATCCCGGATCCCGCGCCGGTGGGGCGGCCGGAGGTGCTCCGGTACGCGCTGGCCGCGGGCGGGACCGAATCCGAGGAAGGTGAGGAAGAGGCGGGCGAGGAAACCGAACCCTGCCCGCCGCTGAGTTCCGGTGGGGTACCTGCCGTGAATGATGCGCGGTACCTGACCGCCCAGGGGGTGTTCGACCTGCGGCTGTACGTCGTCACCGGCGGCCGGGGGTTCTTGGAGACGGGGCTCTCCGCGCTGGAGACCGCGACGAGGACCTGGCGGGCCGACGGGGCCCGGGCGGAGGCCGTGGCGGTACGGGAACTGCTCGACCTGGCCCGGGATCCCGAATTCCCCGCGAACTGGCCCGTGCGTCCCAGCGTCGCGGAACAGGTGCTTTGCGACTGAGATCCGGGATGGGTCAGTACCTGCCCTCCTCGGGTTCCGGCCAAGGGGTGGCTTCCGCGGGCAGCGGCTCCAGCAGCCGCTGGTAGATGCGGGTGTGTGAGGTGATCACTTCCCGGGTGGCCCCACCCCGGTCCGGGGAGACCGACAGGCCTAGGGAACCCGCTCGGTCGGGAACCGGGGGTCGCTGGTAGGTGAGACCCGGGATGTGATCCGGAACCTCCACGCGTCCCAGGAAATCCCCCAGCCCCAAGGGGGAGTTCCCCTCGGGGTCAACGGGGTCGTCCGATGTGAGCACCCGTTCGCGCAGCCGCCGCCCCAAGTCGTCCACCCGTTCGTCCAGCAGCTCGGCCCAGAGCCGGTCCACGTCCCTCGCCAACCACTCCAGCGGGCCGTCCGGCAACCCTGGGTCCTGCCACAGCGCCGAGAGATCCTCGCTGCCGGGTCCGTGGTGGCGGTTCAGGATCTCGTCGAAGGCGTGCCGCCGCCACGGCGACCCGGTGGCCTCGGCAGCCAGCCAGGCGCGCAGCTGCTGTTCGTCGTGGCCGGGATGCACCAGGGTCCAGGAACGGGGCACCGAGACCGGGGGTGTGGTCGCAACGCACGCCGGTTCGACGTCACGCAGCGGGTAGATGCCGCGGAGCACCTGCGACCAGAGCCGCACCACGCGGTCGGCGTTCGCCAGTCTCAGGTGCTCGTCCATAGCGGTGATGGCCTGGAGGAACATCAATTTGCGGGCCTCCGCCTGCCTGATGGAACGGGTCCGGTACTCGTTGAAGTGGTTGAAGAACCACACCACGGGACCGGCGACGAACAGCGTTGAGAATCCCCCGACGCCGCCCCACACCTGACCCCCGGTCAGGGCGATGCCGATCCGGGAGAACAGGTCGATGATCGTTCCCGGCCAGAACAGGTTCGCCAGCACCATGGCGGCGGTGGCGGCCAGTCCCGTGCAGAACCAGAACCAGAACCGGGCCGGGCGCAGCGGGATCAGGCCGCCCAGCTCCCCGACCGCGATCCGGTACCAGCGGTCCGCGTCCAGCCGCGCGGCCACGCCGTCCGCCAGAACCGATGCCCGGACACGGTCCAGGAACGATAGCCCGTCGACGGGGGTGGCCTCGCCGCAGCCGGCGAGCTGCTCCTGGCGGATCTCGGAGTCCTTCCCGGCGATCTCCTCCGCCAGTTCATGGGTGACCCTGGAGCCCCGCCGCCCGGTCCCGGTCAGTTTCGCGCCCGGGGCCCCCAGGTGGCGGCGCACCGCTGACTCGGCGGTGGCCTTCACCGCGGCGGAGGCGGGCGCGTGCCGGATCCCGGCGATTTCCCCCTCCTCCTGCGGCACCGACGGCACCAGGTCGCCGTCAGGGGTGGCGCAGCCCAGAACCGGCAGCGGCTCGATGATGCAGGGGCGGCCGTGATGGTCCGGGCGTTCCAGCCCCGGGGGTAGGTCGCTGGCGTCAATCATCCCGTTCGTGGCGGTGGTGAGGGCCTGCAGGGCCTCGGGGGAGGGAAGATCCCCTGAGGCGTGACGACCGTTCTCCCAGCACCGCTGGAGCAGTCCCCGCTGCTCCCGGTCCAGGGCGAACGCGTCGATGACCGGGATGATGCCGGGTTCCTCCCCGGATCGTTCGATCTCCCAGCCCGAGTTGGCGCGCTGCAGCCTGTCGGCGAGGACATCGTGCATCCTGCCCCGCCACGACACCGGCCGGCTGTGTAGAAACAGGAAGTCGACGAACCCGGAGAAATTCTCCAGCAATCCCCGGAAGGTGATCCGCCGGTTCTCTTCGAAGGCCAGGTACCCGGGGTCGAGTTCGAGGCGGCGCAGGGGACTGCCCCCGGCGTTGACGACGTGCCGGTGAGCCCGTTCCATGAGCAGCTCGCCCCGGCTGCGGTCGAATCGGCCGGGGCGCACCATGGAGGCGTCGGCCCACGGCAGTTCCAGCTCGTGGTGGTCGCGGGCGGCGGCGTCCAGCCGGGTACCTCCCACGACGGTGCTGGTGTAGGCGGTGGCGCACACCTCACCCTGCCCCCAGCCGGCCTCAACCAGTACCTCCGGGGGGTGCGGCTGGTTCCCGCAGATCACCCCGCCCAACCCCAGGGCGGCGTGCAGCAGGTCTGCGGCGGGGTCCCTGACGGAGGCATCCGCGCCGCCCGGGACGATGGCCTCCTCCGGTCCCAGCACCACCCGCGACCACTCCGGGGACAGCTGCGGGAGGCGCACCTGCGGCTGCCCGGGGGCGGGGAAGACCGCCACCCCGGTGAGGCTCTGCTGGCCGAGATGGCTACGGAGTTCCTGCACGGCGTGCAGGTTCCACGGGTGCTGCGGGTCGGGCTGTCCGGATGTGACGCACCAGATCAGCAGGACCTTCTCCAAGGCGGTCTCGGCGGACAGGAAATCACCGAGCGGGCCGATCTCCTCACCGGGGAGGCGACGGGCCGGTGTCAGGACCACGTCGCCGACCGGCCCGCCGGGCGCCACCAGCCACAGGCTCTCGCCGACGAGTCCCGCCCCGGCCCAGGCCAGGGCTCGTTCCCACAGCGGCTCGTCGCAGATGAAGATGCTGCGGTGGCTCATCGGGTCAGTACCGTCCTTCGGTGGATCGCGTGCCGCTCTCCAGCTCCGTCAGCGCCCCCTTCAGCAGGTCGATGATGTCGAGGGTGGCCAGGTGGTGCGGGTCCCCCTCGGGAGCCATCGAAACCAGTTCGTCCAGGCTCGTGCGCAGGTCCGCGAAGGCCTTCCGCACCTTGGCCTCGCGGTCGGCCCGGTCGGAGGTATTCTCGAGCACGAACGGATCCCGGGTGCCCGGGATGTCACCTCCCGCGTCGATCCACCGCTGCAGCGGGTACGGGTAGGAGGTGTGTTCCTGCCCGAGGGCGTGCAGTTTCTGGAACGGCAGCAGGGGTTCGAGGGAGCTGAGGCGGAAGGCCTCCACGAGGCTGGTGATGTAGCTTTCGAGGAAACGTCCCGGGTAGTCCCGGTGCGGTGCGGTGCGGTGCCTCCCCCGGAGCCCGGTCAGGTCCACCTCCCACCAGCCGCCGGTCCCGTTGCGCACCAGCAGCGAGTTCGGGCCCGGGTACTGGGGGGTCAGTTCCACCTCACCCATCAGGCGCCCGACGAACAACCCCTGAAGCAGGCGGGTCTGCGTCTCCGGGGAGAGAGGCACGTACTCGGCCAGCGGGCGGCTGCGACGATTCAGCCAGCCGGTGGCTGAGACGGCGTCGGCGGCCTGGCTGATGGGACCGAGGATGCTGTCGGCGACCACGAGGTTGAACGGGGAGGCGGTGGTCGAGAGCAGGGTTATCGACGGTGATGGTGCGCCGTCGGTGTTCAACCGGCCGTTCGGCAGCAGCTGCTGGGCCTCGGCCTGCAGCCGCTGGGTGAGCGGGGCGGTGCCCAACCGGGTTTGGATCACCGGGTCCAGGGTCGGCACGTCGATGGCCCCGAGTATCAGGTTGATCTGCGGTTGCGGGGCGTGCACCTGCGCGTACAGCGCCAGGTTGAGCCTGACCAGAGGTTCCGCTGCCACGAGGAGTTTGGCGAACTGCGTCACCATCTTGTCGTGGCGCCGCCGGATTTCCTGGTCGGTGACGGTGTTGGGGGCGGGGTTGAGGTATTCGCGCAGCGTGCAGTCGAGGAATCTCCGGGTGCTGGCGTTCGGGTCGTTGAGCCAGTCGATCACCCGGTTGTCGATGTCCTCCAGTGTGAACGCCAGCCGCACCACCGCATCCCGGGCGCGGGATTCGTCGCGCAGCCTGGAAACCCAGTTGTCGACCTGCGAGACAACCGGGGATGCGGTCCACGCGACCCGGGTGCCCGTGGTGGCGTCGTCCCGCATACCCGTGATCATGTCGCGGACGGCATCCTTGAGGGCCTGCCGCTGCATCTGTTCCGGGCCGGCGAGCTGGGTGGACAGGTCATCCATGTCCCGCGGCATTCGGGAGGCGATCTGTTCCCGGAACAGCTGCGGGAAACCGGAGACATCCTCAAGGGTGAACTCGACGGCGCTTGGCCGCAGGTAGGCGGGCACCCCGCCCGTCTCGGAGGGCCACATGGTGCGCAGGGTGCCGCCGCCGTCGAGGGTCATGTCGACTCGCTCCCGGAGTCCGTCGCGCGCACTCCGGAGGGAACGCAGCCACGGGTCGACCAGCCCGGTCGCCATGTCCGCGACGAGCCGGCCGGTCTTGCGCAGTTCGTCGGAGTAGACCATCACGTCGATGGGCTGGCCGGCGTCGGTGACGATGTCGCGGATGGTGTCGTAGTCGTCGCGGCGGAAGCTCCGGACCATGCTCGCCCGGCCCCGTTCCAGGTCGTCCAGCATCAGGTGGGCGTTGGTCTCGTACTTGTCCGCCTGGTCCTTCAGCTGCGCAGCCGCCTTCAGTAGCTGGTCGTGCAGGAGTTCCAGCATCTTGATCACCACAGGAAGGCCGAAATCGGCCACCTGCTCGGGGAGCAGCTGCCGGAGCCGCTGCGCGACGTCCAGTTCGAACTTCTCCAAGCCCTTCATGAACAGGTGGTGGGCCCGGTTCCGGAGCGGATTGTAGGTGCCGCTGTCGGCGGCGACCTGGTTGATCTCGAGTTTCGCGGCGGTGTGGGCGACCCGGAGCGCCTCCTGGGTGGAGACCTTGCTGCCCCTGCCGATCGCCTCGATGTCGCTCATCAGGCGGGAGGCGAACTCCGTGTTGAGGCTCTTGTACTCCTCCGTGCCGCGGATGGAGACCTGGTTGTAGATGTCGTCGTTCTGTGTGGTGGCGAGGTCCAGTTCGTTGAGCTGCAACTCCCAGATGAACCCGGTGTAGTTGCGTTCGACGGCCTCGTTGAGGAGCACGTCGTCGCTCTTGTCGCGTTCGGAGGCCGACACCTCAAGGTGCGCCTCCAGGAGCTGCTCCGTGACCAGGCGCATCAGCCGGTCGTGGGCGTACTGGGCGAAGAACTCGCGACCCACGGAGAGCCGCCCGAAACCGAGACCCATCAGGTTCGGGTTGTCGTGGGTCTCCCGCGACGTGATGCCCAGGTGGTCGGGGGCGCTCTGCTTGGCTGTGGGGAAGTTGGTGAGCAGGTAGGCGTCGAGGGAGTCGAGTAGGGCCGGGTTGAGGGCAAGCTCCGCGTACATGCTGCCCACCACCCGGTACACGTCCTGGGGCCGGGAGAACACCGTCCCGCGCTGCGAGGACGCCCCGACCAGGTAGTAGGCCTCGGCGCCCCCGACGACGGCGCTGGGCAGGTGCTGTCCGCTGAAGATGGCGTGCCGGGTGTTCATGTAGACCCCACCCGCGGTGCCCTGACCGGGGTCGTAGTCCTGGGCGATCAGCTCGCAGATGGTGGTCAGCGCGTTCGGTGCGATGCCGGCGTTCCCGGCGCCCAGGCCTGCGTACACGTCGGGTGAGAAGAGGTTCGTGACCATCTTGCCGACCCCGAGGGAACGCAGGAGGTCGAGGATGTCGCCGATGAGACCCGCCCCGCTGCCTCCCGCCAGGGAGCCGATCACGATCACGATCGGTTTCTCCGCGGGGGTGTCCAGCCCGGCGATGCCCAAGGCCTCGGCTGCCGGGTTCAACTGGTCCCTGCCGTTGCGGCAGCGGTCCAGGCGGTTCTCGATGGCCTGGCGGATCCTCGTCAGGACACCGAGGGCCACGACCCTGCCGTAGGCGCGCATCTGACGTGCCCCGCTGGCCGTGGCCTCCGGGACGGTGGTGGGGCGGGGAGCCCAGCTCTGGAACGGGCGTTCGTTGCCGTCGCTGCTCCTGAACAGCCTGTCCAGGTGGGTGTAGGTGGCGCTGTAGGTGGAGTTCTCGTCGGTGAGTGGGAAGTAGTCGGTGGGGGCCAGACCGAAGGCCTGCCCGCCTTCGTCGGCGTCCCGTTTGGCGGGCACATCGATGTGGAGGAACTGGATTCCGGCCGGGATGTGATGGATGCCGACGGAACGCAGACGCCGGGAGAGGGTGTTCTGGACGACGCCCAGCACCTTGCCTCCGGTGCCGCCGAGCCCGAGGAAGAGCAGCGGGTGCATTGTTGCCATGGTTTTCTCCTTAGCGTCGATGGATGGGACGGCCGGTGCCCGGGGCGGGTCCGGGATCGGTGGGTTCCGGGGCGGAGCGGCGGTGCTGCCGCTGCCACTTGGTGACGAAACCGAGCCAGTGCATGTCGCGGATGGCTGCGTCCATGTCGGCGACGGACAGGGTGTCGTCGGTGGTGAACAGGTGGAGGGTGGCCCTCAGGGGGCCCTTCTCCGGGGAGGCCGCCACTGCGGAGACGCTGGTGGTGACCACGATCAGCAGGCTCAGCCCGGCGGGCACGGGAACCTCCCGGCCCTGGTGGAAACTGGACGGGGAGCTGTTGGCCTCCAGCAGCTGCCCCTCCGGGACCTGGGCCAGGAAACGGGGCGCGGCGCCGGGCACCAGTGGGGTGCGGGCCAGCAGGTTCAGGCTGCTCCTGGGTGGTTTGATGCGCCGGGGATTGCCTGCCTTCAGGGGTCGTGGGGCGGTGATGAGCTGGCGGTTCTCCGGGGGTTCGGTCTCGGCGCGCGGGAAGTGGTTGCGCTGCCCGGGTCGAGATCTTGGACATCCCGGTGCGGGGCCGGGTTGCGTGGCGGGCCGGATGCCGAAGTGTCCGATCTCCACATCGGCTGCGGTGTGACGCAAACCGTCGGTGTTGAACCTGGTGGTCAGGTACATGGCCAACCAGATGGCCGCCCACACCATGACCACCGACAACACCACCAGGGCCACGAACAACAGGCCGAAGGTGGCGACATCCACCGGCACCGTCTGGTACCAGGAAACGGGCAGCTCGAAACGGGTCGACAGGGGTTGCTGCCCGTCGGCCGCGGCGGAGGTCAGTTGCACCGCGACACCCGAGCGACCCCCTCCGATGGCCTCCGAGGAGGGGGTGAAGGACACCGTGACCTCGCGGCGTTCCAGGGGCTGGAGTTCGACGCAGCCTTCCTGGAGGCTGAGCCGGTTCGTCTCGTTCTCGACGGGGCTGCTGAAGGTACTGCCCGGTGCGAGGCACACCGTTGCCACACCCGACCTGGCGCCCGTCAGGATGAGCGTGGCGGTGCCGGTTCCGGTGCGTGAGATGGTGCCCAGGTCCAGGCGTTCGGCGGGCTGGATGCTCGGGAAGCTGTCGGAGTTCACGGGTGCGGCCCAGGACGTGGCGAGTGGCGCCAGCCGCAGGCCGGAGGCGGTGATGAGCCGGACGGAGACCCGGATGTCGAGGCGGGGCGTGGTCCGGCCGGGGGTCAGCCTGGTGACGATGGCGCCGCCCTCGATCCGGGTTTCAGCGGGAACCGGCTGCCCTTCGGGGTCGGTGATGCTCACCTCCGGTTCGATGGCCCGGTACACGCCGAGGTCGGCGGGGGTGCCGTCGGGGCGGGTCAGAAGGGTGCGGATCTCACCCTCCTCCCCGGCGATCAGCCGCGACCGGTCGGGGTCCGGGGCCAAGGTGAGGTCCGGCCACACACAGAAGGTCGGGTTGCCGCCGGTCGCGGGGGCCGCGACCTCCCAGCGGCCCGCAGGGGAACCCGGGGGAAGGGTCACGCGGGCGCCGATGTGCCCGGCGTCGTGGGTGGATTCCACGAGGTAGCCGCCCGAGGTCTGGGAACCGGGGACGGTGAACGCGACGGCCCCGCCACCGGGGGCGGTCAGCATCGCATCCTCGGTTTCCGGCACGGGGGTGAGGATGCCGGAACGCGGGATGCGCACCATGATGCGGCCGATGCCGGGGTCGATCTGGTTGCCGACATCCCCAGTGGGGGTACAGCCGGTGGCCAGGTCGTTCATCTGGGAGAACACCCCGTTCAGGTTCGAGGCGTCGTCGACCTGCAGGTAACCGCCGGGCGCCCAGCCGTCGGGGATCGGCCAGGTGCCGCAGGTGGTGTCGCCCAGGATGCCGATGCTCATGCGTTGCAGGTCGGCTGCCGCGGGGCCAAGTTGGATGCCCAGCACGACCACGCCGTTGGAGCGGAGCTGGTCAATGACCCCCGAACCGGGGGTGCAGATCTCCCGGCGGGCCTGTTCGATCACGGGGCCTGCGACGTTGGGGCCGTGGTCGTCGATGTCCTTTCCCTTGGCGGTGCTGAACTCGCCGTCGGTGAACCAGAACATGATGCGGCAGTCCGCGACCCGGGAACCGATCCCGAAATCCGAGAAACCGCCATCCAGGGCGCGCTGGAAGTCGGTGCCGCCCTTCGGGTCGAGGGTTTTGCGCGCCTGATCCACCATCGCCGGGATGACCTCGGAGCTGTCCTCGCCGTTGATGCGCTGCCAGGGGACGACCTCGGAGGTGGGCAGGTAGGTGTCGCTGAAACCGGCGACGGCGGCCTCGACATCGACCCGTTCCCCGTCGGGGCGTTTGATCCCGGACAGGCCGGTCAGCGCTGTGGCCAGGCCGTCGTAGCGCAGACCGCCGGGGTCCTTGCCGGGGAGCTTGAGGCTGCCGGATTTGTCCAGGACGAACAGGACGCTGACGCTGTGGGCGGTTTGCAGACAGCTGTACAGGTGGGCCGAGGCCGGGGCGATGGGGTCTGGTTCCTCGGCGGTCGCTGCGGGGGCGGTGACGAAGGTCGCCAGGACGAGGGCCAGGGTGATGAGGGAGGCGGTGAGGCGTCGCATCTCAACCCCCGAACCCGAAACGCGAGAAGTGGAGTGCGATCACCACGCCGTTGATCACGCAGGCCACCAGGACGGCGACGATTGAGATCCGCTCCAGGAAAGGCATCCGCATGGCCCGGGTTTTCCTGCCGGCGATCGCCGCCTTGTTTGTCAGCTGGCGTTGCAGGTAGATGAGGACGAACCCGAGCCCGAGCACCGCGACGTAGGCGATACCCGAGACCACCCAGGACCCCAGGAAAACGGCGGCCGCACCCAGGGCGGCGACGATCAGGGCCGCGATGGCGGGAATGATGGGTTCCGACCCGCGCGGGGCACGTCGTACCGGGCCGCCGGGGCGCACCACACTGGGCGGCGATGGCAAGGGTCTCGGTCCTGCTGACATCACGTCCTCCTGAAGCAGATCGTGCTCTCAGAAACATGACGGACAGGAGAGGGGTCAGTGGCGGGAAGGGGAGGGTCGTCGGTGGGAAGGGAAGGGGAAGGGGATGTCGGTTTGCTGGCCGTAATCCTGTTTTGCTGGGCTTGTTGAAGTTCGCTGGCCTCACAGCGCAGGCAAACGTGAACAAGGCCAGCAAACCGACATCAAGGCCAGCAAACCAGTGATAGGGCCAGCAAACCGGGAGTGGGTGGGGATGGGACGGTCGGTGGTCGACGGTGCCGCGCGGGCGTCGTCCCCACCCGGGTTTCCTCACGACGTTCGTGGGTTGGGTTCCGGGTGGAGCAGTGTGCGCATCCGGCGGTACTTGGAGGTCAGGCGCTCCCGGGTGCTCTCGTCCAGCAGGGCCATGCGTGCCGGGTCGCAGTTGTCCGCCAGGTCGGCTTCCTTGACCTGGAGTCCCAGGGCCGAGGCCCGGATGCGCGCCGCGTAGTCCTCGGTGGGTTCGCCGGGTCTTTTGGTGACCGCGGTGACGGCGTCGATCACTTCCGCGGGAATGCCGACGGCCGCCAGGTCGGCCGTGGTCGTCGGGGTGTCCTCCAGGACATCGTGCAGCCATCCGGCGGCCACGGCCTGGGCTGAGGCCCCGGCGGCCTCCAAGCGTTCGGCGACCCGTCGGGGATGATCGATGTAGGGATTGCCGGCCTTGTCCTTCTGTGCCCCATGTGCTTGGGTCGCCAGCCGGCGCGCTGTTTCCACCAGGGCCGGGCCGACGACCGGGCGATGTGCGCGCCCCTCCAGTGACTCATCCGGCAGGAAACTGGGCAGCCCCGCGATGTCCAATCCGAGCTCGGCGTTGCTCCGGCGTCTGGGGTCGAGCTCGAACCTCTTCAGGATCATCCCGTAGCGATGGTTGTCGTAATGGGACAGCGAACACACCAAACCCCGGGCGGTCTCCGCCGAGACCTCCTCGAAATCGTGCTTACCGCGGCTGGACAACGCCCAACCCACATCGTCGTCGCCGACCCATTCCCCGAAGTTCGGGATCCACCGCCAGGTGGAGGCGCCGTCGCCCACGACCATCGCGGCCAGACTCGCGAACTCCCCATCCGGCCCCCGGGTGGCGTAGAAGTAAACCTTCTCATCCTGCATCTCGCCCCAACCTCCTCGTTTCGACCAAACGACTTGACGCGTCCACAATATTCTTCGCGGGCTCGAGGCCGGAGTGCCGACGAGTTGGCCTGCTCACGCAGTACCTCCTCAGTCGGCGATCCCCTGGATGATCTCGATGCCCTCGGAGGCCAGGAGCGACCCCATGGTGTTGACGACGTTTTCGTCCAGCGACTGCTGGCCCTTCGTGAGTTCGTCCCACGATTTGTTGAAGTAGTGGCCCTCGCGACCGTTGCGGCGCTGGAAGTGGCTCCAGCGACGGTGTTCGGCGACGCTGAGGGTGAAAACCTGCTCGTCGGTCAGCGCGGGGGCGGGGGCTGGGTTTTTGCTGCGACGCCAGTCGAGGCCGATGGAGGCCAGTTTCACCGGGTAGTCCAGCACCACCGCCCGGTTGCTGCTCCTGTCGAACTCGGAGAGCTCCTCCCACGGGGTTTCCACCAGTCGCGATCCCGTCGGATTGCCCTCCGCCAACGCCTGCTGCCGGTAGCTTTCGTGCACCTGCTGCGCCAGGCGTTCGATGCTCTCGGAGTCCAGCAGTGGTGGGATGTCGCTGGTGATCGTCCAGCCGGAACGCTGCATCATCTCCGGCAGGCGGGAGGCCAGGTCGAGGGCCCACTGCTGCACGTCGTGGGGGTCGGCGTCGCTGGGCAGCGTCTCGGCGAGGAGCTTCCGCAATTTGAGCTGCATGGAGCGCAGCTGCGACGGTCCCGCCAGGGGAGCAGGCTCCAGGGGGATCCCGGGTTCCGCTTTCATGCCGCCCGCCGCCAGCACCTCGCGGGCCGCCCTCGCGTCGCCCTGGGTGAGCAGGCCGATGCCCAGGTCCATCCGGTGCCGATCGGGTGTGACGTCGACGATGTCGCCGCTGTTCTCGTCCCGCACGATGTCCGCGCTGAACAGGCTCGGGGAGTCCGGTGGCCAGCTCTCGGCGTCGCGACGAAGCTCGGCGCAAAGCAGGTCGGCCTCGTTGCGTTCCAGGACATTCGGGTCGGCCAGCAATGCGTCCCGGGAGATCAGCCGCACCCGGTCGGTGACGTCCCCGAACAGGTCCTTCCAGTGGGTGTTCTGGTCCACGACCAGGCCGATGTGAGTGGTGGGGTCCTCCAGCAGCTCCCTGGCGATGGTCACCGCTTTGCTGGATTCCGTCAGCGCCAGATAGACCCGGATGCCGCCGACCGTTCCCCTGCCCTTCTCCGGTGGCACCCAGGTGTCGCGGAACTCGTTGACCCTGGCCTCGACGCACGCGGGGAGCAGGGTCGTCTGCTCCGCCTGCACGGCGTCGCCGAATTTCTGGACCAGCTCGCCGGCCCAGCCGGTTCGTTCGCCCAGGCAGAGAACGCGGGGCCGCCAGCCGTCGTGCTGCCAGCCGAGGATGATGCGACGCGTCAGCTCGGCTGCCAGGGGGCCGTCGCCCACGACCACGGGGTCGGGGACGGCGGCGTCGCTGGGGAAGGGCGGGCACAGCCGCAGGGTTTCCAGCGCCAGCTGGGTCACGCGACACACCGTGCGGGCGGCGTCCGAGGAGTTGCGCGTCCACTGCCGGGCCAGGGCGGGGGAGTCGAACAGCGCCAGCGGTTGGGTCTTCGGGGCGGTCGAGGCGACGCGGCAGACCAGGTTCGCGGTCTCGTTGTCGTCGCCGCCGACTATCACCACGTCCTCGGCGCCGCGAAGCACCCCCGTCAGGTGCGGGTCGCTGAGGTCCGGGAGAACCGAGACGCCCCTGCCCGCCAGCCAGGCCTGGTCGGAGGGGTCGAGGTCACCGACCACCACGACCTTGGTACCTGCCTTGCGGTAGGTGTCGTTGCCGGCCAGCGACGCCGCCTCCGGGCCGTTGCCGACCACGACGACGTGGTTCCTGCGCCGTTTGGCGTCGAAGAGCTTTCGTCGTTGCGTAAGAACTGTCAGGAGGACCTGCATCACCGCGATGAACGCGACTCCCACCGCAATCCAGCGCGCAATGTCCAGGGGAATGGAGTAGGCCTCCTCCGGCATCTCCAGGACGAACAGCTGGATCGCGCGGTAGAACGCCTCTTCCACCCCGATGTCCGGTTTCGCCACCAACCAGCCCCAGGTGCCGAGACCCAGCACCACGGCGACCACTACTGTCCCGAGCAGGTACCACCGGCCCAAGCCCCGGTCCTTGTGATTTTCCATGGCCACACCAACCTCCAAGAATCGACCTCACGACTCCATGACGGACAATAGGGGGCGAGCGGACCGTGTTGAAACCATCTTGCGCGTGTCCGGGGACCCGGGGCCGGGTGGTTTATACTTGGGTTGCTCTCTTGTGCGGCCCGGCTCGACCGGCCTTGAGGGTGGTTCCCGGCGGGATGGGAAGTTTTTGGAAAACCCTGAAATCCTCGCCGCGGGGACCTACTGGGGAGTATGAAGAATATTTCGTTCTCCCGCCGGTTCCTTACGACCTGCGTCGTCATCTGCGTCCTGTTCGGGCTCGTCTCCTGTTCCTCCGATGAAGGCGAGAAGCCGTCGCTGACCACCGACGGCGTCGTTCTGATCACCAACTCGCACGCCAACGTGCCCAGACCCGACCTGTCGAAGGGTGTTTCCCAGCTGCTGGGCGACGCCCTCGACCAGGGGCTTCCCGTGGTCGTGGTTTCCGCCGACGGCACCCCCGAGGTCGCCGACCTCGGCGACCTGAAGGTGGACACCGTCAACCCGGATGTCCAGCGGGAAAGCCGGAAACAGGTCATGAACCGCATCAGGGCGGGCATCACAGTGCTCCCGAACGCCGACGGTGCCGCCTCCTACGACGCCTTCGCGGTCGCGATCAAGCAGGCGAGCTCCGAGGGCATGAGGCGCCCGACCTTCGTCTGCATCGAATGCGGCCTCGACACCCAGGGCCCGATCAACATGGCGCGCGAGGAAATCCTCACCAGCGACGCGGAGAGCATCGCCGCTTCCCTGAAGGAAACCGGCCAGCTCGTCACTTTCGGTGACAGGTTCGAGCAGGCCGACGTGATCCTCCAGTCGGTCGGCGCCACCGCCGCCCCGCAGCAGCCGTTCTCGCCGCGCGGCATCAGCAGGCTCACCGACATCTGGAAGGGCGTGCTGACCGCGGGCGGCGCCACGGTCACCGTCGATGAATACCAGCCCTCCTCCGGGGAACCCATCAAAACCGACCACACGGTGCCGACCATCACCCCGCCCGCCGACCCCACCGTCTCCCCGATAAAACCCTGTTCCCCGGAGGCCATCTCCTTCGACGGGGCCTCGGGGGCCAAGTTCCAGCCGGAGCTGAGCGAGTGGGTGGACGCGGCCGAGGCCCGCGAGGCGTTGCGGCCGGTCGCCGAGTGGCTCCGGGCGGACGCCACCCGCACCGCCGTCGTTTCCGGCACCACCGTCGACATTCGCTCCGGCGACCCGGAGGAGGGCAAGACCCTTTCCCTGGCCCGGGCGAGGGTCGCCTCCGACCTGCTCGTCGAACTGGGAGCCGCTCCCGGGCAGATCACCGATGTCCGAGGTCTAGGTCCTCACTATTCCGGCCGCATCGAGGACCGGGAGGCCGACGGCACCCCGATACCGAGTCTCATGACGAAGAACCGCAAGATCATCGTCGAACTCGCCTCCCACTGTTGACCTCCAACCGAAAGGAAACCGACATGACCCGCGCACCCGAGACCACCCCCGAGGAGGCCCACATCCCCCAGGCGCTGGGAACCTTCCTGCAGGAACCGGAAAAGCCCATGAAGTACTCCTGGTGGGCCCGATTCTGGGACCGCCGGGCCGGTCGTGCCGACCGCACGAAACCTCCCGCCAACACCGGTGACATTCCCGTCGCCGACACCCCTTGGCTGCGGAGGCTCCGGGGCGAGTGCGGCACGATGATCGCCAAGGAGCGGGTCCGCACCGAGGCCCTCGTCGCGGTCATCGACCGGGAGCTGCAGGAGCTGCGCGCCCGCCACGACAGGGCTGAGGTCGTCATCGAACAGGCCTCAAACGCGGAGGGGCGGGTCTCGGCGCTGAAGATCACCGACGACGTGGTGGGCGCCGGGGAGTATTACAGCAGCCCCGAGGAGCGCATCCAGCGCCGGTGCCGGGAACGCACCCAGGCGATGGACCGGTTGAGGCGGCGGCGCGAGGCCGCGGAGGCCGAGCTGCTGGAGCTCGCCCCCCGAATCGAGGTGCTGACCCAGGAACGCACCTCCCACTGGGTTCTTCTCCAGGAACGCTGCCGCAGGCTGGTCGAGTACCACCAGCGCCGCGCCGGCACCTACGTCCGCGCCATGGAACGCCGCCGCGACGGCGTCGTCTGGCGGGTCCCCGAACTCGACATCCCCGGATGGGCCGCCGCTCATCTTGGCACCGGCGGCCTGCCCGCCACCCACTGAACCATTGGAACCCAGGAAAAGAAGAAAGGAACCGACAATGAGCCTCCTCTCGTGGCTGAAAGGTCTGCGACGCCGACCCGAACCTCCCCGCGCTCGAGAACGCGCCCTGCCCGAACCGACACGGGTGAACCTCGCCGACGCGCAGGTCGAAACCGACTTCTTCGTCCGTCTCCCCGAGTGGAGTTCCTACGGCCCGAACCGGGTGGCCTGGGAGCTTCCCGACCAGGCCAGCCAGGAGGCGCGCTACCAGCAGCTCATCCAGGAGCACGCCGAGCGGGGTGGCCTGGACGGCCTGGTGCCGGACCTCATGGACCGCCTCATCCACGAGGAGATGGACGAGCTGCGCCAGCGGGTTGACCAGGCCTACGAGGATGCCGTCGGGATGCTCGACTACTTCCACGAGCAGGCGAAGCTGGCGCAAACCCGGCTCTCCTTCCTGGTGCAGGACAGGCGCGGGAGGCTGGCCGTCGCCGAGCAGGGTTATGCCACGGCCTACGAGGAGCTGACCGGTGAGGCGGTCGCGGTCCCGGATCAGCAGCCGGTCGGGATCGCCCCCATCCTGACCCCCACCCGTGTCGTGCCCTACCATCCGCAGCCCCTCGCCCGGGAGGAGGCCGCCGTGGAGCCGCACCGCGACGAGGACGACGGCCCGGGCGAGATGCCCGTCCCCGCCCAGCTCAGGCACTGACACCCCACCGGATCGAAGTCAAGGAGAAAACAATGTCAACCATCGTCGACACCGCGGGCGTCCCGGACGCCAGGACCCCGCGGCGCCATTACCCGGGTCTCTACGTCCCGCCCGGTTTCTGGGTGATGTACGCGGTCGGGATAATCGGGTGTTCGGTGGACGCCATTCTGGCGCTCTGGGTCATCAACACGGGCTTCCGCTTGCTGATGGGGCTCTCGATCCTGATCGTGGTCATGCTCGGGGCCATCGCGGCGGAGGCCGCCACCGCCGCCGCCATCTGCCTCAACAACGGCAAGAGGTGGCAGGCCGTCTTCGCGCTGATCGGAGTGGCGGTGCTGGGGATCCTGCTGGCCTGGGCCCGGATGACCTACGGCCTGTCCACGGAGGAGACGGGCGCCGCCCAGACCGACATATCTGCTGGTAACCAGACCCACGATGAGATCCCCGCGACCGCGATGATGCTGGGCCTCTACTGCGTGTCCATGATCAGCGTCTTCCTGGCCGCGATCAAGATCTTCCACCCGGCCCGCGGACAGCTCCGCAAGCATGACAAGCAGCGTCGCAAGGTGTCACGGGAACTCGCCCCGCTGGAGGCCGACCTCGTCGCCATCCACGAACGCATCGCCACCCGCGCCGAGAGGTTCAAGAAGCTGTGCGAGCAGCGCGAGCAGGTCCAGCGGCAGGTCGACGCCCGGGAGGGTGCGCTGAAGGCGTTCAGCCGCGACGCCATCGCCAGGGCGCTCGGCGACCCGTCGTCGACGCCCCTGGTCAGGGCGCCCCACGAACCCGGGGAGGCGCCGGCGGGGTCGCAGGGATCCCCCATGCCGCCCCGTCCGTTCCCCGTGTAGGGAACCCGTGGCCGGTTGGGCCGGTATTGATCCGGCCCAACCGGCCACGGCCGGGGCCGTTGTCCCTAGGATGGCGGGGGACGAGAGGAGTCCCAGGATGCAGTTCCAGAAATTATCGGACGAGCAGGTGGCGGAGCTGAAACGACCCCGGCCGGTGACCGCCGAACAGCTGAAAGATCTCAAGAAAGCGGTCGAGCGAAATTATGAAAACTACCTGGAATCCATCGAGAAAAAGGATGTCTGGGAGGCCGAGAAATATCTTCTTGAGGAGGCGGCTGCAGAGGTCGCAGAGAATCACTTGAAACGTCTTGACGAGGAATATAGACGCACCGGCCGGGCCGTTTTGTGGCTGTGCGAGGAGGTGAAATTCAAAGCTGATTGCTCGTACAAGCGAAAAGAGATTCTGGGGGATGTTAGAAAGATGACCGGGATCATCCAGGCTGGTCGGGGGAAAGAGATCTTCCAGGGTTCTCTGGGCGAGATGGATTCCTCGGGGGCATGGCAGGGCATCCCCGCGGCCGACACGCGACATCTGATGGAGAGCCGGCGAACTTCTGCGGAGGATCAGGCCATTGCCGCGCTGCCATCCTTGGCCGCGATCCTGCTGCCCCGGATCCTTGAGGTGCTCGGAAGCCGCAGTGGGCACGGCTCCTTGAGCGCCGACCAGGTGGAGGCCGTGCAGGTGTTGCTGGCCATCGCGGTCCCGGAAATGCCGGCTCCCGAACACGTCGCAAAACTGCTGGAAAACTTCGAAGACGACCTCAGGGAGTGGCGAACCGACCTGGCGCGGGTGCGGATGGCCCGGAAGCAGAACCACCCGCTGCCCGACCCGGATCTTCGCACGCATTTTCCGAAGCCCACCGGCCAGAGCAAGGTCACGGGAGACATCAATCACAGCAGGGGAAAGATCCTGCTCTGTCTCTACCTGTTCGTGACGCTCGCGCCCGTCGATTCCGCCGTCATCAGAACCGGCGACATGAACAACCTGCTCGACGCGGTTTTTGGGCCGCGAAACAATCTTCCCACCCATCACAGGCGACTGCTCCAGAAGGCGGGCGCCTGCCTGGAAAACGTCAAATCCGAATACCGGGTGGACACCGACGAACTGCACTCCCGGTGCCGGACCGACAACCGGTTCAAGACCCTCACCCCTGATCAACTGATCGGCATGCTGCACAACGCCGAGGACCGCTACGCGAGGCTCGTGCCCGGCCAACGACACCGGCCTCCGCGGTTCACGTGCGTTCTGCGCTGCCAAACCCACCATCCTGATTGAGAGAACCATGACATGACCGACGAGAACATCCGCGACGCCGACATCGAGTTATTCCGGAAACTGTTCCGCCCCGCCCCGGCGGGAGCCGCCGGCCTCGACGAACTGGACGACGGATTCACCGAATCCCGCGCCCGGCGCATCCTTGGCGACCCGGAACTGCTTGATCATCTCAAAGCCCTGGCCGCGCGCGTCGAACCCGGCGACGGCTGGATGTCGCAGGCGGCCGGGGAGGCCGCCCCGGCCAGCCGGGAGCTGCTGGGGGTGGCGCTGGCCGAACGATCCGGCGACCTGACTCCTGTGACCATCACCCGTGACGATGACGGTGTCCTGCTCACCCCCGAACCCCTCGCGAATGTGAAGGCGGACCAGCTGGCAGCGGTGGAGCTGCCGGGCGGTTTCGTCGCGTGGTTGCCGCAGGACCTGGGGCTCGCTCCCGTGGTTCGGTTCTCGGGTCCCGGGATCCCGGACTGGGTGGAGCTCGTCGCCGGAGTGCGCGCCGTTGAGGACCTGCGGGCCAACAGGTCGCGCACCGGCTGGGATCCCCTCGTGGTGGGGCCGCATCCGTTGAGCCGCTACGCTCTCGGCTGCTGGCTGGAGCGGCACCGGCCCACCGACATCCCGGAGAATGTGTTGCAGGCCGAGCTCGGGGCGTTGGCCTTCGAGTTCGCCGGGCTGCTGGGCGGTCCCGACGCGGCCCGCTGTTGGTTGTTCCCTCTGGGCGCCACCCTTGTCCGGTTGCATGACGAGATCCGAAAGTTGGGTGAGGGGGAAAGGGCGCTGGCGAGAGCGGGGGTCGCCAGCGCCACCGAAGCCTACCTGGCCACCTGCGGCGACGCCCCCGAGGCCGCCGACGTGGCCCGTGCCAAGGCGGGCGAAGCCTTGCCGTCGCCGTCCGTCCGGGAGGAGTTCGCCCTGGCGGCGGGCGGCCTGCTGGACGAGGAAGAGGAACAGGAACCCACCATCCCGAAGGAGTTTCTGCACCAGGTGGCGGAACGCCGTCGCCTCGCCAACTCCTTCACCCCGGTGCCCGGCGACGAACACGACCCGGAACACCCTTTCCTGGCGGAACTCCTGGCGTCGCGATAGCCGGGCGGTTTGCCCTCGCCCTGTCCTGGTTCGCTTGCCTCGTGGTCGTGTGCTTGCGCTGTAGCGCTGGCGTTTGACCGGAAGGCTGGCGGACGACGGGTGGGTGAGCGGGTCTCGTTGAGGCGATCGTTCAATCCACCATCTCCGAGGGCACCGTCCAGGTGTTGCAGCCCCCCATTTTCTGCATGTAGAAGCCCCGGTTGCCCCAGTAGGTCAGTGACTTGTTGGAGCCGTGTACCTCCTCACCCACCCGGCCGAAGGTGCGCATGGTGCGTTCGTAGTCCTCGAGGCCGAATCCCAGCTTCCCGACCGTCAGCTGGAGACGCGAGGTCATGCAGATGTCTTGGAGCTCTATGCGACGGCTGATCTCCCACTGGTCGTCGGACCGGAAGGACCCGTAGGCCTCCTGGAGGATGCCCAACTGGTTCTGGACGTGATGGAAGTGTTCGTGAATAGCGGTTTCGGCCGCGTCCGCGGGGTACTTGGAGGCGTGTTCGCTGCTTCTCCTCGACAGGTAGATGGTGCTGTTCCCGCTGCAGTAGAAGGCCGGGAACCTAGGGTCGTGGGAGCCGCACGGGGTGTCGATCTTGGAGTCGTAGGCGATGACCTCCACGGGTTCTTGTTCGATGCCGAGAGCGGCCAGGTAGGGATGCCACAGCTCCTGGAGGCAGTCGACCAGGGAACGGACGTAAGCGGTGTGGCTCTCGGGGGTCGGGAACCCCGGCGGTGGGGCGGGGCAGTTCCCGACGGGAAAGTTTGCCTCGTACAACGGGTTCGCCGTCAGGACGGCGGGTGCCTCGCCGGAGGTCGGTAGGTTCTCCCAGTCGCGTGGGGGAAGCCAATCGGGAGGCGGTGGCACCTCGGCCTGGGGGAGCCGCGGGGTCGGGGCCGTCGTCGGGGTGCCCGGGGTTGGGGCGGCCGTGGGGGTGTTCGTCGCGACCTCCAGGGGCAGGTTCCCGGTGACGAACCACATCCCGGTGATCACCACCGCCGGCAATACCAACCAGAACAGACCGGTCGGCAGAGCCGGTCGGCGTCTCCGGTACGACGACGGTGTGTCTGCGGGAGTAAAGGGGCGTCCGATACCGGGGAAACGAGGGCGGGTAGGTCGGTGGTCGGGTTCCCTCGATGGTTCGCCTGCCTTGTGGTCGTGTGCTTGCGCTGTAGCGCTGGCGTTTGACCGGAAAGCTGGCGTTTCCGTCGGGAGGGCTGGCGGACGACCGTAAGGCCAGCGGACGGCGGGTGGGCCGGCGTTCCGGTCGGGAAGGATGACGGGCGACGGCAGAGCAAGCGGACGACCGGAAGGGCGAGGATGCGGGGGAAGGGCCCGCAGCGCTGCTGGCCGGGTGAACCTTGCGGGATCGAAGGGGTCGGGCGTCCCGGGCCGGGCACGTCCTGGACGGTATCTGGCTGCCATGTTCATGTTCTGACGGACACCGGCGGACTCCGGGCGGGGGCCGTCCGTTTCCGGATCTTTGGCGAAAACCCTGAAGTCCGCAGCTCTCCTACCTATACGGGTGTGAAAGGAAAGTTCCGAGCTCCCGAGGAGAAGAAATGGAAAAGTGTCGCTACTGCGCAGGAAAGGGCAAGAGCTACTCCACGACCCTCAAGAAGTACGTGACCTGCGACGGGTGTGCAGGGAAGGGCCACACCGGCTGGGCGCGCTGCACCAACTGCAACGGAACCGGCAAGAACTACGACGGGAAACGCTACGTGACCTGCGGTCGCTGTGGCGGAACGGGAAAGGGGCGTTGAGACATGCAGGCCCTGGACCGCAGTTTCCTGGTCGACCTCGGCATCGACCACCTCTCATCCGGCGACGAGGAGGACCTGCTGGCGGAGGTCTACTCCGAGCTGGAGCTCCGGGTCGGCCAGAGGTTCGGCGAAGAAATGACCGACGAGCAGTTGGAGGAGTTCGAGGACCTGATCGAGAACGGTTTCGGCGCGGTGATGCGCTGGGTGTTCAGGACCCGGATCGGGCCGCTGGACTGCCCGGTCTACACGAGGCTGAGGGATTCCAGTCCGGATCTGTCCCCGGAGGAGGTTCTGTGCGAGTGGGCGCAGGTCAAGTGGCTGGAGGTGAACAGCCCCAACTACCCCCAGGTGGTGGCGGAATGCCTCGCAGAGATCCGGGAGGAGCTGCGGCGGGCCATTCCCGCCTGACCCCGTCGCCGCGGGAGAAGAGGTTTCGAGGAGAAGGAGATGCGAGATGGATGAGTGTGAGAGGTCGTGGACGGTCCGGAAGCTGCTGCGACATGCGGAACCCGCGGCCTTGGCGCGACGGGCGGGCGACCGGCTGCTGCACCTGGTGGCGGGGCTCGAGGGCGGCTACGCCGGGTTGCGGCTGCGTTCCGGGGGCGACGGCACTGTCGAGATCCACTTTCTTTCCCGTGGCGCATCAGAGGAGGACGTGACGGAGTGGGTGTGGCAGGACGTCGCGGAACTTGTTCCCAGCGAAGTCCCGCAGGAGCGGTCCTGGGGTCGGTTCTCGGAAGTGCTGCCCGCGGTCCGGGTGGCCTCGGTCAACCCGTGGCAGGAACTCGACCCTGCCTCTGACGCGGGCACCGCACCGCCCCAGGAGGTCTGGCCCTGCGCGCTCCTCACCGACGGGCTGGAGGTGTTGCTGGCCCTGCGTGGCCGGGACGCCGAGGTGCGGCTGCACCTGGCCCCCGTCAACGACATGGCCGCCCAGATGGCCGCCCACGAGTTGCGGCACGCGACCTTCGCGGCCGACCCGCAGGTCTTTGCGGCATATCAGGGACAGCCCGTGGCGGCGCGCCTGCTCGTCGGGCACGACGGGACGCTGGCACCGAGGCTCCGGGCCGCCCTGCTGGGGCGCGGAAGCGGGCTGGCGGTGCGTCCGCTGGTCGCTGCCGCCCGGGTGTGGGCGGGGGAGACGGAGACCCTCCAGCACGGGGCGTTGCCGTTCGGCGCGGCGCAGTGCCTGACGGTGGTGCCCGCCGCCGGGCCCGCGCAGGAGGTGTGCGGTGTCGCAGTCACCTACCCGTCGCCCAGGCCGGTCCCGGTCGACGACGGGGACTGCCGGGAGGGGCTGCGGCTCGGTCGGGCCGTCTCGAACACGGGAATGTGCCGCGACGTGTGCATCGGTCCGGACGACCTGCTCCTCCACACCCAGCTGGTCGGGGCTACGGGCACCGGCAAGTCGTCGCTGCTGGCGGCCCTGGTGCAGGAGGCGTGCCGGGCGGGGATGGGGTTGACCGTCCTTGACCCCCACGGTCAACTCGTGGACCGGATCCTCGCCGAAACCCCGGAGGAGCATGGCGGACGTTTCCTGGCTGTCCGCAGCGGCGACGAGGAGCGCCCCGTGCCCCTGAACCCGCTGGCCGGTCCCAACCCGGAGTTGATGCAGGACACCATGATTCAGGTGTTCCGGGAACTTCACGACCCCGGCAACCACGGTTTCCTCGGGCCGGTTTGGGAACGCTGGCTGGGGGTGCTGCTGGACACGCAGCGGGCCCTGATCGGGAGACGCGCCAACTTGGCGTTGATCCCCGACATGGCCACCGATCAGAGGCGTCTGGCGGAGCTGGCCCGGAAACTGGGCCGGATCAACCCCAAGGTGTCGCGGGAACTTCACTCCCTCCACAGCCGCCGCCCCGAGGAGTACGGGGAATCGGTGACTTGGGTGGTCTCGAAGTTCCAGAGGATGGTCGGATCGTCGCAGATGCGTGGGGTCCTTGCCAGCGGAAGGGATGCCGTCGACGTGGTCGAGATCCTCGACGACCGTTCCCGGCTGCTCATCGACCTGGCCTCCACCACCCTCGGCGACCTGTCGGCCCAGCTGCTGGGCGAGATGTGGCTGGCCAAGCACTGGGAGGCGCTGTCGAAACGGCGGCGTCGCGACCAGCCGCACCTTCTGATCGTCGACGAGGCCCACCTGTTCGCCTCCGGGCTGCTGCCCCGCATCCTGACGCAGGCCCGCAAGTACGGCGTCGGCGTGGTCGTGGCGCACCAGAACCTGCAGCAACTGACCGGGTCGCTGCGGGAGGCGGTGCTGGCCTCGACGAACAATGTCGTCGTGTTCCGCACCGGTATTCGGGAGGCCGACGCGGCCTTGGCGCGGCTCGGCCGGTGGCCCGGCGCATCGCTGACCCGGCTGGAACGACTCACCGCGGCGGTTAGCCTCAACGTCGGCGACGGTTTCACCGACCCGTTCACACTCGTCGTCGATCACAACCAGCGGAAGGTCGCGGGGGGTGACGCGAGGCTGGGGCGGAGCGTCGAGCAGCTGACCCGGGAGCGGTTCGGGCTCAGGGATGTGGGCACCGAGCAGCTCACCTACGAGTCGCTGGTGCGGGCCGCCGACAGCCTGCTCGAGGACCCGGACAGGTCGCACGGGGCCGCGACCCCGGATTTCCTGACGCGCTGGCTGGAGGAACACGCGGAGAGGGGGCCGGGAAACAGCGGCAGCTGATGCCCGGATGCGCGGTTGCGCAGCACTCAACCCGAAAAATCCCCTCGTGGGGCCTGAAACCGGGTTGAGTGCTGCAAAACCGGGTAAATCCCCGGGGTCCCTCCCGGCCGCGGGCGGTCGTGCCCGCTTCTGTCCGTCATTTCCGAAAGAAGAGCCAGAAACCAAGTCAGGAGCGAAGGATGAGCGAACAGGATCCGGTGAGAACCACCCTCGACGTGCCGGGGGCACCGGACCGCACCACCCCGGATCCCGGCGCTCGGGTGGAGCCGCGTTCCACAACCTTGGACCCGGTTCCCGGAGGTCCTGCGAGAACCACCTTGGATCCGGGGACGACAGCCCCGGCAAACAGGGTCGATCACAGGCTCCAGCCCGGTATGGCCCTCGACTACGAGCTGCTGGAACGTCTCGGTGGGGGTGGTGAGGCCACCGTCTACCGCGCCTTGGACCGGCGCCACGACCGGGAGGTGGCCATCAAGATCTACCACGTCGTCCCGCACTACGCCTTCGAGATCGGCGACGAGAAACACAAACAGCATTTCCGTCACGAACACACCGTCGACCTCTATGAGCGACGCGAGGAGAACGGGCTCCACATCGAGGTCATGGAACTGTGCTCCTTCGGAACCCTTGAAACTCTGGCCGGGGGCGAACCGATGTCCTCCGAGATGCTCCACGGGGTGGTCCGGGAGGTGTCGGAAGCCATCGAATCCATGCATCCGATGTACCACGGCGACGTGAAACCGCAGAACATCCTGGTCCGTTCCAGAGAACCCCTCGACTTGGTGCTCACCGACTTCGGGCTCGCCCGTGACATGGAGGGCCGAGACCGGATCACCAGTCTCGGTCAGGGCACTCACCTGTACCAACCGCCGGAAGGAGCCTCGTCGTCGCGGCTCGAGAGTGATTGGTGGGCGCTCGGGATCATCGTCGCCGAGCTCGCGGCCGGGTATCACCCGTTTGACGGCTTGCCGGAGGACTGCCGCTCCCGGGAACGCCTGCGTGACTTCCTGTCCACCGAAGAGGTTCCGCTGGACCACCTGGATGACCTCGGGGACAAACGCATCCGCAACCTCGCGGAAGGCCTGCTGACCCGGTCCCTCAGGCGCCGGTGGGGTTATGCGCAGGTGAAGGAATGGCTTGCCGGCGGGGACCCGGAGGTCAAACGCGGCACGGACCACCCCAAGGGCAGACAGGTCGGATTCTCCTTCGATGGTGAAATCTTCCACGAGGAGAAGCCGCTGGGCGAGGCGATCCGACGCAGCAACAGCTGGGCCGAGATCGGCCAGGGGGTGCGGCTGCAGGAACTGGTCGCCTGGGTGGCGGGCACGAAAGCGGCTCCCCTGGTGGAACGGATCGCCGCCGGCTCCTCGGTGATGAGGGCGGAACTGACTGCCGCCCTGCTGGCGACGGTTCTCGTCGGTGACGGGCGGGCCGTGTTCCGTGGCCTTGACCTGACCAGCGAGGCCGGACTCACCAGGGCCGCGGGCCAAGCGGTCCTCCTGGCGGAGTTCCAGCAGCGCAACGTGCTCCGGCATTTCGGCGAGATCACGAACAACAGGGTGCTCACCGACCTCGACCACCAATGGCGGACAACCCTGAAGGAAACCACGGACGCCTTGCCGTCCGCAGTCCCCTACGCCGGTCAGGCGGAGGAGATCTGCCTGGTCCATTCCTGGCAGGCCACGTTCAGTCAGGAAGCGGTCACCGGGCTGCGACCCAGGGTGAAACGGGCCGTTAGGAAAGAACCCACGCTCCGGGAGGTTTCGTGGTTCAACGATCTGTTCGAGAAGCCGGCCACCGTCGGCCGTGACCTGGCGCTCCTCGCCTCGCTCCCGGAAGCCGAGAGGCAGGCGGCCGAGATCAAGGCCCGGAAAGCCGCTGAGGAGGAGAAAAAGCGACGCGAGGAGGAGGCCGCGGCGGAGGAGAAGCGACGCAGGGAGGCCGAGGAACGTGAGGCGGAGCTGCAACGGCGACGGCAGCGTCGCGGCCCGAATCTCAAGGCGCTGGTCATGCCGTTCCTCGGCATCGCCGGGTTGTGGCAGTTGTGGTACACGCTGCAACTGGGGAATTCGTTTCAGGAGTACCTCCTGGGGGCGCCGGATTTCTGGCGCTCCGGGCTGACCTACCTCGTGGTGCTGCTCGTAACGCTGCTCGGGTGTGCGCCCGCCGCCGGGCGCGCCGGGTTCGCGCCCGGCGCGGTGAGCGTTCTCCAGTTCGCCTTCATGATCCTGGGTGTCGCGGGCTCGCCGTGGATGTACACGTCCTGGAGCGGCCAATCCCCGCTCCAGGCCATGGGACTGACGCTCCTGAGCGACAACCCCCGTGAATGGCCCGCCGTCGCCGGCCTGATCGCGACCGCAGGCTACGTCGCCGTCATCATGTACACCCGCCGCGGCAGCGAACCGGCTCCGGACGGCCTCAAGGAAAAACGCGAGATGATGGTCTTCACGGTGGTCTGCCCGTCTCTCATCGTGTTTGCCGCGGCCGCTCTCTTCGCAAGCTGGAAGGGATCCTGGCAGGTGTGGCTCAGCACCGTCGCGTGGTGGGCGCTGGTGGTGGCGGCCATGATCATCCTGGTCTGGCCCGCGCTTCGCGTGAAGGGCTACAGAACCGGGGTGCCGGCGGCGATCATGACGTTGGCCGCTGTGCTGCACGCCGTCGGCCAGTGGTACTACCCGGTCCAGAATGCCTTCTGGGCCGCTCAGATGGTGTCCTGCTCCGTCGGGTTCATCTGTCCCGAGAACACCTTCGGCTCTTATTCCCCGAACGGATGGTTCTCCCCGGGCGGGGTGTTCTCCCCGGGCGGACTGGCGATCCTCGCGCTGCTGCTCTACGTGGCTTCCCTCTACATCCGCTGGGCGTTCACCAGGAAGAAATCCGACGCCTGAGGGCCGCGGGCTCAAAGGTGGAGGTCGTCGGGACTGATCCGTTCGACAGGGGAGTCCAGCACCTCCACCACCATGACCGTCACGTTGTCCTGGCCCCCGGCGCGTTTCGCGGCCCCGACCAGGGCGGCTGGCGCATCCGGCCTGGCCAGGATGGTTTCGATCTCCCCGTCGGAGACCATGTCCACCAGGCCGTCGCTGCAGAGCAGCAGGCGTTGACCGGTGTGAAGGGACAGACCGTAGCGGTGGACATCAAGGGGCCGCGGATCGTTGCCCCCCAGGGCTTGGGTGAGCAGAGGCAGGTGGGCGCTGCTGCGGTCGTCCGAGGTCAGACGGATCAGTTCCGGATCGGCCAGATAGGCCCGGGAATCCCCGACGTGGAACACCGAACCCCGGCCGTCGGGGGAGGTTTCCAGCAGCACTGCGGTGGTGCCCATCCCGAACAGGGCGGGGTCTTCGTGGCCGGCAGCGACGAGACGCGCCGAGACCTGGTTGATGTGGTCGGGGACCTCCGGCCCGTCGATCCGAGTCAGCTCCTGCGCCGCCATCAGCGATGCCGTCGCCCCACCCAAGTGTCCGCCCATCCCGTCACACACCGCCAGCCGGTGCGCCCCGGAGCCGTCCAGCACCAGTTCGGTGGGTGCGCCGGTGTCGTGCTGGAGGACCCAACCGTCCACTGCCGCCGCGTCCTCGTTGCGTTCGCGGACCAGCCCCTTGTCCGTCGCCACGCCTACCTTCAGTTTCAGTCCCACAACAGTTCCACCTTCCGGTTCATGGCCAGTCGCAGCTGATCCCCGGGTCGCAGCACCCGGGGGGTGTTGGGCGGGATCCGGATCTCGTTGACGAAGGTTCCGTTGCGGGAATCCAGGTCCATCACCTCGACCTCTCCCGCATCGGTCGAGTGCAGCACACAGTGCTGGGTGCCGATGTTGGTCCACCCGATCCCTTCCAGGGTGGCGCCGAACGGGGAATGCAGCGCCCTGCCGAGCAGTACCCCGGGGGCGTGGGGAACGGGTTGTTCGACGCCGGCCAGCCGGATCCGGCACTGGCGTACCGGGATGGTGCGGACGGCATCAGGAGTCGCCGAGACCTCCGGTGCCGGTTCTGTCATCGGCACCCGGTTCGGTTCGTGGGTGACCATCAGGGTGAGGTCGTTGGGGCAGAGGCCCCTGTCGTCCTGGTAGGTCGCCCCGCAGCTGGGGCAGGTCTGTGCCATGCCGGTTTCCTTTCCACGATGTCTGCCTGAGATGGATCCCTTCGGCCGACAGGTGATCGTGAAGATCTTCAAGTTCCCCCGGGCGCGGGATTCCTGTCAACCACAGCTGCCCATCGGCGACGGCGAAATCCAGGCCGGGACGTTCGCATGGGGGACCCGGGTAGCGTTCCCCGGCCAGGGGGGTGTGTCGCAGCAGCACCTGGTTGCCGGAGCCACGCAGCCAGTGGTCCCCGGCCAGTTCCTGCACGAAGGGGCCCGCCACCACGATGTCCGCCAGCTCACCGAGCCAAGGATGCTCCCGGGCGGCTACATCCTCCTCGAGTCCCGTGAAGACAAGCAGGTCCCAGTCCTCCCTGCGGGCCTTCCCGAGGCAACGCAGCATTGCCAGAAGCCCCGGGAGTTCGGGCTGCTCGGTGGGTTCGCCGCCGCTGACGGTCACGCCGTCGAGTTCCCCGGGCAGGGCCAACAACCAGGCGCCGATCTCCTCGACGGGCAGTTCCCGGTCCGCGCGGAACCCCCAGGTGTCGCGCGACATGCAGCCCGCGCATCTCAGCGTGCAGCCCTGCGTCCAGATTCCGGCGCGGGTGCCGAAACCCAGGTTCCGCACCGGGTGGGCCAGGCGCGAGATCAACACGTGGTCTCCAGCTGCCAGTGGCCGTCGTCTGCCTGGTTGATGGCGGTGATCCGCAACTCGGTGATCCCGGCGGGCAGGCAGATCAAGTGGCGCCCCAGCGGATTGACGAACATGGTCTCCACCGCCGTTGAAACCCCGCGGCCCCCGAAATCCAGGCCGCGGTGGGCGTTCGTCTTCAGGACGGTCAGCACGTCATTGGAGACGACCAGGCGAACCCCGGTCTGTTCGGCGACGTTGCGGGTGACGTTGCCGAGGAACTTGTCCACCAGCTGGTCGCTGACCTCGTCGGAGATGTACTCGAAGACCACGATGTTGTTCTCGCCGATGCGGTTCAGGATCTCCGGCCTGCCCAGGTGGGTGGTGAAGTGCTGGCGGACGGAATCCACGATGCGGCGCTCGAAGTCGCGGTAGGGCAGCCGTGGTTCGCGCGGAACCAGGCACTCCATCTGGTCGGTCGACGGATCCCGGCGATACACCCCCAGGTTTGACGTGAAGATGATCAGGGTTTCACCAAAGTGGACGGTGGAACCGGTGCCCGAGGTCAGGCGGCCGTCCTCCAGGATCTGCAGGAACTTGTCGAGGATCCGGGGATGGGCCTTCTCGATCTCGTCGAACAGGACGACGGTGAAGGGACGCTGCTGGATGGCGTTGGTGAGTTCACCGCCCGCGTCGGAACCGATGTAACCGGGCGGCGACCCGATGAGCCGCGCCTCGGAGGCCTCCGAGGAGAACTCGGACATGTCGAAACGGATGAAGGTGTCGCCCTCGCCGAACACCAGCGCCGCCAGGGCCTTGGCCAGTTCGGTCTTGCCCACCCCCGTCGGGCCCGCGAAGAACAACACCCCCTGCGGACGGGTTCCCGGGCGGCGCACCTGCGCCCCTGTCAGGCCGGTGGTGGATCGGATGAGGACGTCGAGGGCTTTGCGGATGGCGGCCTGCTGTCCCAGTACTTGGCGTTCCAGGGGCTCACGCACACCACTCGGGTCCGGGACCTCACCCGCCGCCCAGCGGATCTTTTCCCGCAGGCCGGGGGCGTGCCACGGGTTGTCGGGGATGCCGACCCGGAACAGTCGCACCGCGTCCTCGATCCGGGTGAAGGGAATGTCCTGGTCCAGGGCCACTCGGGTGATCAGCGGGATGGATCGCAGGCTCAGTCCGCCGGCGGCGTCGGCGAATCGTTGGAACACCTCCTGGCGCTGCGGCGGGGTGAGTTCCTGCAGGGCGGGCATCGGGGTGAGGATCCGCCGGGCGAAATCCTCCAGCTGCGCGGCGGTGGCGTGGGGCACCGAGATGGTGCGAACCTCGGGTCGCCGGACGAACCAGGCGGGCAGGTCGTTGGGCTGGTCCAGCAGCCAGAACACGGTGGGGTACAGGAGCGCCCTGTGAGGGCCGTTCAACCGTTGCGGGGCCACCCGGGAGGCGTGCGCCTCGGCCATCACCATCACCGAGTGGAGGTTGCCATCCTGGACGTTTCCACCCGGTGCCAGCCGGGCTGCCCCGGAGATCAGGAGCGCGCACGGGGGCTCCGGGGCGATCATCGCTGCCAGCACGGCACGGAGCTGCCCGGCTGCGGCGTCGATGTTCCCGTTCGGCGGTTGTACGGGAGCCGCGACGTTGAGACCCCGGGCGGTGGCCTCCTGCAGGGGGTGCAGGTCGCCGGAGAGGGGGCTCAGCCCGTCCACGGGATCGAAGGCCGCCACCGCGGGGAACCCTGCGGTGGTCAGGACGTGGCACAGTGCCTGCCGGGTTTCGAGATGCCCCAGGGGCAGCAGATGGAGGTCGGTGGTGTCCCCCGTCAACACGATGTGCGGGTAGGAGGGCAGGGCGACATCTACCTCGCGAAGCCAGGTGGGGAGGGATTCGGGTTGCTCTTCCCGCGGTGCTGCCGGGACGGTCATCGCCGCTGCTCCTGCTCGGTGGTGCGACGTTGCTCAGTGGTTTTGCGGGTGACCTGCTGGTGCGCGAGCGGCCGCAGTCCTGCGGGGAGATGGCTTACCCGGTTCTGGCGGATGCCGCGTTTCTCCAGCTCGGCGCGGAACGCCGCCAGGGCGTCGCAGAGAGCCTTTTCCGCCTGGGTGTCGGCGGCGGTGTCCGCTGGGCCTGCGATGCGCAGGGCATCCAGTTCGATGCGGCCCGCGCGGGTCCGGGCCATCACCGCGTGCTGGGGGAACGCGGCGTGGGTCACGATGAGGGTGTCTTCTGCCCCTTCAGTCAGGAGCGAAGTGGGTTGGTAGCCGATTGCTTGGAGGCTGGCGCGCACGGCGTCGGCGACGAAACCCTCCTCGGCGCGCCGGGCTGCCGTTTCGGCCTCGGATTCCAGCGCGGCGGTTCGCTGCTGTTCGGTCGCCCGTAGGGCCTCTTGGTGGCGGGCGTTGCGGCTGTCCACCTCGTCGCGGAGGAGCCGCAGCAGCATCCTGGAACGCTCCGGGGAGGCGGCCAGCGCCTCCGCCGCACATTCGGAGACGGCGGGGTCGGCGACGAGTTGGCGTTCGACGACATCACGGGCGAGGTCCGCGAGTTCGGTGAGCCGCGGTCCGGTTTCCCGTTCCGCATTCCCGGTGCTGGTCTTCTCGGCCAGGGCCGCGGCGATCTCCGGGGAGACCGTGAACCCGGAAATCGCTTCGGCCAGTTGGCGTCTGGCGACGTCCTGCTGCCGCCGGGCAAGTTCCTGCTCGATCCCGGAGCGGGCCTCGGAGATCAGGCGTTGAAGCTCCCCGCACTGGGCCTCGACCTCCTCCGACGTGCCGGGGGCGGGACCGAACCCCGCGATGGCCGGAAGACCCAGGGAACGCAGCTCACCGGTGATGCCAGCCAGATCTGACAGCAGGCCGTCACGCCGGGCAATTGCCGCAGCCAGCAGGCGCCGCTCCCTGGCCTCTGCCGATTCGACCACATATTCGCTCCAACCAGAACTCATCCCAGCCTCCTTCTCGTGGGCTCCAAGAAATACTGACGGACAGGACCAACCCGGGAAACACACGGGACGGGTTTCGTCCGTCAAGAAGTTGCGACCGACGAAATCAGGTCTTCGCCGGCCGTGGGTTTCATTCGCCGTTATGAGACCAGGGGGGAGAGCACGGCCCCTTGAACACCTCCGTGCGCTGTTTTTCGAGGAGGAAACATGTCCAAGGTCCTGACTTCGCTTCCAGTGGGGGAACGGGTCGGACTCGCGTTTTCCGGGGGGCTCGACACCTCCGTCGCGGTCGCCTGGATACGTGAGAAGGGTGCCATGCCGTGCACCTACACCGCCGACATCGGGCAGTACGACGAAACCGACATAGCCTCGGTTCCGGGACGTGCCCTGCAGTACGGGGCGGAGCTGTCGCGGCTGGTCGACTGCCGGGAGTCGCTGGTGGAGCAGGGGTTGCAGGCCCTCCAGTGCGGTGCCTTCCACATCAGGACTGGTGGCAGGCCCTACTTCAACACCACCCCCATCGGCCGGGCCGTCGCCGGTACGATGTTGGTTCGGGCCATGGCCGCCGACGACGTTTCGGTGTGGGGCGACGGCTCCACCTACAAGGGCAACGACATCGAACGTTTCTATCGCTACGGGGTGCTCGCGAACCCTGAGTTGCGGATCTACAAGCCGTGGCTCGACGAGGCCTTCGTCGACGAGCTGGGCGGTCGCCAGCAGATGAGCGAGTGGCTGACCGAACGCGGCCTTCCGTACCGCGACTCCGCGGAGAAGGCCTACTCCACCGACGCCAACATCTGGGGAGCCACCCACGAGGCCAAGATCCTGGAGGAGCTCGGGGTCTCCATGGAGACGGTGGAACCGATCATGGGAGTCAGGTTCTGGGATCCGGAGGTGGCCATCGAACCCGAGACCGTCACGATCGGGTTCGAGCGGGGATATCCCGTCTCCATCAACGGTGAGAGATTCGAGGACCGGGTGCGGCTGGTGCTCAAGGCCAACGAGATCGGCGGCCGCCATGGCCTGGGCATGAGCGACCAGATCGAGAACCGCATCATCGAGGCCAAGTCGCGGGGTATCTACGAGGCCCCGGGCATGGCTTTGCTCTTCGTCGCCTACGAACGTCTGCTCTCCGCGATCCACAACGAGGACACGCTGTCCAACTACCAGATCGAAGGGATCCGCCTCGGACGTCTCCTCTACGAGGGTCGCTGGTTCGATCCGCAGGCCATGATGATTCGTGAATCCTTGCTGCGCTGGGTGGCCTCCGTCGTCACCGGCGAGGTGACCCTCGGGTTGCGTCGCGGCGACGACTACACCATCCTCGACACCACCGGTCCTGGTTTCAGCTACCAGCCGGAGCGGCTGTCCATGGAGCGGGTCGAGGACGCCGCCTTCGGGCCGCTCGACCGCATCGGGCAGCTGACGATGCGCAACTTGGACATCGCGGACACCCGCGCCAAGCTCGAACGCTACATCAACCAGGGGCAGCTGACCGGCGGGGAGGCCGAGAAGCTCGTGGCGCAACTCGAAATCGGCGCCGGCGACGGTGACCTCGTCGGGGCGGAGGGCTGAACGGTGGCCAAGGACGTACTGGAGAAGGTGTTCATCGCCTGGGGCGGGAGCCAGCGCCTGGCTGCGCTGGTGGGGCAGAAGATCTCGGCATTGGGATTCGACCCGATCGTGGGTGGCGGCAGCCCCACGGAACTGTTCATCGGCACCCAGGTCTTCTCGCAGATCCGGTCCTGCACGCGGGCGGTCATTCTCGTCAATGGGGAGGGAATGGAGGCCAGCCCCGGGTTCGGGTTGAACGACAACCTGATGTTCGAGTGGGGCTACATCACCGGCACCTACAGCCCCAACAAGCTGCACGTCTTCCTCATCGACACCTCCGTCAAGGACCTGCCCAGCGACCTGGGCGGTTCCTGGGCGACGGAGGTGAGTACCGCGGAACTGGACGTGGAGGAGATCGCCGACGTGATCGTCGCTGCTTTCCAGAAGGACGCGACCCGGCACGTCGAACTCGACAAGCTGAAGATCATGCACATGTGGGAGGACATCAAACGCTACCTTGACACGCACGACACCAGCCCCCAGTGCTCCGACATCGAACTGGCCCAGTACCTGATCCACACCGCCGAGGTGTGCGACTACTACATGGAGGAGGAGTACGCCGAGGCGCTGCTGAACAAGGCCCACCCGACCTCCAGCATCCTCAGTTTCGCGATCCTGCTGCTCAAGGCCAACATCCGGCTCGCCTTGGAGACGAACGGCTTGGCCACGTCGCTGCCCTTCGACTCGTTCACCGAGCTCCGGGCCGTTTTCGAGACCAAGTTCGACTTCTCCTACCAGGACGAGGAATTCGACCTCTGGATGCGGTATTTCACGACCCGGAGGCTGAGTCTGCTCTACCGCTTGGTCTCCCTGAACGACGACTTCGCCGAGGACGAACGCAAGGCCCTGCTGGAGTCGGCCCTGTCCTTCCTGAAGGAAGCGGGCGCCATCCTCGATGAGATCAGCTCCAGGATTTCCTCCGACAGCGCCTACGTGAACCTCTACCGGGGTTACGTGGAGCGCGACAAGTTCCGGGTCTTCGTGGCCTTCGGAATGCAGGAGGAGGCCTCGACGAGCAACGCCGCGGCTCTGGTGGCGAAGGAAACCTTCTACCTGACCTACAAGGAGAAGTACCCGCACGACACCTACATGATCCGGCAGCTCGCGCAGGAGTATTACCGGAGCCTCGCGGAACGGATGGAGTTCATCACCGACGTGACGGAGAAACTGGTCATCAGGAAGACGCTCAAGTCTTTCCTGTCGAAACTCGACAAGGACTCGGGACGCCAGCACGCGGTGTTGCAGGAGCTGCGCAAGATGCTGGGCTGATCGCGCCGACAGATCCGTATGTCAACCGAGGAAAGGAGAACATCATGGCATGTGCCTGCCAGGACAAGGTCAACAACACCTACGGAAGGTGCCGCGCCTGCAACGAGGCCATCGCGCACAACATCCCCGTGAGTCGCCACAGCTGCCAGTGGGGTACGTGCACTTGAACGAGGGGGTTCGGCCGGGCCGTCCGGCCGAACCCCGCCCGGGGCCGCCTGCGCCTGTGATCGGGGAGCCAGATCCCACTCCGGAGGCCGAGCGTGTCAGGATTGACCGACGAGGGGCGGGAGGGAGACGTCATGGGTCGCATGATTGACGTGGTGGCCGAGTGGCCCGAACTGTTCGAAGGTTTGAGCCCGCAGCGGATACAGGGACTGCGTGCTGCGTGTGCATCAAGTCAGCTTGAGGGGGATGTGCCTACCCGTGAGGGTGTCGCCGATCTTGTGGCACGTACACGTGGGGAGATCACTCATGAGGAGTTCATTGCCCGGGCGATCGCTCGCGCCGAGGCGCGGGTCGGGCGGCCCGCGCGATGACCCCAAGGTTCTGGAACTGGGAGGATTATTTCGATCCGGAGACCTATGACCCGGATGCGGAGTCGGGAACGTTGCGGAACCTGCTGGGCATCAGAGACCCGGAGGTTCTGCGTCAAGTCGAGTACGACATCGTTAAGTTGCGTGAACGAGAATTGTGCGAAGGAGAAACGGAGGTTCCGCGGACCTGTGGTGCGGATCACCTTCGCTCGATCCACGGGTATCTGTTCCAGGATGTCTACGAATGGGCCGGGCAGTTTCGTACCGTCAACATCTGCAAGGGCTGGAGCCGGTTTGCGGACTGCGGCGACGGGGGGATTGAGAACTACTTGGGTAGTGCGCAGTACGCGTCAACCGAACTCCGGTGGGGTGAGCTTGACCGGGAACGATTCGGGGCTGCAGCCGCCTTGGTTTTCGCCTACTTGAACCATGCCCACCCGTTCCGGGATGGTAACGGCCGTGCAACCAGGGTCTTCATGCAGCACGTTGCCGAGCGGTCCCGGTTCGACCTCGACTTCACCCGCGTCGATCCGGGACTGTGGAACTACGCATCGTCGCTGAGCGCCCCACAGATTGGGGGCGGGGAGCCAGATCCCGACCCCCTGATCGGCGTGTTCCAAGAGTGTGCGGTGGAGCGATCCAAGCCGCTCTGGTGGTCGTAGCACTCCTCGGCTGCGTGGTGTTTCACGGTTTTGCAGCACTCAATCCTGAAAAACGCCTCCGGAGGGGTGAAAGCCGGGTTGAGTGCTGCGCAACCGGGTGATCGCCAAGAAGACCTCCCGTTCGTGGGGTTCCGCGGACCTGGTTTCGTCCGTCAGGTACCGGTGGAGGTTGGTCATGACTGTTTTCGACTTGCTGGGGCGGGTTCCCGACGACTCGCGGGTGCTGGAGCTCGCGGAACCACTGGCCGCGCTCGACGCGGAGTTCCCGGGTCTCGCCCCCAAGGAGTATCGGGGGGAGCCGGGGCGGGCGCTGGACCACATTGAGGAGCAGCTGGCCGCCATCGTCCGGATCGAGGAGGAGATGGAACTGGTCCGGGTGGAGCTTCCCGCGGCGGAGGCCGACGCCGCCCTGGAGGCCCGGCAGCGACGCGGCAAATGGGTGCTGCTGGGGTTGCTGGCGGGGATCGTGCTGCTGGTCGTGATCGGGCAGGGGCTGCTGTGAACGCCCGGGCCAGACTGGCGCAGCTGCGAGCCGCCCTGCAGGACGGAACCAACCGGATCCGCGACCACTACGCCGTCTCCCGCGGCGCGCTGATCAGCCACCTTGCCGAGACCAAGGAGGTGACCACCGACCTCGGCCGCCGCATCCGGGACCTGGCCCGGGCCGGCCGCCCCGAGGAGTACGACCACGGGGACTCCGTCCGCTGGGACGACTGGCACCCTGCCTCGCGGCTCCCCGCCGAACTCAGGATCGGCAGGACCAGCGTGGGAGGTTTCGACGACCTGCCCGCCACCGTCCCGGTTTTCACCGGCCGCATCGTCATCCTGACCAGCGAGGACGAGTCCGCCGCCCGGCATGCCCATGACGTCCTGCGGGGGCTGGCGGTGCGGTTCGCCGCGGCGATGGGCCGCGACGTCGTCCTGCACTTCATCGACCCGTTCCGGGAGGGCCATGGTTTCCCCGAACGCCCCCTGCTGCCCGGAGTGGCGGCCCGCAGCATCGACGCCGTCGCCGACCTTAAAGCTGCCTTCGAGGCCGCCCACGCCGACTCGCAGGGTGACGGGAATCCCCGCCGTCACGTCGTTTTCGCCATGGATTACCCGCGCGGTTTCTCCCACCAGGCCGTGCAATACCTCGACCGCATCCCGCGGCTGCACAACGCGCAGCTCATCATCCACCACGACCTCACCGCCGCAGCCCCCACCTCAACCGACCTGAAGGTTGACCACCCCGTCGTCGTCGACGTGCGGGACGACGGCACCGCGACCGGGTGCTGGGGTTGCCTCGAGGCCGGGATCGACGCCCCACCGCCCGCATCCCTGACCGCCAGGATCGCCGAGGCCCTGCCGCAACGCAGGATCGTCAATCTCGGCTGGGGCGATGTCAACCCCACCGATCCCGCCACCTGGTGGGGTGGCGAGGCCCGCGGCGCCGCCGTCGCCCGGATCGGCGCCGATGTCCATGACAACCCCATCGACCTGGTCATGGGCATAAACCCGGAGGGCCAGTCGCGCACCCACATGGTGATCGGCGGGACGCCGGGTTCCGGCAAGTCGGTGCTGCTGCACGTCATCATCACCAGTCTGGCCGCCCGCTACTCGCCCGACGAGGTGCAGTTCATCCTCATCGACGGCCGCGACGGTGCCGAGATGAAGTCGTACCGGCGGCTTCCCCACGCCCAGGCGGTGGCGATCCACACCCCGCGGGAACTCGCCGAGGGCGTCATCCGCGACATCCAGGCGGAGCTGGTCAGGCGCAACGGCCTGTTCGCCAGCAGAAACGTCCAGAACATCAACCAGCTTCCCAACGCCGCCCGTGGCGGGCTCGCGCGGCTCGTGGTGGTGATCGACGAATACCAGGCCTACCTGCAGGACCACCGCGGCGACATCGAGAAGGTGTTGTGGGACATCGTCTCCCGCGGCCGGGCCGTCGGTATCCACCTGGTGCTGGCCTCGCAGCGTTTCCACGCCTCCGGGATGACCAACCGGGAGGCCCTGTTCGCCAACGTCGACACCCGCATCTCCTTGCGGATGGCGCAGGACACCATCACCAACATCGCCGAATTCGACCAGTCGGGGCGCCGCCTGATTCTCGAACACTGCGAGAAAGCCGGCGATGTCGTGGTCAACACCAACCTGGGTGAGGCCCCGCACGTCGCGGGCCGGGTGGGTTTCCTGCCCGGCGACGAACTGACCCGCATCGTCGACGCACTCGCGGCACGGGGCGACGGACGGACCCCGCTGGTGCTCGACGGTCAGCAGGCCCCCGAGGCGGCGGAAAACCCCGCCCTGAAGGGGTTGGCGCGGATCCCCCGGGGTGAGGCGGTGACCTCCTGGGCGACGCGGTCGGCGGCTGAGGGGGGTCTCGGGGCGGCCAGCTGGCCCAGCCACGAGAACCCGGCCGCCTTCATCGCGGGCCGCACCATGACCATCCATGGCACGGCCCACGCCGTCATCCGGCGCGCCGCGAAACAGAACGTCGCCGTGATCTGCGAACACCCGGAGGTGCTCGTCGGGGTGATGCAGACCGGCATCGCGACCTGGTCGCGCACCACGCAACCCGCAGGATTCTCGCTGTGGCTGCTCTCGAGGCTGCCCGCCCGCGCCGGCGACCCGTGGCGGGGTGCCCTCACCGACCAGTTGCAGCGGCTTCTCGCCGACGACGGCCACGGTTTCCGCCAAGCCACGAACGGGGCCCGGGCCGCGGAGCTGGTGGCCGAGGCCACCGCCCTGCTGGAGACGCGGGTCGCGATGGATGTCGACGCGCTGGCCGACGAGGACACCGTCGTTCTGGCGGCCGCCGGGCTGGAGCGGCTCCGCGAGTTCCAGAGCACCGAGGGGCGTTTCGGCCCGGAACCGGCCGAGGCCACCACCGCGCTGAAACGTCTCACCGAGACGGGACCGGCGTACGGCATCCACGTGGCCTGTGCGATGACTTCGCGGGCGGCCTGGAACCAAGTGTGGCCGGACAAGCAGATGAACCAGTTCACCCACCGCTTCTACGGCCAGCTGTCGGAAACCGACTCCCACGCCATCCTGGGCGACCAGCAGGGGCATCGCGTCGACAGCGACGACCTGATCGCCGGACCGACCCGGATGGGCTACGGCGACGCGACCACGGGGGCGGTGATCAGGTTCCTGCCCTACACCGCCGGCCCCGGTCTCAACGATGCGCTCACCAACCTCGGAAGGAGCTGAACATGGACGAGCTGCGCGAACAGCTACGGATCTTCCTGCCGGAACTGGAGGCCTTCACCCAGCACCTGCGGCAGGTCAACATCGCCCTGCGCGACGCGGAATCGGAACTGAGGGGGATCTGGGAGGACTCCTTCCAGAAAGGGTTCCAGGCCCAGGTGGCGGCGCTGACGGGTCCGCTCGACGACTTCGCCGAGAACGACGCACCCCGGTTCGTCGACTTCCTCGACGGCAAACGCATCCAGGTGGAAAGGTACTTCAATGGCTGACCCCTCGGTGGTGGCGGAGAAACTCAGGGGCTACCGCGATTCCCTCATGGCCCAGCGTCTCGCGGTCGCAGGCGCCTTCCACCACCTCACCGTCGCCTATGCGCAACTGAAGAGCGTGTGGCGGGGCGAGGGCGCCAGGCAGTTCGAGGTGGAATGGGCCCGCGTCGAGGCCGCGTTCGACACCTACGCGGAACGGATCTCGCCGCTGATCGAGCTCCTCGACCACCGCATCGACGTTCTGCGCGAACTGGATCGGGGCATGTCGTGACGGAGCCGGCGGTGCTGGCCGGGAGGCTGCGCGAGTTCCGGGAACGGGTGATCGCGGCCCGGGCCGGGTCGAGTTCCCGCCTGGAACCGGCCCGGCTGGCGCAGCGGCAACTCGACGACACCCTGAGTGTCCTGCGCGCCAACACCACCGGCTCGGGCAACGCCGCTGCGGAGACCGTGGCCCGTCTGGAGCGCGAGGAGAAGGCCCTCGACGATGTCTCGGAGCGGGTGGCGGAAACCCGGGAACGGGCCGGAGGGGCGACGACCCGGGCCCGGCGGGTCCAGGAGGTCGTCGGTTTGATGACGCAGCGTTGCGCGGCCCGGCTGGCGGCCGCCGAGGCCGAGCTGCGACGGATCGACGCCGAGCTGCGCACCGCGGGCGGGAAACGCCGCGCACGGCTGCTGCGGCGCCGCGAACGGGTGGTGGAGCTGGTCGAGGCGTGCGCCGCCGCGGTGGAGGCGTGCCGGGAAGCCGACCAGGCCGCGGGTCGCGCCCGGGCGGCCGCCGCCGAAGCCGAACGCGACACCGCCGTGGCGCAGGAGGAACACGCCGATGGGGCGGGACACCTGGAGCGGGCCCACGACTCCCGGCGGCTGGCGGATTCGGCGCTGTGGCAGGCCCGGCAGGCGACGACATCAGCGGAGGATCACGCCGCCGCGGCGCGAGAACAGTTGCGGGTCCAGGAACGGGCGTCGGGCCTGGTGGGGGAACGGGGAGTCGCGGCGGAGGCGTCGCTGGACGAGGTCGTCGAGATCCTGCGGGAAATGGATCGGGGCATGTCGTGAACGCAGGGGACACCGGGTTGCGGCGGGTGGCCGACGAGTTCCGCCGGGCCGGGGAGGAGCTGCGGCAGCACTGGGGCGACACCCGGGCCGACCGGTTCCGCGGCGAAAGGCTGGCACCTGTCCTGGAGGCCCTGGACCAGCAGCTGGCGGCCTCCGGTGCCCAGCAGGAACGGATCGTCGCCGCGGAGGAGACCAGCAACCTGGCGGGCCGGCACCTGGAGCGGGTCCGGGAGTCGCTGCGGGACTGCGACGAGGAAACCCGGCTGGCAGGCCGGGCCGCGGAGCGGGCGGAAGCGGCCGCAGGGGCCGGGCTGGGGGCCGCGGACCGCTGCGATGAGCAGTGCGACCTGGCCCGTCGGCTACTCGAGGAGGCCGCCGCCTGCGGTGTGCGCATCCCGATGTCTCGGGAGGCGATGGCGGAGGTCGGGATGATGCTGAACCGCGCCGTCGCCGTCGAGGCGGTCAAGTGGCGGGTGGGGGAGGTGGCCTCGCAGTGGCTCGAGGAACAACTCCAGATCAACGAGCTCGAACTGCCCGAGGAGATCACGAACACGGTGGACACCGCTGTGAGGGACGCCGGTGCGGGCATCCGGGTCTGGTGGGCGAACCGCAGGAGACGGCGATGAGGTCACAGGCCCAACAGCCAGACGCACACCGGAACCAGCAGCGCCAGCCGCACGACGGTGCCTACGAGCCCCCGGCCCAGACGGGTGAACGAAACGGGGGAGATGCCCTGGATCAGCCAGGCGTCGCGAGTGCCCCCGAACCTCGGGCCGTGGACCACCACGAGATGATCCTCGTGGAGGGGAACATCGGCGGCGAGGCGGACGGACTCCTGGCCCTTGGCGTGGTCGACGACGAACCGCCAGCCCGGCCGGGGCCGGAACATACCGCGGATGCCGATGTCGGTGCCCTTGCTGACGGTGCTGCCGAAGATCGACCCGAGACAGCCGGGAAGGCCGCCCAGTCCGATCTTCTGGAGGAGCCAGAAACCGAACAGGGCCACCAGGATCAGGGGCAGGAAGGCCAGCGTCAGGTTGGTGACGCCCGCGACGATCAGCCGCTGGCCCTTGGTGAGCAGCAATCCGAGGGTGGCGGTCCACAGGAGCAGGCGCACCGGCATCACACCCCACGCCCAGGAAATGTTGACGGGGCCGCCGTCGCTGACGGTGCCACGCACGGAAAACAGACCCGAACCACCCGAGGGGGTGGGTTGGCGGCGGGGCGGCGAGGCGGGGCTTTCCGGCGCGGAGTGGTTCTGCGGCGCCGCGGGCGGCGGTGGCGGCGGGGTACGCCGGGGTCGGGAGACCAGCGGCTGGCTGGACGCGCACTTGGCGCAGACGGTCGCGGAACCAAGGTAGTGGCCGCACCTGGGGCAGGTTCGAGACATCGGAACTCCTCTCTTCGCCGGCGGGGCGGGGCCCGCCCACTCGTATCTGACGGCCAGCGGAGGGTGTGACGAACGGAAAGCGAGGAAGAAATGAACAACGCTGTGTCGGTGGGGATCGGGGTGGCGCTGAGATGGGTGCTGCTGTACGGGCCTCTGGTGTTTCTCACCCAGCTGTGGGCGGGTACCCAGTACAGCCCGGGGCAGGGCGGCGGCTGGCGGGAACTGACCCTGTGGGCGGTGGCTTTCGGCCTGGTGACGACGGCGGCGTGCGTGGAACGCGCCATCAACGGCACCCGTGTCGTCGACCCCGGGGCGGTGCTGAAGGTGGCGGTCGCGGGACACGTCGCAGGGTCGGCGGTGGCGGTGTGGTGGTTCACCACCAAGGGAGGTCCGGGGCTGCGCGACTGGTGGGTGGCGCCCGCAGTCGCAGCCGGCTTCGTGGTCGTGTGGGTGCACCTACTGGCGGCGAGACTACCGAGGGAGGGGGAGTGAGGATGTCCCGAGTGAATAAACAATTCGAGGGGATTGCAATCATGATGAAGAAGAATTTTTTGCGCCTCATCGTGAGTTTTGTCGGGGCTGCCTTTATCGTCGGGTGTGCTCATGGCAAAGAACGAGAAACATCGACATCGGGGGCCACATATGCTGCCGCGTCCTTCGCCGTAACCATCAATGACAGCAACAACCTGACTATCTGGCCGAACGGGGTTCCGCAGATCGTGGATTCCGTTGAGAACGATCTTCAAGGTGTGCAGGTCGTCCCATTGCCCAGGAACAAGGTGGCGTTTTTAATTGCCCATTCCTGGTCTTATGCGCCGGAGGATGTGGGTAGGTTGAGAATCGTGAATGAATCTGGGGAGGGGCCTTCCATGAGTGTCGAGGCCGGATGCAACAGTATTGCGCCGAGAGGTGATGAAATCATCTTGCTCTGCGCACAAGAGATCCCGGGCGGGTACAAGGCGCATTTGAAAATATTTGACGAAAAGATGCAGGTGGCCAAGGTCGTTGACTTGCAGATCCCGGCAACTCGCATCTCCGGGCAAATTAAACATGCAGAGCCGCCGATGCTCGTGGCGGCGGGTCCGGGCGCATTCTGGATCGGATACCCATCCGAGACGGCTTTTGCGCGTGGCGGTGGGAGGGTCATCGTGAAATTCTCCACGACGGGCAAACCCCTGGCCAGTGCTCAAGTCGATGGACTGATAAACAAGTTCGCGCTCGCGCCCGACGGGCTCTCGCTTGCGGTGGAAGGGTACGGCTCTGGGGGAGCGTGCAGTCCGAAGAGCGTCGTGCACGTGATTGATCTCGTATCCATGAAGCAGCGCTGGAACTCCGTGGCAATTCCTGGCGAGTTGCGCGAGAGTGCTGAAATTTCTGGAGGCAGGTCGTTTGGCCTCAAGTCGCTCTTGTGGGTCGACGAAAACCTGCTGCAAATAGATGGGTACACCTATCCCGATATTTCAGACAACTGCGACGAATCAGTGCGCCGATATTGGCGGCGCGAGTTGAATCCGAACGAACTACTGGCGAAGGATGAGCAGATCGAACGAAATGATTATGAGGAGGTCTCCTGGGTGGGGCCCGAATGCGATTCGGTGTTTCGTAAGGTGGGAGAAAGCAAGATTGCAATTGTGCGCAATGGAGTGGAAACGATGACGTCGGAAAATCGCGTTGTCCTTGAATCCAGGCGCCCGAAGGAGTGCTCATGAGCGAGAATCTGTCTCAAGAATATGATCTGTTCATATCGTACAGGTCGGAAAGTTCAGGCAGGCATGCCGCCGCCCTGCGAGATGCGCTGTATGCATTCGACAAAAGGCATTCCGGAAAAGGGTTGCGCATCTTTTTGGATCGGATCTCGCTCAGGAATGGCCCGCTGGATGAACACATCAAGGAGGGGCTCGGGCTGAGCCGGCATCTTGTCGTCCTGGTGGATTCGACGACCCGCAAGTCACCCTGGGTTGACACCGAAATTCGGACTTGGCTGGAGAGGGGGGGGTCGAAGGAAAGACTTTTTCTGGTTCGCACCGACCAAGTGAACCTCAGGTGGGGAGGAAAAGATTTCGAAAGCCCTGAACAGCTTCCGGAGGCACTGAGCGGACTTTTCGAGACGGAGCAGAAATACACCGAGTTCACCGTCTCTCCGCGACGCGCCAAGGACATCGACCTCGTTCCGCTGTACAGCTCCGTGACTGGGCAGGATCCGGATGACCTGAACGTTGACGAGTTGCGGTTTCGCTCCCGCCAGCGTGTCCGGAACAACCTGATACTCGCTGTGCTATCGGTTCTCCTGGTCGGGGCGATCATCGCAACCATCGCTGCGGTGCGCAATGCGATGCGGGCTCAGGAATCCTCGCAGCAGGCGCAGGCGGATGCGTTGGCCGCTGAAGGGCTTCTGACTCTGCCCGTTCTGCCGGAACGAGCGGTGGACATGATCGTAAAAGCCGGGCGCATGGGGAGCGGCACATCGATTCGATCGGCGCTCATCACGGCCGCAAACGAAACAGGTCCCTTGATGGGCACGATGTCCCTGGCGAGGGAGACGGAGGCAAAATCTCTCACCGGCATGTCGGTTGACCCAACCGGTCGATACCTGACGGCGTGGGGGCCTGGCTCCGGCGAGGGAAAAACGGCTGTTGCCACATGGCTGGGAGGCTCGGGTGACCCGATTCAGTCATTCCAGGTGGACGGAAAAGTGGTCAATCTGATCGAGGTGCCGGGAAACGTCTTCCTGGCCTGCACGGACACCAAGGCGCTGAAAATAGACTGGCACACCCATGAGGTCGAGGTACTTTTCGAAAAAGAAGATGTGAGTTGCACATTTGACACCGCACTCGCTGGCGTGGCGGTGTTGGCGGTCGGGAGTTACGGGTCTCCCGGTACTGAACGCTTGTTCTTTCACACGATAGAGGGTGTTCAATATCAAGTTGAGGGGGATCTGACCATCTCAAATCCCCAGACCGCGTATAGATTCGTGGAAATGAAATCCGAAGGAGGCTCTTTGGAGAGCAGTCGTGTCAGAATAGCCACGCCCACTGGGCTGACCGAAGAAGTAGAGGTTCCCGGATATGTCATTCATGAGGAACCCGATGCGCTCACCATCAAACAGGCCGACGGGAGTCTTGTCGCATTGGTGCTCAAAAATGGCAAACCGGCCATCATCCCGTTGCAGATTCCGACAGACGCCCATTCGGCGGTGACATGGCTGGATGACAAGAAGGAACCGCGCTCCATCTGGGTGACGAGCACCGGGACAGTGGGAACCTCTTTCTCCGATTCGACTTTTGTCATGGAGGGAGCCGAAGAGCGTGGATCGCTCGCACTGTATCGGTTCGGATACAATGCCGTGCTGGTCAAAAAAGAACAAGATCTTTTCAGGATAACCGTGGGTGAAGACGGTAAGATTGAACCGACTCCACTTGGTAAATCTCCTGATCAATCAGGATCGGTCCACACCTGTGGAGATGGCAAGATTGTTGTGGGCAGCGGGTATTTGACCGACTCCGGGAGCGAGCTGTCGATCAGCAAGGGAGATCTGAGACTTATTGGGTGTCACGTTGTCGAGCTGGGGCCACCGGTGAAAATCAATGGTGCCACTTTGATTCCACAAGGGGTTCTCTCGCCAATGCTTGTCGCGGTGAGCCCCTCGGAAGGGCTATTCGTTGGACGCAGCGATGGCACCATAGGCAGGTACTCGTTCTCCGCAGATGCAGTCCCGTGGCATGTGGATGAGCAATCCACATCTTTGAGCACGCGAGACGGTGCATCCATCCCCTGGGGTGGTTCTGACCTGCAGATCACCAGTGACGGCAGGAGGCGACCCCTGAAGAACAACTCAGAAGGAGACTGGTCATCTTCGAGATGGCTGTTGCCGAGGCCCGATGGTTCCGGCGGAGTGGTCGAGAGGGGAAAAAAGTACTGGGAGGTTCGAGATGGATCCACGCCGAAAAAATTTGAGACGCTGCCGGTCGGCATCTCCTACCGACCGGGTCCCGGTTTTGAGACAGATCGGGCGGCGGCGGAGAGACAGCAGCTCGTGTGCGACTTCATGCATGGCTCATACCATGATGCCCACGACTGCCTGACGAATGAGAGAATTGAAAACACTCCGGCGATACTCGAATACCGGATCGGCCCTTCCCTTGGTCGCATCGTCGCCTATGACGGAGCTCGTATCAGCATCACGACCTGGTCCATGGATGACAGTGCTTCCAAGCCAAACACGCGTTATATCGATCTGCCCGGTGGGTGGGCCGAAAGAGCCACGCTGAGCCTTGATGGAAAACGTATTGCCATCGCTTCATCCAAAATGGCACTGATCCAGGAGTTCAGGTTGAATGGCGAGGAATGGGTGCCGACCGGAGAAGGATACTCGTTGGAGAACGTTGGCGCTTCCGCCATCTCCTACAGCCCCGACTCTTCTCTGTTGCTTGTCTTCGCGAACTCTGGAAGATTTGAACTGTTTGATTCGCACACCAAGAGAAAACTGGGAGGCGACGGAAGTGAATCTCCGGACGATGAATTCAAGATCCATTATCTCTCTGTAGTGGAGGATGAGGGGTATCTTGTCGTGACGCTTTCTACTGATAACTTCAACAAGTCGCTCAGGATTCCGATCAGGGCGGACATTCTTGTTGACCTGCTGTGCGGAGTGCATCGGACCTCGGCCTGCGACGAATGAAGGAGAAGATTGACTTGACCTGGTCAGCCCCATTTTTGAAACCAAGAAATCCCTACCAAGTACTTGATACGGGATGCCGCGGTCCCACGCGCCATCGCCGTCGCCAGAGTCTTGATAAGACACCTCAAGCGAGCCATCAGACTACTAACCCGCATCCCACCCAACCGACTTTGCCGACCTCCTTGGTCATCAGGCCGAAGCCCCTTCATGCGGGGATGGGCTCCGCGCTCCCCCAAGGGTGAGGAGGAGCTCTCAGGCGATGTTGAGCGCCTGCTCGTACTGGAGGCGCAGGTTCGCGGTTGACAGATAGAGGGCGGTGAGCCCGCCCTGCAGGGTCATGTTCTGCCGGAAGCCGTAACGCGTGGCGTAGTAGTTCGCCAGCGCTTCCTCACGAGCCTCCACGATCAAGAATTTGCAGCCGATTGTCTTCTCGGCTTGTAAATAGCGATCAAACACCGCAAGCATCAGCAGCTCTCCGAGTCCTTTCCCTTGGAGGGATTCATCCAGGGCAAATTTTCCCAAGAGCTGCGCGGGCAGGGAAGGTAAATTGTTGACGCGATTCGCGTTGTGTTTTGAAACGGTCCGGTCCCGCTTCCCTATGTCGCTTACTTTCACCGAATGCGCGGACAAGGTGAAATATCCGAGCACGTCGGAAGGATTGTCGGTCGGACACAGAATCCAGACCTTGCACAAGCCCTCTGCGTGATACGGCGCAGCGTGGTCGTTGAGCCAGTCCGTCAACGCCGTTCCCCGTGGTCCGGCGTCGAAGCTCATGAACCAGTGCTCCTCGCCGAGGAGTTCACAGACGTAGCCCTGCTGCTCCAGCAGGGCGTCGACGGAGGTCACGACACCTGCTGGAGACGGCGGATGGTCTCGACGAATGGCGTGGCCGACTCGATCGGCGCGTCGACCTCGGCGAGGGTTTCCTCACAGATGCGGGAAACCAGGCTCAACGGAAGATCCAGCTGCTCCTGGGGTGGCCGCTTCTTCAGGAGGAAATGCTCCACTAGGTCCTCGGCGGGCAGATTTCCTCGCTTTGAGCCCGGGCGCCGTCCCTCCCAAGCGGTGATCCAGACGGATTCGTCATGGGTTTGATCCACGAGATCCATGAAATGGGTGTTCCGGTGCTTGTCCCAGACGGCATCGACGATCCGTTCGATGTATGGGCTCAGGGGCTGTGGATCGACTTCCCGTTCGGTGAACTGGTCTGCCAGCTGTTCTTGGGTGAACTTTTTCAAACCGGCGTGGGCGCTGAGCAGTTCCCCGACCACAGGGCCTTTCTCCATGGCGTAGAAGGTCTCGGGGAACAGCTGTTCTCCTGTCAGGTGGGCGTACCAGCCGTACACGTAGAAGCACAGTTTTTGCAGCTTCAGGGTGGGTAGTTCGCCGCCCGGTGCCCGGTTCAAGAGGGCAGCGGTGATGTCGAAAACGGAAACCTGTTCCACGTCGTGCCCCCTTTCTGTTTCGGCACGCTGGAGGCGATTCACACCTAGTGTAACTTGCCCCCACCTGGGATCGGTGCGGTGCGATGGGCGCCGATGTCTCAGGATGTGGCTTTAGGAGCGGCGGCGTCGCTCTCCCAGTCGGCGAGCAGGGCCTTGGCTCTTTTCAGCCAGTTGCGTTCGCCGTCTCCGGTGATGCAGCGCCGCAGAAGTTTGATGGCCTCCGGCATGACGGAGCGGATGGTGTGCTGATGCTCGAACAGCAACTGCGCGATCCGTCTGCGCGTGCCGACCTCCAGGCTGGGCATGCCCACGAGCACCGTCACCGCGATCTCCGGGTCGATGCTGAAGAGGGATGCGACTAGGCGCCGGGGCAGGCCCACGTCGTCGGAATCCCCTGCCAGCTCGGTCAGTTCCTCGAGCAGGGACAGGGAGACCGGACGTGTCTTGATCAGCCGCGGGAGCTGCGCGAAGGCCAGCCGCGAAACCCCTTGTTCAAGGCTGCCTGCGAGCTCCAGGAGGGTTTCGTCGTCTACGCCGTCACGGGAAGCGAGACCTAGGATTGCCTCCTTGCGCAGCCGTTTCTCCTCCAGCTCGTCCAGGGCGATGATCCTCATCAGCTCGAGATCGTGGGGAGATGCCGACTCTGGGTTGCGCAGGATGGATGTCACGGCGCCGCGGCGGTGGCGTTCCTCCAACGTCAACAGGCTCAGCCGGAACAGCTGCGAGAGTTGGCGCCGCAGCACGTCCAGGAAGGTGTTCTGGGTGAACGGGACGATGGTCATCGAGTGGTTGACCTCCAGTTCCTGGAGGAGCCTGAACAGGCGTGGGTCGAGGGCAGATGACCGGCCCCGATCCTCCAGGAAGGTCTGATAGGTGGTCTGCAGGCACAGGATGAGGATCGCCTTCCCCCTGCCGACCGCTTCCCGCAACTCGGTGTCCCAGGAGATCTCACCGAAACGTTCCAGGATCACGAACACCAGCACATCTGCCTCGGCGACGGTGCGTGCCGAGTTGCGTCGGAAGTCGGCACGGGGATGGTTGAGATACGAAATGGTCCCGGACTGGTAGTGCCAGGGATCGCCTCCCATTGCGGTGACCAACTTTTTGAAATCGTCGCTGATCAGCGAAGTGTCACCAGCGCCGCAGAGCATCGCCCGAAACACGTCCCAAACACCTCATCTCCCGCTGCGCGTCGTCGTGAAGACATGACGGACGATGTGGGTCTTCCCACGTCCCGGGACCATAGGGCCGCGTTCGTCCGTCATGTACTGATGCGAAGGTTGGCGTAACTGTTTCGGGGCCGATGGTTGAGCGGCTCACAGCCGCCGAATCTGACTTTATTTGGGGAACGGGCACAATTAGGGCTAAAGTGAAGTTTATTCACGGGCGGCGTGTCCGCCAGAAAAATCCTGGCCGGGCGCGTTTAAAGATGGTAGTGAATAAGTTTAACTACGCTAGGAGGCTTATTCATAGGGGTGTTTCGGTTTTCCTCAGCTAGCGCTTTGTCCT
>NZ_DBHHFZ010000011.1:0-13574 GCF_057238465.1 Arachnia sp.
CTGAGAGTCTTTGTGGTAGGACACTTTGATTGTCTCAGATCAGGCAAGCCGCCCTTACGCCCCGCTCGGGGCAAAACGATAGTTTGGGGAAATCAAAACGCCCCTATGAATAAGCCTCCCTGTGTGCTCGCTCCTTTACCGAGTCGCCGATCTCGTGGTGTCACAGAGGCCTTGGTGAAAGCCCGAGCGACCTTCACCGGGGCCAGTCTGGGGCGAGGTACGTCTCCGCGGCGCAGGTTTGCTGCCCATGCCATACCTGCGGACTCTCGATGCGTTGCACCTCGAAGCGGCGATGCGACTCGATGCCACCGCGGTTCTCGCCTACGACCACAGGCTCGGCAAGGCGGCCCGGGTCGTGGGGCTTCAGGTGATCACACCCGGAACAGCGCACACGTGAAAGCCGCTGATCGGGACAAAGGGGTAGTGAAGCGGGGCGATCTGGAGGTCGCGGGAATATCGCCCGCGACCCTGTCGGTCGCCACGGAAAGGTTCTGCTCATTGGCCGGGGACATCCCCCGACAAGCAACGTCGCCACGCGTCGGTGAAAAGCTGCCCGAAAGGAACCAACGGAACTACCACGGGCAGCCGGGGAAGAACCTTGGGCGCCGCCTCGAGGTTGTAGAGCGAGGACTTCCACGACTCCATGGGCAGGTAGGGGGTTTTCGCCTCCTGCCAGCCGCCGGGCAGGAACAGGGAACGTCCCGCGCGCGCACGCCTGGCCCGCACGATCAGGTCCTTCTCCAACAGAGGAGCGGCGGCCCTCTCCCGTTCGGCCTTCCGCCATCCGTTCCAGAGGGCGATGTTCTTGTCGGTGGGGTTGTGGAGGGCCAGGAGCTGGAGCCAATAACGGGCCGAATCCTCCGCGAGCCCGAACCTGGCCGCCACCTCCGCCACGATCCCGGGTGCGGTGATCAGCGGATCCTGCGACCAGCCGTCGCCGGGCACGCGCAGATCCGCCTGGATCCCTCGATAGGGGGAGGGGTCGAACCCGGACTCGAAGTCGTCGAGACGCCCGGCCAGCCAGGCACGCAGCGGATCGTCGCGGCGAAGCATGGTGGTCAGCCAGAGCCACGTCGAGATCAGGGATTTTTCGAGCTCTTCGGAAGAACGCAGCGCCTCCAACTTTTTTGCACCGGCGTAGGGGAATTCCTGCTCCGCCGCCAGGAAGACCTCATCCGGGAATCGGACGGCATCCTCATCCAAGCCGAAATCTTCGATGATCGCGTCCACGTCGAGTCCTTCGGTCACCACCCTTTCGGGGTCCCGTGACCCGGCAGCGAGAATCCTCATCAGGTGGAGAGGGTCCTGGTCCCGCAGAAATGCCCTCGCCATTTCGGCTTCCTTGGGTGTGAGTCCCAGCAGTACGCGCAGCTCCTTCGGCAGGAAATCGGATTTCCACGTTTTGAAGTTGCGCGGCCCGCCCAGGAGAAGGGCGACGGCGCCGCGCAGCCACCCCAGCCCCTCGGCCATTTGGGCGACCTTGCCGGGACGCCATTCAGGTGCCCCCGTGGAGAGCAGCGCCTGGAAGGCCGCCGTCAATTCCTCGGCGGGAATCCCTTGGGCCCGCAGCAACACCGTGGTCGGGGCGCCGTCAACATGCTCGGGGACACCACCGCCGGGCGAGTAGACCGTCATCTCGTAGGACCCTCCTGGCATCCGCAGGAACATGGCGGGGCCGGTCGGGGTATCGATCAGGCTGCCGGGGTGGTGAACCGGCATGTCCCGGGTGTGTTCGAAGGTGAAGACGACGGCATCCGGTGAATAGAGCCCGGAATCGATGACGGCCGCGACGGCGGCGGCAGCTCCCGCCACGACGTCGCGGTCCAGCAGCGGAGCCGAGGCCAGGGCCAGCACGACCTCCGGCAGGACCAGAGGCAGGTACTCGAGCTGGGGAAGCATGCCCACCGTCACGTTCTCACCGGTCAACGCCCTGCGCACCTCGATCAGCTGTTCCCGGGTGGAGGCGCTGGAGCCGTGACCCAGCCACTCGGCCACCTTCAGACTGGGCCCGGGCAGGGACGTGGTGACGGGTTTCTCCGCGGGTGGGCTCAGCAGGTCAGCAGCCCAGGTGGCCAACGCCTTGACCCGGCAAGCGAGCCACACCGCGGCATCCGTCAGGGCCGGATCGGTGGTTCCCAGCAGATTCTCCGCCGCCGCGCGGACATCCGGGGCGATCGGTTCCCCTGATGTGGGCCAGGTGGAGAACCGGCCGTGCTGGAGCTCTGTTTCCGGGACGACGTTCAGGAGCGACGTGACATCCTCGGGTGTCACGGCGCGGAGCCTCGCGCTGACAGCTGCATCACGGATCCGGAACCAACGCCAGCCGCTCAACGGGACACGGTGCAGGAAATGCGTGTCGCCGAACTCGTCCTGAGCGGGAAACAACAGCTGACCGTCCTCGCGGTGGAGGGCGCCGTCCTCGTCGATCCACCAGCTCTCACCGACCCCGGGGAGCGCCACCCGCCCCGCTTGGGCGGCTGGCGGTTCCGGCGGCGGCGTTTCCCGGTGGGTTTCAGGGTCATCGGACCAGGTGAGGCACCAGGTGCTGCCGCGCAGCCAGTGGCAGCCGGTGACGGTGCCGTTCAGGACATAACGCCACTCCTGAGGTCTGGCACCCAGACGGGGCTGGTGGAATCTCGCCTCGGTGATGCGCTGATCGCCGTCGATCCAGATCACCCGACCCCGGGCCGCCACCCCGAGCGCCGTCCCGGATTCGTGGAAGGTGATTGCTGCGGTGGGGTCGTCACGGTGCAGCTCGGCGACCGCCGCCTCCAGGGCGGGCCAGGTGTACTCGATGAGCATGCCGTCATGGAAAGCCCCGGCGAGGAGCCGGGGGCCGGCGCAGAGCTGCAGAAGCCTGGACATCTGCTCGGGAAACAGAGCGTGCCCCTGCGGGGAAAACAGGGGACGGACGGCGCGGAGCCCGTCGAGGGCGGTGAGCATCGTCGATGACTCGTCCACGGCTGCGCCGAGCCACGAACCGAGCATCGCGCGGCTGCCCGCGTGGGCCAGCAGGACCTCCGCATGTTCTCTGAGCAACCCGACAAGAGCGGGAAGACTCCTACTGGAGAACGGGCTGCGGGCCAGATGGGTCAGATCCGGGCGGTCCTCGCCGTTGATCCAGCCGTTGAACCAGGTGGGAAACAGCTCCTCCGGTACGTCAGCACCCGCCTCGAGCAGCGCGTCGCACAGCTCGGGGGTGATGGGGTGCCTTAACCGTACCGTCGCCCCGGTCAGGGGCAGCGTGCGAACCAGGCGGCTGAGCCGGTTCCAGTAGGTGTAATGCCAGCGGGAGTCCACGAACCGCGTCAGCCATGCGACGGCGTCACGGTTCCCGGAGCGGAGGTCGTCCGCGATTCCCGTGGCTTCGATCAGGTCGAGCCAGGTATCGGATCCGACCTCGGTGGGGTTCAGCTCGAAAAGCGCCGAACGAACCTGTGGATCCTGCCTGGCCAAGGAGATGAACCGGTCGCGGTAGGCCTTCCAGAAATCCTCCGGCGCCTGGGACAGGTGCGCGGTTTCGAGGAGGTCACGCAGCAAACGGTTCTCGACCACGACCCGATCCGCTCCCACCGCCTCTATCAGGCGTCGGGCATCGTCCGCGAACCGCGGATACGGCGGTATCCCGATCCTGGCACGGTCAACGATCAACCCGATGAAGTAGTCCAGGGCCTCACTGGTGGGGCAACGCTGCAGCAGGGAGGCCGCCTCGGCCGTCAGCTCCGTGGCACCGAGGGCGCCGCGAGAGACGAACTCCCGGAAAACCCTGCGGTGGTGTTCCTCGTCAATGGGTAGACCGTGAGTCTGCCTGGCCTCGCGGGCCTTGGCGAACAGCTGTCTCACCGTGGGCAGTTGTTCGCTGTAGAGCGCGATCCGGGCGCCCTCCTCGAGGAACGGGGGAACGAGGTGCGGCTCGGAGATGCTGAGTTCGGCGGCTTTGTCCAGGAGGAGGTCGCGGGCGATTCCGGGTTTCCTCTCCATCAACTCATCGGCTCGTTCAAGGCAGGCGATGAGATCCGGGGGAAGGGGTTGCGGAGGCAGGAAGGTCATGTCGAGGCCTTTTCCGATTCGCCATCGTCGCGGCGAATCGATCGGATCGGATGGCCCCACTGTACGTGACAGAGACGACGGACGGTCTCCGCCGATGGAAGTTCGTCACGATGCCTCACCAGCGTTCGAGACGTGGTCACGGGTGCCCGGTGCGCGCAGGGTTCGCCAGTCGCTTCCTGCGGTGTCGGTGGAGGAGCAGCCACGTGAGCCCGCCGATAAGCAGCAACAGCACCGGGTAGGCCTTCCACACGGGGATGGCGACCTCGTAGGTGGGTATGTTTTCCTCGTCGGAATCGGCTTGGGTGAAGCGGATGTCATCGGTGAGCTCCGTCGGCTCGAAGTTGCCCTCCACCGCTGTCAGGTAGCGTTCACCATCGCCGAGGCCCAGCTCACTGGCCGGGACCTTCCCGGCGAATTTGACGGTCAGGTCGTGTGAATACGAGGTCGGTCCCTGCGTATCCATGCGGTGATCCGCCAGCACGAAGAGCTTCACCCCTTGGCGTGTCCGGGCGTGTCTGGACAGTTTGATGGGATAGATCGGCTCGTCGGTGGGGAACTCCATGCGCAGCGAGTCCAGGCCGTTCGACAGCGCCGCCGAGTCGCCGCCGGGCGTCAGCCGGGTCGCGGTGATCTGCCAGCCGGCGTCGAGATACTCCTGAAAAGTTGTTTCCACCTCTTTTCGGGCCGGGAACCCGTTGGTCTTCAGCCAGTCGTTGACCGCGGCGGCGCTGGTGCCCTGCAGGGTGGTCACCTCGAACGGCCCCACCGTCTGGACGTCGACGACCTGAACCCCGGGAGCCGCTCCATCAATGGGGCCACCAACCCCGGATTGCGGTCCTCTGTCCCTGGAGTCGGGCAGGAACTGTGGCACGTACCGGGGGCGAGGTTTGGTCAGTTCCTTGAGCCGGTCGAAGACATCCTTGTCACCCAAGCTGACCTTTCCCCCAGGAGGCAGCGGCATGATCCAGGCCGCTGTGGAAGCCTCACCATCGAGGTGCATCACCATGTCGATGCGCTCCCGCCCGTCGTTCATCACCACGAACGCGGTCTCAGCATTGATGTTCGCATCCGAGTCGGTCACCAAGGCCCCGCAGGCGCACGCCTGCGCCGGGGACGGCAGCCATGACGTTGCGACGATGAACAGCAGGCCCAGGGTGATGCGGAGAAAGTTCTTCACATGGATCAGGGTATGAGGTGGTCGGGTCAGTCTGATCAGGAGCCTGCGCGTAGATCGAGCGCCTCGGTGATACCTACACGGTCGACACCTTCAAGGACTTGCGCGTCCAGAGCGGAGGTGATGCCGACCTGTTCTTCAGCGCTGGTGTGGGCGCGTCAACCCAGGTCCTCAGCTGGCGGGGCGCCGACGAGTTGTCCGGCCTGGCGCATTTCGTGGGGGTCGCGTCCGGGTGTCCCCATGGTCGAGGTCGACATCGCTCATCCGCAGGTCAACAAGGTAACGTTGCTCAAGGTGCCGGCCATGGCGATCCGGTCCACGGATTGCCGTCGCCGATCCGAGCAGGGGCCACCGATCTGGTACCTCGTGCCGGATGGCATCGTCCGGTACATTGCCAAACGCGGGCTGTGCCCGCAGCAAGACACGGCTGGAGACACGTGAGCGTTCCTGAACAGATCCTCGACCTGATAAAGGTCGCCGCCCAGGCGGCAGCTGACAAGCTGGGTACGGACATCGTCGCATTCGACGTCTCGGAGCACCTCGCGATCACCGACGTGTTCCTCATCGTGTCGGCGAACAACGAACGCCAGGTCAGCGCCATCGTCGACGGAATCGAGGAGGCGCTGCTCAGGCGCGGGGTAAAACCCGCCAGGCGCGAGGGCGACCGTGAGGCCCGCTGGGTGCTGCTCGACTATCTCGACATCGTCGTGCACGTGCAGCGCAGCGAGGAACGCGCCCTCTACTCCTTGGAGCGGCTGTGGAAGGACGCGCCAGCGGTTCCGCTGGACATTGACCAGGTCACCGAGAAGGAAAGAATCGAGGTTTCGTGAGCACCACACTGATCCTGATCCGGCATGGCGAAACCAGGCTGAACGCGCTCGGGGTGTTTCAAGGGCAGTTGGACGAGCCGCTCAACGATGTGGGCCTCGGGCAGGCCCAGGCGGTCGCGGCGTCGATGGCGGGCCTCGAACCGGACGCGATCTATGCGTCCGATCTTCTGCGAGCCAAGCAGACCGCTGACGAGGTTGCGAAGCTGACCGGCCAAGAGGTGCGCACCGACGAGAGGCTCCGGGAGATTCACTGCGGTTCCTGGCATGGACGCAGCATCGACGAGGTGTCGCAGGAGTTCCCCCAACTGGTCGAGTTCCGTCGCAGTGGGCAGGATTTCCGCCGCTCGGCGACCGGTGAGACCGCGGCCGAGGTGGCCGACCGGGTGGGCGAGGCGCTGTTCGACATCATCAAGGAAAACAAGAACCAGACCGTCATGATCGCCAGCCACGGCCTGGCCATCCGGGTTGGGATCGCCAGGCTGCTGGGCCTGCCCGACGAGTTGTCGATGAAGCTTGGCACCTTGCAGAACTGCCGCTATGCCCTGGTCAGCCATTCCAAGCGGAGGGTTCGCCTGTCGGCCTACAACCTTCCCGGCTAGCCCGCCGGCGGTCCGCTGGGATCGGCGTCGCCCCCTGACGTTGAACCCGGGAGGGGTGGGCGTGTCGCTTCGGATACGGTGTGGCGCGTTTCCGCCGTGAAATGGGGCAGAGAAGTTGTGATCGAAATCGGTGAGTCAATACACCGTTCTCAGGGGTTGGTCTGGTGTCGGCTCCTGAGGGCGACCGGTTGGCGAGGTAAGCGCACGGCCTTCAAGGCCTCGTAGGTGGCGTCGGGCCGAAAAAGTCATCTGTTGGTGCGGGGCGGTCGGTGACGCCGAGGCGTTTCACCGCGGCCGGGATCAAGACGGCACCGGAAGCGATGATCACCGCGCATGTGGCGCAGGCCAGCAGCCAGCTTCCCGATTCGTAGAGGAAACCAGCGGCGAGGGAACCAATGGTCGCCCCGGCAAGACACGCCGCCTCGTAGAGGCCCAATCCGCGACCGAGATGCGTGCTGCCAGCCGCCTCGGCGATCACGGACTGTTCCACCGGAATCACGCAGGACCACGTGACTGCGGAGAGCACCCAGAGTGCCGCAATCCACGGCGGATTCGGTGCAAAGACGAGTGCGACGGCGAACAGCGCGCTCGCCACGGAACCGAGCATCAGCATCCTGCGGCGGCCGAACCGCACGACCAGGCGGTGCAGATGGGGCGGGAGAAGACCCATCGCGACGGCTCCCGGTAGGAATACATAGGCGACCTGCACCACCCCGAGATGGAATCCGCGCTGCAGGTGCAGGATCAGCAGCAGGCTGATCGTCGTCTCTGCGGTCATCGTGACCACCACGGCCGCGAGCATCGGTCGCAGCCTGGCGCCGAGCCCCCGAAGTGACATGCCCGACAGCTCCGCGCCTGCGAGCGCGTCATCTGGCACGTCGCGTCGCGGCAGGCTGAAAAGCTCCAGGGCGGCTGCGAGGCAGCAGGCGGCGGCGCCGGCGAACATCCATTGATGTCCGGCGGCGGACAGCAGAATGATCGCGGGCACCATGATCACCCAGCCCCCGGTTTCTTCCGCGGCCACCAGTTTCGCGAACACGCCCGAGTCCTCGGGCAGGCGCTCGCCGATGATCGTCCGGATCGCCACCCACAGGAAGGCCTCGGCCACGCCGGTCATGATTGCGGCGATCAGCGCCAGCGGCAGGCCCGTCGCCAGGGCGTAGAGCCCGCACCCGACCGCGAACACCCCCGCACCTGCGCCGGCGATGACGCCACGATCCGCGCGGTCCACGACCACACCGGCGAACGGGCGAACCACGAACGTCGCCAGCGCGTTCGCTGCGACCAGCATTCCGGTCTGCCACGGGGGCAGGCCGAGCACCGCGCCGGCGAACAGGGGAAGAACGAACTGGATGGCCTGATCCACGCCGCTGGCGAGTATCGCGCCGTTCAGTGTCTGGCGTTCCCGCGGCGGTGCCGGGGTGTCGGAAGAAGACATCGACCCTCCAAATTGTTAATACGATCGTGCTAGTAAAAATTATGGTAACACGAATGCGCTACCATGGAGGATGCCCAAACTCATTGATCACGACCGGCGCCGGGAGGAGATCGCCGAGGCGACCTGGCGGGTGATCCATGCCCAGGGCATCAGCGGGGTTTCCATTCGCACCGTCGCGGCGGAGGCCGGGATCTCCACTGGCTCGCTCAGGCATGTCTTCCCCAGCAAGGCCGATCTGCTCGTGCACGCCACGGAGCTGGTGGGGCGGCGCGCCCAGGGGCGGATCGAGGAACATCTTCGCGAACCGGATCCGCGTGCGCTAGTCCTCGCCGTCATCAAGGAACTTCTGCCCCTCGACGCCGAACGGCGGGCCGAGATGGAGGTCAACGTCGCGCTCATAGCCGAGGCCCCCGGTGATGAGCGCGTAAAGGAGGTCCTGGATGTGGCCTATGCAACGGTCCGGGATGCCTGCCGCCACTTGGTCGCTCACCTTCACCGGGCCGGGCTCACCGCTCCGGACCTCAATGTCGAAGAGGTGACAACGCTCCTGCACGGGCTGGTGGACGGGCTCGCCATCCACATGCTCGTCAACCCGGATCCCGCCTTCGAGCGACAGGCCCTAAGCATGATCGAAACCACCATCAACGGACTGTGACCGACCCGGTTGCGCAGCACTCAACGCCGATTCTGCTCTTCCAGGGGTGATATGCGGCGTTGAGTGCTGCGCAACCGTGATTCCTCCTCCAGGGCCTTGTGGGCGTACAGGGAAAACGGCAACGAAGCGCGATGGCTGGGACCGTCGATCCGTACCACTTTCAGGGGAGGGGTGGCCGTGTCCATCAGTGCCAGCGAGGCCCGCAGGACGTTGTTCCCGCTCATCGAGCAGGTCAACGCCGATCGCACTGCCGTCGAGATTGTTTCCCGCAAGGGGAACGCCGTTCTCATGTCCGCCGATGAATACGTCGCGTGGCAGGAAACGGCCTACCTGTTCCGTTCCCCCGCCAATGCCCGCAGGCTGCTTGACGCTTACGAGAGGGCCCGGGAGGGTGGGCCGAGGTGAACCGTCGGCTGCTGACCGCTGCGTTGCGATAATCCTCGCGTACGAACCGAGCAGCCCCGCCGCGTTCGGCAGGCGACTACTGGCCACGTCCGTTCCCGGGAAGAAAGCGTGAGTGGCGGGCAGTGGCAGACACGGATCACCGGGCCGCTCAGGCTGGGCCGCCTATTCCGGCAGGGGAGTCGTGAACAGTTCGTTCAGCAGCTTCTGATTGATGTAGACGACGTTTCGGCCGATCTTCTCCTTGGCGATCAGGCCGGTGGTGGCCAGCTCATTCAGCCACTTGGACGCCGTCTGCCGCTGGGCCAGTCCCGCGTCCACCACGTTCTCTATTCGAAGATAGGGTTGCGTGAAGAGCAGACGGGTCAGTTCCCCGGCGGGGAGTTTCGGCCGGATCCGGCGGATGTCGTGCTCCACGGTGCCTCGTAGGCCATCCGTCGCCTCCACGAGAGCCAGGGTCCAGCGGGCCGTCGACTCGATCCCGGTCAGCATGAACAGTATCCACGGCTCCCATTCGTCGGAGCGGGTGACGGCGTTGAGAAGGCTGTAGTACTCGTCCTTGTGGCGCACGATGTGACCCGACAGATACAGGATCGGGAGTTCGAGCAAACCGGTTTCGATCAGGGTGAGCAGGTTCAGGATGCGACCGGTGCGTCCGTTGCCGTCGAAAAATGGGTGGATGGCCTCGAACTGATAATGGGCCAACGCCATGACCACGAGGGGGTCCACGCCGTGGTCGCCGTGCAGGAACTTTTCCCACGCGCTCAGGTGATCCAGAATGATCTCGCGTCCCTCGGGAGGCGTGTAGATCCTTTTCCCGTTCGTGGGGGTTCCGATGTAGGTGCCCGGGGTGTTCCGGATGACGGACGGCCGCCCCAGGAGGCGGGAACAGATGTCGATTGCTGTCTGCTTGGTCAGGGGGCGCGAGGTCAGGGACTCCACTCCGGCTCGGAGCGCTTCACGATAGCGGAGCGCCTCCTTCACCTGTGGGGTCGGCTGGGTCAATGCCCCGTGCGCCGCCTTGAACAACTCGTCGTTGGTGGTGACGATGTTCTCGATCTCGTTCGATGCCTGCGCCTCCATCAGGGGGATGAGGTTGATCAGCATGGTGGGGTCGGGCAATCGCTTGCAGGCCCCGTCGAGCCGGGCCAGTGCCCTGCTCGCCGCAACCGTCGCCTTCAGGACCACCGGCGTCTCCACGTCCTTCGCCGGTGGGAGCGGAGGTAGGTTCTGGTGCGGGCGGTCAGGATGGTGCCACATGCACGAAGCGTAACCGTACAAGCGGGACGTGTCGAAATTTTGGGGATTTTTCGACACGTTTCACGGACGTGTCGATGATGTGTACATGTTCCCTCCAGGCTCTGGGACCTTCATGATCCAGTGGCAGGGCTCTCGATGTGCCTCTTGCGGGCGGTTTGATATCACTTGAGGGAGGTGGTTGCGATGGCATCCATCCTTGTCCGAGGCCTGGATGATTCGGTGGAGTGGCAGCTCGCCGAGCAGGCCGAGCGGCATGGACGTTCCATGGAGGCAGAGGCCTGCGACATCCCGACCAAGGGTGTGACGTCCCAACATCGGCTTGGCCCTCATGCAGGCCGTGCAGGAGGTCGGGGGAGCGGATGACCTGCCTGTCCCTGAACGTGATGACGTGGCGCGGGTGGGGCAGGCCCGACCTGATGCTGGTTCAGGCGCGGAGCAGGACCTCGCCGTGGACGACGACGAACCAGCTGTCGTCGCTGGCACCCCACTGCCGCCAGGCCTCGGCCATCGTCTCCAGGTCGCTTGTCGTGGTCAGGCCGAACTCCACCGCCTGCGGGCCGAACGAGGTCAGGCACCGCTGTGCCCAGGTGTCGGACCACCAGGCGCGGTCCTGCTCGGTGGCGAAACACCAGGTCGACGCCGACGTCTTCACATCCCGGAAACCAGCGGCCCGTGACCACGCCAGCAACCTGCTTCCCGCGTCGGGTTCCCCACAGTTGGCCCGGGCCGTGGCCATGTAGATCTCCCGCCACGAATCCATGCCCGCGGGCTGGGGAAACCACGCAGCCGCCGAGTACACGGCTTCGCGCGCGGCGACGATCCCCCCGGGGCGGACCACCCGACGCATCTCGGCGAGCGCCGCCACGGGATCGTCCAGGTGCTGGAGCAGCTGGTGGGCGTGGACAACGTCAAAGGTGTCGTCGTCGAAGGGCAGCGCGAACACGTCGCCTTCCATCAACTCCACCCGGTCTCGAAGGCCTCGTTCTGCCAGGAGGACCCGGGCGATGTCGAGCACGGCGGGCGAGGCGTCGAGCCCGACGACCCTTCCGGGCGCGACGAGCTCGGCCAGGTCGGCGGTGACGGAGGCGGGTCCGCAGCCGACGTCGAGCAGGTCCATGCCCTGTCGCAGGTGGGGGAGCAGGTATCCCGCCGAGTCCTGGGCGGTGCGACGGGAGTGGCTGGCCAGGACCGCCGCACCGTGGCCGTGGGTGTATCGATGAGTGGTTCCTGGAGCGTGCTCGGAGGGCATGGGGCCAGTATTGGACCGGCGGGATTCGCGCTGCAGTCGTGTCCGGGATGAGAGATGAGAAATGAGGATCAACAACGTGTCAGGGTTTGAACGACGTCTCGATGCACGCCTCGTCGCCCTCGTCTTCGCCACCAACGCCGCCTCCGCCAGCGCATGGACCAGCCCGGATGTGTTTGGGCTGTCTATTGCTGCCCGGGTGCATCATCGGTGCGCTCCTCACCCCCGTTCGGCGGCGGGATCCTGGACCGCTTCGGTCCCATGCGGCCCATCCTCACCGGCGCCGCCATCGGGGTGGTGACCCTCGTGCTCTTCGCCGTCCTCGGCGTTCACGGCTCAGGCGTTCGGCTGGCGTTGATCTACGCGCTCTTCCCGATCTGCCCGGGGTTGTCCGTCTCGAACTCCATGACCAACGGCCTGCGTTCCCTTCCTGATGACCTCCAGACCGACGGCAACGCCGCGTTCAACACCATCCAGCAGCTCGGCGGGGCCATCGGAACCGCGGTGGCGACCGCCATCGTCAACGTGGCCGAGGCGGCAGATCCGGTGGCGGGAACGACCACGGGCACCCAGCTCTCGTTCCACGTCCTGCTGGGCGCCGGCGTGGTGGCGTTCGTCGCGGCGCTGGTCGTGTTCATCCGGCCGGGAAGACCCGCCGGTGATCCGGCCTGACCGGGCAGGGGCGATTCGTTTCCGGGAAGGCGATGGTCGGTGGCATGTTGGAAACGCCTGCAGGGTTTACGTACCGAGCTGTCGTCGAGTGCGAGGAGGCTGTCATGACCGGTGAGAACGTGATCGCGGTGCCCGACCCCGACGTCAGGGTGGAGCTGCCGGGAGGTTTCGTGGTGGACACGGACCGCGGTCGGCTCGATCTGGAACGCGTACACCGCTGGTTGTCGACGGATGCGTACTGGGCGCTGGGACGGTCCCGCGATTTCGTGGAGCGGGCCGCGGCGGCGTCGGTGAACTTCGGCGTGTACGGGCCAGACGGCGCGCAGGTTGGGTACGCGCGGGTGGTAACCGATGGCGTTGCCTTCGGGTGGCTCTGCGACGTCTACGTCGCGCGCGAGGTGCGTGGGCGTGGGCTCGGGGTCGCGCTGTCCCGGACCGTGGCGGAAACGTTCCGGCGACTCCGGCTAAAGCGGCTCATGCTCATTACCCCCGATGCACACGATCTCTACGCCGAGGTGGGGTTCGTGCCCTTCCCGGACCCGGAGAAGCTGATGGTGCTGGGACCCGTCGACCACTGAACGAGGACCGACCGATGCCCCGGGATCAAGGACGTGGGCGATGGAGGAGATGGCGGCTATTGCCTGGCCATTGCTGGTTTGAATGAGGTGGCGGGGGAGGTTGTTGCTGAAGAAGTTTGGTAACCGCGGTAATTGTTTGTTTACAATTTGACGGATAACTCCCCCGCCGAGACAAGAGTAATGCATGCCCTGACGAAATGGCAACACTTGTCGAAAGTTAAGTACAATATGGCAGGGAATGTTGGCGGTACTTTATCCATGCGGGGGCGGGATGGGGGATTGGTCGATTCGTGGCTTGGGGTCATTTGGGTATAAACCCTAGTGAAGGCGCAATACGCGGATTTGTTTGAAAGTGGTAGGAAAATTCATCGGATGTCCGAGGTGTTATCGCGCCCGGGAGTACCTCGGGGTGTGGTCAGCTGATGGGTGGACGTCCGCGATGTGCCGGGATGGGGGGTGACGGCGACGGGTAGTGCCGGCCAATTAATCGATAAAACGACAAGAACTCTAAAGATGAGTGCCTTCCCCGGGTCCGGCTGGTCCGACCGTGGACGCTGACGGGTGGGTGGCGCTGCGAGCACTCTTGGTCCGCTTGCCTTCCCGCCGTCCGCTTGCCTTCCCGTGGTCCGCTTGCCTTCTCGTCGTCTGCTGGTCTTTCCTGCGGGAACGC
>NZ_DBHHFZ010000011.1:13674-124368 GCF_057238465.1 Arachnia sp.
TTGTCTTGTGGTCAAAGGCTTGCGCTGTAGCGCAGGCGGATGACTGGAAGGCTGGCTTACCGACGGGGTGGGGTCTGTCGGGGTCGTGAGGTTCGGTGTGCGCGTCCCTGGGGCTCCCGGTGCGCTTGCCTTCTCGCCCTCTGCCTGCCTTTTCGACGTCTGCTGGTCTTTCCTGCGGGAACGCTTGTCTTGTGGTCAAAGGCTTGCGCTGTAGCGCAGGCGGATGACTGGAAGGCTGGTGTACCGACGGGGTGGAATTGGTATCCCGTGGAGTGGCGCTTTCGGCCTCGTGGTCGTAATGATGGAACGAACTGGTACGAATGCTGGTTGACGCTCAAGCAGGCGGATGGAGTGTCGGTTCGATGGCGCGCTGGCGCGAGGAAATTTTGGGCTGCGCAAGGTCAGTAAATGCATTCATCTGCTGATTTTCGCGCCGGGGCGGTTCTCGTCCGGGGTGCGTGACAGTTCTCTTTGCAGTGTCGCCTTCGGTGACACGCCCGGGGGTTCGGATGGGGGAGTGGGATCCCCGAGCGGCTGGTTGAGCGGGCAAACATACTAGTCAAACGGTAAATAACCACTGAGGGGGTGCCGCTCCTGCCCGGTTCTCCTCCTTCGGGTGGGCTGACGGGGTCCGGGGTCCTGTGTTGGAGTGGTTCGCAGTCCATTTTCCCTAACCAAGAGAGGACTGCTTCATGAAGATGACGCGTTTGTTCGCGGGTGCCCTGCTGACCGTCGTGCCGCTCGTCGCGGCTCCGGTCGCCCAGGCCTCCGCCGGATCGGATGCGCCTGTCCAGACGGCCGTGCAGGGCGCTCCTGCGACCGTCACGCAAAGCAGTGCCGCGTACTCCCGCACCATCCTGACCAAGGTCAACGAGCTGCGCGTGAGCCTGGGTCTCAACCCCGTGACCCGCTACGCCCAGCTGGACTCGATCGCCCAGGACTGGTCCGAGCAGATGGCGTCGAGGAACTCGATGTCGCACCGGCCGCAGTTCGCCAGCGGCTACCCGAGCGGCTGGAGCTCGGCTTCGGAGAACGTCGCCATGCGTGGTGGCAGTGCCCTCAGCGGTGACATCGGTGCCCAGCTCTTCGAGCAGTGGCGGAACTCGCCGGGTCACTACGCCAACATGGTCTCCCCCGACGCGAATGCGCTGGGAATCGGCTTGGCCTACAACTCGGCCACCAAGTCCTGGTATGCCACCCAGAACTTCGCCGGCTACCAGAACCCGGCCGGGTCGGGACTCGTCGCCTCCTGACCACCGGTCAGCGTCCGCGACATCGGGGCGGCCCGGATCGGCTCGGCCGGTCATCGGGCCGCCCCGATGCCGTGAAATCGCGACCACCCGGGCCCGTGATGGAAGAACACCAAGGAATCAGGGGCCCAGGAGGGCGAGTGGCACGACGCCTATCCCATCCCTGCGACGATACGCGGCGGGCCCTGTCGTCACGACTAGCGCATCCGTGAGCCGACTGCCCAGCTTGCCGCGCAGCCAGTCCAGGTGACGGACATCGTCGTCGCCTATCGCAGACGTGAGTTTCACCTCGATCGCGAGCAGCTCCCTTTCGGGGCCTTCGACGATCAGGTCGATCTCGTGATCGCCACGTTTCGTCCTCAGATGTGAGACCACGGCATCCGAGACCTGTGCGCACACGCGAACGGTCAATGTCGTCAAAGCCTCGAACAAGCGCCCGAACAAAGGAGCGCAGCCGGGGAGGACCACGTCGTCATGACCCTGCAGGAGGGATCTCGCCGAACCATTCAACAAACGCAACGACAAGGCCGGATCCGCCAACTGGTGACGCGGGGAAGAGGCCAGCGCCCCGAGGTTGATTCCCAATGGCTGCCATGGGGGGACGGGGTCCAGGAGCCACATGCTCGTGAGCCAGTCGCGGTAACGAAGCGTGGTGGGTCGGTTCGGAGGGGAGCCGTCGCCGATTGCCGCGGCGTCACGGATTTTCTCATAAGTGGTCGTGGTGGACTCGGCCGACGCATAGGAACGCAACCAGGACATGAGGGTTTCGGGGCGGCGTAGGACCGGATCGTCCTCCGTCCTCAACTCCTTCGAGGCCAGTCGCTGCAGGTAGCCGTCCAGTTGCATGCGGCGCAATCGTTCCGGTAGGCCATGGATTCCGGGGAAGCCCGAGGCGGCTACTTCGTGGGCATAGTGATCCAGGCCGACGGGGGTGTCCCCGCTCAGGGCCCCCGCTTCCCCCCGCAGCAGGGCGTTCAGGGAGACCGTGGGATTCGAACCCGCTCGTTCGCACAGGGCCATGGGTCGCATGCGAAGCGACACGATTCGGCCTGCCCCGGAGTGGATGGGAGCCCTGGGATTCGGGGTGGCGCTTCCCGCCAGCAGGAAGGAAGCCGGTTGGGCGCCGTCATCGACGGCTCGGCGAACCACGTCCCAGACGGCGGGCACGTGCTGCCATTCGTCGATGAACGTGGTGCCCGACCCAGCCACTCGGGAGGGTTCAGCTGCGACTATTGCCCGCTGCGACTCGGAGTCCAAGGCCCAGGTGCGGCTGGCGCGACGAGAAGCGGTCGCCGTTTTGCCGACTCCCTTTGGGCCGTCAAGAGCAATCGCGGGAAGCCCGGGCATCAGGTCGTCCAGGACCATGTCAAGGACTCGCGGACGGTACTCCATGAAGTTCTATGATACAGATAGAACGCTCTTTATGATACAAAAAGTACAGCCCCTGCCCAGCTCTTCGAGCAGTGGCGGAACTCGCCGGGTCACTACGCCAACATGGTCTCCCCCGACGCGAATGCGCTGGGAATCGGCTTGGCCTACAACTCGGCCACCAAGTCCTGGTATGCCACCCAGAACTTCGCCGGCTACCAGAACCCGGCCGGGTCGGGACTCGTCGCCTCCTGACCGCCCCGATGCTGTGAATGATGGTTGACTGGTCCCGGTAGGGGCGAGCGATGAGTGATTACCGAAGAAAGCTGATGGAGTTCTTCGAAGCGGAGAACCGGCGGGACTGGGACAACTACCGGGAGTTCCTGCACCCACAGGTCGAATGGGTCCTGGGGGAAGACGTCATCAAAGGGCGTGAGCGCTACTGCGAGACCATCGTCGCTGCATATGCGCAGTCGGCCTCCCGGTTCAGGATGCACCAGATGCTTGAATCCGAGGACGGCAGACGCATCGCCACGCTGCTCGTGGACACGGACGGCAGGCGCTCACTGGACATCTTCGAGTTCGAGGATGGTCTGATCCGCCGGGAATGGGAATACCTGCTGGGGCGTGGCGCCGACTGGAACGGAAGATCCCTGAGCTGCGGGCAGGGACGGGAAGACGCCGACGAAATGCAGCTTTGACAAGGGGTTTGGCAGCCGGGTGCGGTGCCCGCAGATGTTCCTGTGATACAGATGGAACGCCCCCTGTGATACAAAAAGTACAGCCCCTACGGTACAGATCGTGCAGACGGTGGGTGTGGGAAAGAATAGGCGCGTGATGTGTGACGACGAGGTGAGCTACGACATCGACCGGCTCCCGTCCCGCGACGAGACGCGGACGCTCTACGACTCCGTGGGATGGGCCGCCTACACCGACGACCTGGATGCCCTGATCCGCGGGCTGGAGAACTCGGCGGTCGTGGTCACCGCGCGGTCGGGCGGCGAACTGATCGGCCTGGCGCGCATCGTCTCCGACCGGGCCACCATCGCCTACCTGCAGGACGTTCTCGTCCACCCCTCCTTCCAGCGTCGCGGAATCGCGACGACGCTCGTCAACCGGGCCTTCGCCCCCTTCAGCCGGGTGCGCCAGCACGTGCTCCTGACCGACGCGGAACCGGGGCAGCGGGCGTTTTACGAGTCGATCGGTTTCACCGAGATCCGCGACCTCCCCGGGCAGGGGTGCAGGTCGTTCGTCCGTTTCAATTCGTGACGCACCAAACCCGGTGGGCGGGCTCCCGCTAGCCTGTGCGCCCATGAGCGAATCCCGGGTGCGTGCCGCAAAGCAATCGGACGTGGAGGCACTCGCCGCGCTGGCTGCGGAAACCTTCCCGATGGCCTGTCCGCCCGAGATCACAGACAAGGACATCGCGGTCTTCGTCGAGGAAAACCTCAGCCCTGAGCGGTTCCGCACCCATCTTGATGCGCCACTGCACACCGTCCTCGTGCACGAGACCGACGGCGGTCTCGACGGCTACCTGCTCATGATGGCCGGTGACGACTTCCTGCCGGATCCCTCCTTCGGGGTCACGCACCTGCCTGCCGCCTACCTGTCCAAGTGCTACGTGCGCCTCGGCAGCCACGGCGGCGCTGTTTCCGGAGCCCTGCTGGACGAGGCCAAACGCATCGCCGTCGACGACCTCTGCGTCGCAGCCATCTGGCTCAACACCAACCAGGGCAACGTCCGTGCCTGCCGGTTCTACGAGAAACACGGCTTCGTGAGGGTCGGTGTGAAAACCATGCCGGTGGGCGACCAGGTCTGCGACGACTACGTTTACGAACACGTCCTCGCGACCTCCTGAGACGCCGGGAGGTCTTGGGCGACGGGCTTGGAAGAGTGCCGTCGACGTCTCACCCACGACCTTCTGCCGGCATTTCGGCACCAAGGAGGCCGTCGTCGCCGACGGCATCCTGATGGTGAGCATCGGGCGGATGAGTCACCGCGAGGGCGCCACTGTGCCGAGGCGTGCCTGGCCTGGCCGGACCGGAAAGGTTTCCCTGCCGTCCCGGCGCTGCGCCAATGCCTGCGGGATGCGGCGGAAGTCCTGGGCCGGACGCGCGGAAATCCCCTCGCGGACCATGTCGGCCTTTCGGTCAAGTGGGCATCTTGGATGCTCGCTGCGCGCATATCCTGAGATTTTCTTGAGAGCCTCCGGGCGGGGGTGAGCAGGTTTTGAAGCCCATGAACTGGGGTTTTGTTCCTTGATGTGTCCGAAAAATGTGCGTCGGAACCTGAAAAAACGTTAAGGAACTGCTTGGATGGTTGGTGCCTTCCCAATCCGAGAGGACTACCGATGAAGATGGTTCGCCTGCTCCTGGTGGCGTTGCTGACTGCTGCGGTCTCACTCATCATCCCGACGGCCCACGCCGGGACGGGGCAACAACGGCCCGCTGTTCTCCCTGTGGACGTCAGCGGCAAGGGGGCGGAGCACACCCGGACCATCCTGGACAAGGTCAACAACCTGCGGGCCGGCCTGGGGTTGAAACCGGTCATCCGGATCGCCGAGCTGGATGCGGTGGCGCAGGACTGGTCCGAACAGATGGCCTCCCGGAAATCGATGGAGCACCGCCCGAACTTCGCCGACCACTACCCGCAGGGGTGGCGGGGTGCGTCGGAGAACATCGCCATGCGCGGTGACGGCGGCGACATCGGGGCGCAGCTGTTCGACCAGTGGCTGAACTCCCCGCCGCATTACGCCAACATGACCGACCCCAACGCGGACTCCCTGGGGATCGGCATCGCCTACGAATCTGGCAGCGGGTCCTGGTACGCCACCCAGAACTTCGGAAGCTACGGCGATCCCATCGGCAGGGGACTGACCGAGAGCGGCCGGGGCTCCGGGAAACGGTCCGGCTCGTCGGAAACCGGGAAGAACACCAGGAGCGCCACGCCCACCGCGACGAAGTCCGGAGGCTCGGGCAATAAGAAGACGTCCCGGAGCGGCGAACGGAAGCAGAGCGAGAAAACCGAGTCCGCCACCCCGACGCAGACAACCGAGACCCCCGAGGCCACCGAAACCCCGTCGGAAACGGTGACCCCCACACCCACGCCAACGCAGGTCGCGAGCACCCCGGAGGCGATGCCGACCCCCAGCACACCGCCGAGCAGTGCGGCCCCCGTGGCCGCGACGACGCCGGACGGTCCCGTCTCGCCGATCATCTTGATGGGGGCCGGGGCCATGGTGATGGTCGGTGGGGCTGCCGCGACGGCGCTCGTCCGCCGGGTCCGCCTCCGCGGGTAACGGGCCCGCGGCGTCCACGGCACCCAGCCGCCCGGGGTCAGTCGATTCTGAGCTCTCCCATGGCGTCCCAGTCGTCGCCGTCGACGGTGCGCGAGATGATCTTGGGGGTGGCGGTCAGGAAGGGACGCATGGTTTCGAGTCCGGCCTTGAAGTGGTCGGAGGTGACGTGGGCCTCGGCGGCGTCGTCATTGAAGGCCTCGACCAGAACGAACTCGTTCGGGTCCTCCACGCCGCGGGACCACTCGAACCACTTGTTGCCCGGCTCGGCGCGGGTGGCGGAGGTGAAAGGCCCCACCGCCTCGATGAACTCGTCGGCCAGTCCGGGCTTCACGGGAAACTTCACGACAATCAGGATCATGTCGTCAACTCTATGTCCTGTCCCTAAGAGACGGGGGCCGGGGTTTGTGGTCGGGTCTGCTTTTCGGACGCAGGAGGTTTCGACTCAGTCGTTCGCTGGCGCTCACGTGCTGGCTCAACCGGCTTGGGAGTGGTGAAGTTGGTTGAGCTGGGCTGCGACGAAGGAGCGGCCCGTGTCGAAACCGTCTTGCGTATGTATGGGGGCTTGTGGTCGGGTCTGTTTTTCGGGCGCAGGAGGTTTCGACTCAGCCGTTCGCTGGCGCTCACGTGCTGGCTCAACCAGCTTCGAAAGGGTGGTTTCGAGTCGAGTGCTGGCGCTCCCCGTGCTGTTCGATTCGGCATCGGCTGTTCTCCGAGGAAACTTTGACCGGAGGTCGCTGATTTTCCCGGAGAACAACCAGGTTTCATGCCGTCAGGTCTCGGTTTTCTCTCGCGCGAGGCGGCGTTCTCTCTTCCGCTTGGCGTATCGCCAGCTGTAGGCCACGCATCCAACAACAATGATGTAGAGGAGCGTTGATTCCACCACCCCAACGCGAGCCACTGAGGAAACAAGAGAAGCGAGCAGGAGCGGAAGAAAAAGGCAGACCAGAATCGAGAGAATCGCTCGAATGGCAACATGCATGGTCGTCACCCCTTCGCCGATTCCTCAAGGTCTCGTTGACATCAACGCCATTGTGCTCCACCGGGACGACAAAGCGACAGGGGTCTCCCGGAATTCACCGGGAGACCCCTGAGGTCCGTTTGCCGACGGAACGGCGCGGGTGTCAGATGCGCAGGTCGTCGGTCAGCGGCGTCGGGTGCCCGAAGCGGTGGTTCGTCACCGAGACCGCCTGCTCGTGCACGTAGGGCAGCAGAGCCAGGCGACCCGGGTAGAGGGTCGGGCCGGCGTGGACGCTGACGTCGATGGAACCGCCCACCGCGGTCAGCAGGTCCCGTTCACCCAGGTGCCGCACCCGGCCCCGGACGCCCCGGTCGAACCGGGCATCGTCCTGCACCTCGACCGCCAGGCCGAGACCGGTCAGCACCTCCGACAGCTCCTCCGACGGGGCGTCACGGAACGAGAAGGTGGCGGCGGAACCGGTGACCAGGGCCGCCGAGGCCTCCCGCAGCACACGCACCGGGTCATCGACCTCCACCCGGACCGTCACCGGCGTGGGACGGTACCGGAACGCGTTGATCTCCGCCTTCAGGGCCGACGGATCGTGCGAGACCCCGAACAGGGTCCGCCAGGCCGCCTGATCCGAGGTGGCCGCGACGTTGAGCTGTTCGAGCTGCTGCTCGTCGAGCACCCGGGCGGCGGCCCGGAAGAGATGCACGAGTTTCGGGTCGGTGAGGGCGCCTGCGGGGCCGAGATCCTTCGGTTCCCAAGAACCGAAACCCACCACGTAGTTCGGACCACCGGCCTTGCCGCCGGTGCCGACCGCGGAACGTTTCCACCCACCGAAGGGCTGACGCCGCACGATGGCCCCGGTGATCCCGCGGTTCACGTACAGGTTGCCGGCCTTCACGCGGTCCAGCCAGAACTGGATCTCCTCCGCGTCGAGGGAGTGCAGACCTGCCGTCAGGCCGTACTCGGTGCCGTTCTGCCACTCCACGGCCTGCGCCAGGTCGCGGGCCGCCATCAACCCGAGCACCGGGCCGAAGTACTCCACCTGGTGGAAGGCGCTGCCCGGCCGCACCCCGGTCCGGATGCCCGGCCGCCACAGCCTGTCGTCGATGCGCTGCGGTTTCAGCAACCACGTCTGCCCGTGTTCCAACTCGGTGAGACCACGCCTCAGTTTCTCGCCCGGCACCTCGGTGAGCGGACCCATCTGGGCCGCCGGATCCTCCGGCCACGCCACCGTCAACGACGACGCGGCGTCGATGATCTGGTCCAGGAGACGCCTCGACCTGGCAACCGACCCGACCAGGATGCCCAGCGACGCGGCGGAACACTTCTGTCCCGCGTGCCCGAACGCGGACGCCACCAGATCGGCGGCGGCCAGATCCAGGTCGGCCGACGGGGTGATGATCAGGGCGTTCTTGCCGGAGGTCTCGGCCAGCAACGGCAAATTCGGCCGCCAGGAACGGAACATCTCCGCGGTCTCCGCCGACCCGGTCAGCACGACCAGTTCGACGCGTTCGTCACGCACCAGCTTCTCGCCGAGCGCGCGATCACCCATGACGACGTACTGCACCAGGTCGCGTGGCAGGCCCGCCCGCCAGCACGCCTCGGCAAGCAGTGCCGCGCAGCGACGCGACGGGGATGCGGGTTTCAGCAGCACCGCCGACCCCGCGGCCAAGGCGGAGGCGACCCCGCCCAGCGGAATCGCGATCGGGAAGTTCCACGGCGGAATGACCGCGGTGACCCGCGGTGGACGGTGGGTGGCGCCGTCGACCTCCTCCCCGGCGAGGGAGGCGTAGTAGTGGGCGAAGTCGCAGGCCTCGGAAACCTCGACGTCCGCCTGGTCGATGAGCTTGCCCACCTCGTCGGCGGCGACGGTGACCAGCTCGGTGCGCATCGCCTCCAGCTCGACACCCAGCCGGTGAAGCGCGGCGGCGCGTTCCTTCGCGGGGGTCGCGGCCCAGCGCTTCCCCGCGGCGACGGCGGTCTCCAGCACCTTGTCGAGGGCCTTGGCGGAGTTCAGGGTGCCCTCCGTCACGGTGCCGCTGCCGAGATCGGGCGCGGGCAGCGACTCGCGGATGGAATCGGCCCACCGCTGGTTGCTGAGCAGCGCGGGATCGGTGTCGGAGGCGTTGGCGAACACGGACGTCGGTTCGCTGCGTTCCTGGACCGCCCAAGCGGCCGGGGTGGGGGAGCCGACCAGCGCAACGGCGTCGCGGTAACGTCCCTCCTCCTTGTCGAGGAAGGCGATGTCACGGCCGAGGGAGGCCGCCCCGGACATGAAGTTCTCCGGTGCGGCGTTCTCCTCCAGACGTCGCACCAGGTAGGTGATCGCGGAGTCGAACTCGCTGCGGGGTACCACGGGAACGTAGAGCCGCAGGGCACCCATTTCGTCGAGAATCACCCGCTGCAACGGCACCGCCATGCCCGCCAGCATCTCGATGTCGAAGCCCGAGGTGATGCCGCGGGCCTTCGCCAGCTCGACGGCGGTGGCGAGGCTGTAGATGTTGTGGCTGGCCGAACCGACGTGCAGGGTCTTGATGGATTCGGGGGTCAGGAGCCGGTCGAGGGCGCTGAGGTAGCTGGCGTCGGTCTCGACCTTCGACGGCAGGATCGGGTTCGGCCAGCCGCGCAGCTCCGCCTGGGTGCGTTCCATCGCCAGGTTGGCGCCCTTGACCAGACGCACCCGCAGCGGAATGCCACCCGCCTCGCAGCGGCGCCGCGCCAGCTTCTGGATGTGCTCGATCATCAGCGGCGACTCGCGCAGGTAGGCCTGGACCGCCAGGCCCATCCTCAGCTTCGGCAGCTTCATGGCGAACCGTTCGAACACCTCGAGGGTGAGGTGGAGGTCGCGGTACTCCTCCATGTCGAGGTTGACGAGCTTGCCCGACCTGTTCGCGGCCTCCATCAGCGGGCCGAGACGGACCACGGCCTCCTCCACCGTCGTGTCGTGGGCCCACGGCGAGTGGGGGCCCATCACCGAGGAAACCTTGATGGAGACGTAGTCGACGTCGGGCCGGTTCAAAAGCTCGATGGTGCGGTTGAGCCGCGACGACGCGTGCTCGTCACCCAGGACGGCCTCGCCCAGAAGATTGATGTTCAGGCTCGCGCCGCTCTTGCGCAACCTGGCCAACGCTGGTCCGAGGTCGCTGCCGATGTCGACGACGAGATCGCCCAGCAACAGGGAAAAGGCGCGCCGCACGGCAGGCAGCATTGCCCGGGGCGCGGGGGCGACGCCGAGCCCCAGGCCGGCACGCAGGTAGGGGGGGAGGAAGGGAACGGGCTGCCGCGCCAGACGACCCAGGTTCTTTGCCGCCACCGCCGGATCCTCGGGGCGCAGGACGCCGTCGACGAACTCAAGGGTGAAGCGGAGCCCCTCTGGGTGGTCGAGGGCACTGGCCAGCAGCTTCGCCGCCCGGGGCTCCGGGTAGGCGAGGGAGCGCTGCGCCCATCGTCGCGCGGTGCGCACAGCTTTGTCTGTCAATGCTTGGGAGGTCACGTTGCTCACAGGGACATCTTGCCTCAAGTTTTCCCATCCGGGTTGGGATGGTGGGTTTTGGGGCGGTGCCCCGCCCGGCGGCATGGTCGCGGACGATACCGGCCCGGGGATGGACCTGTGTTGGGCACATGTCGTCACGGACCGCGGCGGAATGATCCCGGGGCTCCTCCTTGAAGGGGTCTTCGTGACAGAGTGGGGGATGCCCACTGCCCGCCAGGGCGCAGAGAGCCAGGAGGAGACACCATGTCCGTGCCCGCCCGTCGTTGCTTCCGTCCGCTGCTCGCATTGGTGCTCGTCGCGGGGCTGCTTGCCGGCTGCGGGGGTTCTTCCGGGACGGAGCAGAACACGACCTCCGACTCCGGTGCGCCGAGTGCCCAGGACTCGGCGGGCATCGCCCTGCCCACGGCTCGTCCCTCCGCAGGGTCGGGGGTATCGCCGTCCGCGAAGCGCTCGCCGGTGTCGATCCCGGGCGCCTATCCGGGGGCGGGCGGACCACGACCCGCGAATGCCACCCCGATCACCGCCGTCCATTCGGGGTACGCGGTGATCGTCACCCCGTCGAAGAACATCAGCTGCGAGTTCTCGGACACGAGCGCGGGCTGCGGGGTCGTCAACTACACGGACAGCAAGCCCTACGGCTCCGACGAACTGGGTCCCAAATGGTGGGTGAGGATGAAGAGTCCCGCTTCCGCGGACCAGGCGGAACCCGAGATCGTCTCGAGAAGCGAACCTGCCCTGTTCCAGAAACCGGAAACCCCCGGCCAGCAGGTGGAATACGGAACCGTCGTCTACCACGGGGACCACGTGTGTGCCTCCGAGGACGCGGGCCTGACCTGCTGGAACACCACCACCGGGCACGGCGCGTTCATGAACCGCGACGCGACAGCGACGTTCTAACCCCTGTTCCACGGCCAGGCGGCCACCAGTCACGGGGCGTCTGTGTGCGGGGTCTCCCGGAGTCCCTGGTGACGAGGCAGACGCCCCTGCTCCCGGAGTTTCTTCGCCGCCTGCTCCCGGACGGTGTTGTTGATCAGGTGTCCGAAACCCCGCGCGGTGATCCGTGCGACCAGCCCGGGAAGGTCGGTGCCGAGAGCTGCGGCGGTTTCGTGCAGGTTCCAGTCGTGCATGGAGAGCTGGTGCAGCAGGTGGGCGCGCCGGGTCTGGGCCGAACTCAACCGCAGGGTGTTGACGTAGAGCAGCTCGCCGTCGTCACGGACCAGGCGTTCCCCGATGTGGTTGGGGCGGCGCAGCTCCAGGTCGGTCACGAAGCGTTCCAGGCGCATGCTCCCGGGATGATAGACCGTCTCGGTGAGCAGGGGACGATCCTTCCAGTCACCCAGGAGGATCTCGGTGGTGGTCTCGGACCAGTCGCGACGCACGCGCTCCAACGCCTCGCGCAGCCCGTCGATGCTCGTGGCCCCGGAGAAGTGCGGGTCCGCATCCACCAGCCAGCGGTGGGGCCGGTTCAGGGCGTAGGTCATCATCAACTCGCCGTAGAGATCGTCGAGGAGGGTGCGGTGCAGCATCCTGTAGTCCTCGGCGGCCGGCACGACGAAGGCCGCCATCAGCGTGTCGGAGGCGTGGACCAGCATCCCGACCTGATCGCGGTGAAGCTCGAAGGTCCGCAGGGCGGTGGCGTATCCGGGAATCTCCCGCCCGGAGAAGAAGGATTCCGAACGGTGGGTCATCCCGAGGTTCCTGAACCCCTGCGACAACTCCTGCCAAGCGATCGTCGGGGGCTTGAAGTGCAGCTCTAGGAGACCCTCGATGGCCAGGTGCTGCGGCAGGAAACGCAGCGCGTCCTCACCGTCCTTCTTCCGCAGCCGGTGCACCGACTCGAGGAACTGCCAGTCGTCGGGGGTGTCCTTCTTCTTCACCTGAGTGCCCGCGGCCGAACCCCAGGTCAGACGCAACCCGTGGGGGACGAAGGCGATGTAGCTCTTCCGGCCGGGCAGGTCGACGATTTTCAAACCGGGTGAGATGACCGCACGCGACAACCGGACATCCTCGCAGGGGGTCTCTCGCAGCAACGGGATCAACCGGAAAGCCCCGAAGGTCTGCGCGGGGGCGGGTCGCAGGCCCGTCAGCTCGAGGGGCGGTGCCATCTCACGCATGTCCTGTTCCCTCCAGGAAATCCCGCACCCGGCGTTCGAGGTAGGCCTCCAGCTCCGCCAGGTCGCCGTGGCCGGTGACGTAGCGCGCGAAACCGAGTGCCGTCGGCAGATCCTCGGCGTTGCGCAATCCGATGGAGCGGGTCAGCGGGCTGAGGCTGCTCACCTGCAACTCCTGCGGGTCGAAGACGGGATTGAAGTGGAGCACGTACAGCTCCGGGACGATCCGCGACGCACCTTCGAGGGCGGCGTGGAAAACCCCGGGAGGGTCGTTCTCGACGCCGTCGGAGACCACCAGCACCGTCGTCGCACCCCAGTCGAGGGCGTCGATCAACCGCTCCGTGAGATTCGTCTGTCCCCGCGGATGGGGTACCTCTCCTTCGGCGATGGGATGCGTCCAGAAAGCCCTGTAGTCGTGGTCGGTGAGCCCTGCCCGCAGCAGCTGGTCCACGCCCCAGGCGACGGCCAGCGGCCGGCGGCGTTTCTCGCGGGAACCCGAGGAGGAGAACGAGTTGTCCAGCACGGCGGCCACCCTCCCGGTCAGGGGCAGGGGACCGCTGCGCGCCAGCACCGTCCGAGCGGAGGCCGCCAACCAGCCGATCTCGTCCCGCGGCGTTTCGACTCCCAGGACATAGCCGGCCAGCTCGGTCAGCGACAGCTTCTCGGGACGCACCTGAACGGTGTCGCTGCGCCCGGCGACGCGGAGCCGTTCCCGTTCGGTGAGGCGGTTTCCCATGCTCTTCAGCAGCTCGTCGGGGCTGATGCCGTGCTTGGCGGCCAGGCCCTGGGCGACGCTGAACGGCAGCTCGCGGACCGCACTTTTGCTGAACCGTGCCTGCCGGTAGCGCTCCAGGATCGGGGTGTCGAAGGGGGCTTTGTGGTTGCCGAACAGGAAATTGGCCAGCTCACCGCCGGGATGCAGGTGCGCGTGACGCATCGCCCCCGCCATCTTGCGGCGGTACTTCACCGCGTGGAAGGCGAGGTCGGGATGTTCGGCGATGTAGTCGCGGATCAGGGCGCGGGTACGACGATTGTTGATGTCCTCCCGGCGCAGCCGTGCCATCAGTTTCCAGACCCGCTGCGGGGGCAGGGAACGCAACCCCGCGTGCAACAGGGCGTTCTCCTCGCTGCGGAAGTCGTCGGGGGTGTCGCGGCCGCTGCTGAGCAGTCCGATGATGATCTGCGCGACATTGAAGTGATTCACCCCGACCGCCAGCAGCCGGGCGTAGAGGCGACGATAGTTGCCGCGCACGTACTCGTGGAGGAAACCGAGCCCCAGGCGTTGCTCGTCGGCGCCGGTGAGGAACTCGGCCTGCCCGGTGGATGCGAAGGCGGCGTTGAGGAAGGTCAACAGGTCCTCGCGTGTGACCTCGTCCGCGCTCAGCATCGAATCTCCGGGTGTCAAGAATGGGGGTGTCCGGGGAGGAGCGGTGTGATGTGGAAGTAATTCCTGTACAGGGAAGCTCGGAAATCACACCCGGGTCCCACGGACACGGGGGTCATCGTAGCGGCGCGGAAACCGTCGTGACAGGTGGGGGCGTCGTTCCTGCGCACGGGAGGGCGTGACACCGAGAAACCCGGGAGCGGAATCGGCAATCGTTCCCGGTCAGGAGTTCAAGGACGATCGAGACGGCTCATGTTCGAGAAGGACGGACTCGTGATCCTGCATCCCCGTCACGTCGTTTTCTCGTCCGCCACCGGAGCCATTCCGGACCCGCCCCGCCGGTGAGAGGTTCCGGGTGGGGTTTTCCCGGGTGACGCGTTCAGCTAGGGAGCAGCCACCGAGGGTGCGGGTTGCGGTGAGTCGTGCCGGCAGCCCCGGTCCTGGGACCCGAGCCGGTCCCGTAGGGTATGGGTCCTGTTGCGGAAGTCATGCCCGGCTGCGGCGCGCCGGATAGGGCGATTCGGCGTCCCAGCATCGTGGCCGGTACGACCCGGTACAGGAACACGATGGCGGGTCACCGCCTCACCCCGCTCGGTGAATCCTCGCTCGGGTAGCGCTTTTCGCAACAGGTCCCGGGGGCTGAACGAGGAGGAGAAGATGAGCGATCGTGAGTTCGTCGCGCTGGGAACGTCCAGTCTGGTGCCCACGAAGACGCGGAACCACAACGGCTACCTGCTGCGGTGGGGAGCCAGCGGTGTCCTGTTCGACTGCGGTGAGGGCACCCAGCGGCAGATGACCCGGGCCGGGGTTTCGGCGCGCAGCATCAACGTCATCTGTCTCACCCACCTCCACGGCGACCACTGCCTCGGGTTGCCCGGGGTGTTGCAGCGCATCTCCCTGGAACAGGTGCCCCACCCGGTCACCGTGGTCTACCCGGCCCAGGGACAGGAGTACGTCGAGAGGCTCCACCGCGCCAGCATCTACCACGACCAGGCCGACATCCGGTTCCTGCCCGTCGACGCGGGCCCGGAGCCCGGTGAGGTGCTGCGGACCAAGGACTTCGTCCTCTCGGCGGCCTGCCTCGACCACCGCGTCCCCGCCATCGGATACCGGGTGGAGGACCTGCCCGGGGTCAGCTTCGACCCGGAGGCCCTGGCCGCCCGCGGCATCTGCGGCCCCGCCGTCGGGCAGCTGAACCGCGAGGGCCGGGTGGAGATCGACGGTGTCATCACCCGGCTGGAGGAGGTGTCGCGTCCGCGACGGGGGAGGTCATTCGCGTTCGTCATGGACACCCGGCCCTGCCCGGCCGCGGAGAAACTGGCCGAGAACGTCGACCTGCTGGTCATGGAGGCCACCTACACCAGCGACCTGCGGGAGCTGGCGGTCGAACACGGACACTGCACCGCCCTGGATGCGGCCCGCATCGCAGCAGCAGCCGGGGCCCGCCGTCTGGCCATGACCCACTTCTCCACCCGGTACACCACCACCGACGACCACCTGCGGGAGGCGAACGGCATCCACGACGATGTCATCGCCCTGGAGGACCTCGACCGGGTGCCGGTGGACCCCGCCATCTGCTGAATGGCACCGTGGGCGGGTGACGAGACCGGTTTTTGGCTTTCGGGTAGTTGTGAGACTGGTGGGTCCCCAACGGGAACCTTCGGAACCGGGAAGGAAGAAGGAACATGGAACACGACCTCCTGGAGTCGCTGCGACGGGCACACGCCGAGGCGAGGATGACCGGCTGGGACTTCTCTGCCCTGGAGGGGAGGCTCATCGCCGACGATCCCTGGTGGGATTTCGAGGCCGACTGCCTGGATGCGATGCGGGAGGCCCGGGCCATCGCCGATCTCGGCACCGGGGGAGGTGAACGACTCATCCGTCTCGTCGACGCGCTTCCTGATGACCGGGGAGGGGCCCGTACCGTCGTCGCGACGGAGGGGTGGGAACCGAACCTTGCGGTGGCGCGGCGAAACCTGGGGACGCGAGGCATCGAGGTGTTGCCTTATGACGCGGAAACCGGGCAGGCCATGCCCTTCGGGGACGGAGAGCTGGACTTGGTAATGTCGCGTCACGAAGGAATCGATGCCGGTGAGGTCGCCCGGGTGCTCGCGTCCGGGGGACGGCTGCTGACCCAGCAGGTGGATGGCCGCGATGCGGAGGAGATCCACGAATGGTTCGAGACCGGTTTCGCCTACCCCGAGGTCACGGCGGAAAGATTCGTCGCCGATCTCGAGGCCGTCGGGATGAGGATTGATCAGGTTGACGAGTGGTGCGGGCAGATGCGGTTCACCGATGTCGAGGCCCTGGTGATCTACCTCGGCTACGTGCCGTGGGATGTGCCCGGGTTCAGCGTGGACGAACACCTTGAACGGCTGTCGGAGCTGGCCGCCAGCCCCGGGATCACGGTCACGCAGCGGCGTTTTCGGATTCACGCCACGAAACCGTGACACGGGTCCGGGACTCTACGCCGTCCGGTGCGTGGCGCCGGGAAGGCGGTTTGCCGGACGGTGGCAGGATCGATTCATGGATGCTCAAGCAGTTCTGATTGATTCGGTCAACCGGCCCGTCGAGACGGCCCGGACGGTGCTCAAGGAGATCTCCAGGGAGACCCTCCACGCGATGCCCGGCGGCCGGGCGAACTCGATCGCCTGGCTGGTGTGGCACGCCGCCCGGCAGATGGACATTCAGGTGGCGTGGCTGGCCAGTGCCGGGCAGATCTCGGAGCAGCTGTGGATCACCGACGGCTGGGGTGAGCGCCTCGGAATCGACCGCGGCCCGAAGTCGATCGGTTTCGGCGACACCGCCGAGGACATCGCCGCGCTGTGCGTCGAGGACCCTGCCCTGCTGCTCGACTACTTCCAGGCCTGCGCCGAGGCTTTCAAGACCTACGTCTCGGGTCTGTCCGCCGACGATCTGGACGAGGTGATCGACACCAAGTGGAATCCGCCGGTCACCCGCGGGGTGCGGCTGGTCAGCATCATCGACGACGCGGTCACCCACCTGGGGCAGGCGGCCTATGCCCGCGGCCAGATCGAGGAATGGAGTATCGGCTTCTGACGTGGTTTCCCCTGAGGTCCTCGGGGTGGGTCGTCGCGACCGTCGCGACGTGCCACCTCGGAGGAGGGGGTGTCGGATCGGCCTGTCGTCCGTGGGTTTGCCCGCTGGCCCATCGGGTCCTCCGAGAAGCCCCTATCACCGGTTTGCTGGCCCTATTTGCGGTTTGCTGGGCTTGTTCATGTTTGCCTGCGCTGTGAGGCCAGCAAACATGAACAAGCCCAGCAAACAAGGAGTAAGGCCAGCGAATGGACGGCAAGGCCAGCAAACCGTGAAGCAAGAGGAGTGGGTGTGGTAGACCTGCCCGAACGGTTGGTTGGCTGACATCACCGCGGCGCCCAGAGGGATAGTAGTTCTTCTCCCAGAGGGATAGTTGACTGCTTGCGAGGCTGGTTGATCAGGAGCTGGACGCCTTCATGCCGCACGTCGCCGCGGTCACGTTGGACGGTCCCAAGGGGGTGGGGAAGACGTCAACCGCCTCCCGTCGGGTCGTCGACGAGCTGCGCCTGGATCTTGAACAGCACTGGCGAATGGCCAGGGCGGATCCGGAACTGGTTACCCGGCTTCCCAAGCCGCTGCTCATCGACGAATGGCAGCGGGTCCCCGCGGTTTGGGATGCGGTGCGCAGGGCCGTGGACGACGGCGCCGACCCCGGGAGCTTCCTGCTGGCCGGTAGCGCATCGCCATGTCTGGACGCCCCGATCCACAGTGGAGCCGGACGTATCCTTTCCCTGCGAATACGGCCCATGGCGCTTTGTGAACGTGATCGGGTCGAACCGTCGGTCGGCATGGCCGCCCTGCTCCGAGGGGTAGCAGAGGTGTCGGGAACGAGCCCGATGGGAGTGAGTGACTACCTGGAGGAGATTCTCGCGTCGGGTTTCCCGGGGCTGCGCGGGCTTCCTCCTCGCGTGCGGACGGCGCAGCTGCGCAGTTACACGACCCGGATCTTCGAACGCGAGCTCCCCGACGAACGCGGCGTCTCGATTCGTCGCCCTGCCTCCCTGATGGGGTGGTTGAGCGCCTATGCCTCGGCCGTGGGTACGACGGCAACCTGGGAGACCATCAGGACCGCGGCCACCCCGGGTGATGCCGATCCACCCACCAAAGCGACTGTCAGCCGCTACCGTGACTGGCTGACCTCCCTGTGGCTCCTGGACCCCGTGCCCGCGTGGCGTCCCCTCGGAACCTCGCTCCGCAACCTGGTGCAGGCACCCAAACATCACCTGGCTGATCCCGCGCTCGCTGCCGTCCTCCTCCGCGCAACCCCGGAAATACTGGCCAAGGGGCAGGGACGGTGGCTCGGGTCGCGCGGATCGTTGGTCGGAGGACTCTTCGAGAATCTGGCGATGCTCACCGTTCGAGGCGCCGCTCAGGTGTCGGGGGGCGACGTGTTCCACCTGCGCACCAAACGCGGCGAGCAGGAGGTGGACCTGATCGTTGAGGGCGAGGACGGGCGGATCGTGGCCTTCGAGATCAAGCTGAATCGGGCGGCTTCGGACAGAGACGTGCGGCATCTCCTGTGGCTGAAGGAAAAACTGGGAGACCAGGTGGCTGACCTGGTGCTGCTCAACACCGGTGAACACGCCTACAGGCGCCCCGACGGGGTGGCCGTGGTTCCCTTGGCCCTCCTGGGTGCCTGAGGTTTTCGGTCCACACAAGCGGCGCCGGTTTGCTGGCCCTATTCGCGGTTTGCTGGCCTTGTTCACGTTTGCCTGTGCTGTGAGGCCAGCAAACGTGAACAAGGCCAGCAAACAAGGGGTAAGGCCAGCAAAAAGAAGAACTCCAGGGCTCGCCCCGACTCGTCGGAGGCCTTCGCGGCGCAGGTGCCACACACCCTGCGCGGGTAGCGTGGCAGGGTTTTCGTGGTGGCACCGCAGATGGGACACGGGACCTCGATCAAGGTCATTGCGTTCTCCTGCCTGCTCCGTCAATCATCCTGCGGTTCGGGGTCGTTCCGCCCACCGGACGTAGACTGCCCGGGTGCGGGAACTCGACTGGGGCGGGGTGCCCAACATTCGTGACCTCGGCGGGCTGGCCGGTCGCTGGGGCGTCACGCGACACGGAAGGGTGGCGCGGGGACCTCGCCGCGAGCTGATTCCGGAGCAGGGCTGGCGGGCCGCCCGCGGCTGGGGGCTGCGGACCGTGGTGGACCTGCGCTGCCCCGAGGAGCAGGGCAGGCGTGACGGCGATCCCCGGGTGGGTGAGGATGTCCTGCGGGACGTGGTGATTCGCTGCGCACCCACCGAGGACCACGACAACACGGAGTTCCGGGAAACCTGTTTCCCGATCCTTGATTCCCCCGAATACTGGCCCCACAACCTGCGAATCCTCCCCGGCCTGGTGGCCGCCGCCCTGACGACGCTGGCGGCAGCAGAACCCGGGATCCTCGTGCACTGCAGCGCAGGGCGTGACCGCACCGGCATGGTGACCGCCATCCTGCTCGCCAACGCGGGGGTCGCGCCCGGTGTCGTCGCCGACGACTACGCGCAGTCCATGCGGGCCATGGCGGGGGTCACCAGTCACGCCCCGACCCACGATCGGCAGACCGCGTGGAGCGATGAGCAGGTGAAGGCGTGGATTCACAGGACGTGGTCCCTGGTCGAGCGGTTCGCGTCAGGGGTCCCGGCCCATCTGGATGCGATCGGGCTTCCCGAGACCACCCGGAACCGGCTCCGGGCGCTCCTCCTGGATGCGTGAACCGCCTCGTCCGGTGCCGGTTGCACCGGGTTTCAACCAGGGAGCAGCTCTCCGGTTGGTGGCCCCGGCCATCGGTTGTTGGGCGTCCTTGCTGTGGTTTCGACTCGACCGGCTCGCGGGGCTCGCAGGTCGGCTCAGCCAGCTTGGTGGGGGCGGTGCCGGTTGTGTCGGGTCTCGGTCAAGGAGTGGTCCTTCGGTTGGCAGCTCCGGCCGCCAGTTGCTGGTTGTCCTCGTCGTGGTTTCGACTCGACCGGTTCGCGGGGCTCGCAGGTCGGCGCAACCAGCTTGGAGGGGGGCGATGCCGGTTGCGGTGAAGAGGGGGTTGTGTCGAGCCCCTTTCTGGTATGGGGCTCAGGACATCTCGGTAGAGTCCCAGCATGCGGATCATCGAACCGGACGAAAGGTTCAGGGTTTCGTTCCTGGAGGCGTGGGATGAGTTCGACGCGGAGGAGGAGCGGGGCGCCGAATGCACCGGAGCATTCGGCTTCACCCGACAGCAGTGCGACTCCGCCGCTGGGTTTGCCGCGATGTGTGCCCGTCGACGCCTGGATGAAACCGATCCGCCGGAGGGTTTCGTCCCGGCGACGATGCTGTGGGCCGTCGATGGCGACCGATGGTTGGGGCGGGTTTCCGTCCGTCACGAACTGAACGATCACCTGATACGTTTCGGCGGCCACATCGGATACGCCGTCAGGCCCTCAGTGCGTCGCCGCGGCATCGCGACCACCCTGCTCCGCGTGGGCCTCGGGATGCTGAACGGAATCGGTGTGGGGGAGGCCCTGATCCTCTGCGCCGAGGACAACGAGGGATCCCGCCGGGTCATCGAAACGGCCGGAGGTGAGCTGGAGAAAATCGCGGAAGGGCTCCGACACTACCGAGTGGCGACCGGGTAGTGGGGCACCCGGCGCGGATGACGGTTGCGCAGCACTCAACCCGGTTTGTGCCGCCGGTGGGGTGGTTTCGGGCGTCGAGTGCTGCGCGACCGGGCAAGCGCCGGTCAACGGGTCCCGGGGGTGATTGTGTCGTAGCATGGCTGAAACAGCTGAGACAACTGGGACAGCTCGAAGAGGAGGACCCCCCATGGCGGAGACCGATACCCTTGCCCTGAACCCCAACCCGCTGGTTCGTGCCCTCGGAAAACAGCCGCACGAGTTCACCCGCGCCGACATCATCCACTTCGTCGCTGAGCAGGGCATTCCCATGCTCAACCTGCGATACCTCGGCGGTGACGGGCGGCTGAAGGTGCTGAACTTCGCGATCCAGTCGGCCGACCACTTGGACAGGATCCTGACGATGGGGGAGCGGGTCGACGGATCGTCGCTGTTCGACTTCGTCGACGCCGCCAGCTCCGACCTCTACGTGGTGCCGCAGCTGCGCACCGCGTTCCTGAACCCCTTCTCGGAGCTGCCCACCCTCGACATCATGTGCGGCTTCTACGACGTGGAGGGCAACCCCCTCGCCAGCTCCCCGCAGCAGATCCTCCGCAAGGCCCAGCAGGCCCTCGAGGACGAGACCGGTTGCCGGTTGGAGGCCCTCGGTGAGTTGGAGTACTACCTGTTCTCGCCCGCCGAGGAACTGTTCCCCGTCGAACCCCAGCGCGGCTACCACGAGGCCGGGCCGTTCTCGAAGTGGGAGGCGGTGCGCGTCGAATCCCTGGCCCACCTGACGCGGATGGGCTGTTCCGTCAAGTACGCCCACGCCGAGGTCGGGAACTTCATCGCCGACGGTCTCCAGATGGTGCAGCAGGAGATCGAGTTCCTCCCCACCGACGTCACCCGCGCCGCCGACGAGATGGCCCTGGCGAAGTGGGTGGTCCGGCGGGTGGCGCATTCCCACGGCATCGAGGTTTCGTTCTCGCCGAAGATCGTCGTCGGGCAGGCCGGGTCGGGGATGCACTTCCACACCCGGTTGATGAAGGACGGCGTCAACCAGTTCTCGGAGGGCGCAGGACTCACCGACGTGGCGCGCCGCGTCGTTGGTGGATACCTCTCGCACGCCGCTTCCCTCACGGCCTTCGGCAACCCGGTCCCCACGTCCTTCCTGCGACTCGTCCCGCACCAGGAGGCCCCCACCGCCATCTGCTGGGGGGACCGCAACCGTTCCGTGCTGGTGCGGGTGCCGCTCGGCTGGCAGAATCTCGACGACCGCATGTTCCGCGACGCCAACCCGCAGGAGGGACCCGTCGGGGAGCTTCCCAACGACTCCCAGACCGTCGAACTCAGGTCCCCCGACGGCGCGGCCAACATTCACCTGCTGCTGGCGGGGATCACCGTCGCGGCCAGGATCGGGCTGAGCGACCCGGCGATGCTGGACTACGCGAAGGCCCGTTATGTCAGCGGTGACGCGTCCAAGCACGAGGGGCTCGACCAGCTGCCCTCCTCCTGCGCCGCTGCCGCTCGTTGTCTGCTGGACCAGCGGGCCGACTACGAGGCCCTGGGTGTCTTCCCGCCCGGCCTGATCGACGCCTGGGCCGAGCAGCTGTTCGCGCTCGAGGACGAGAACCTGCGCGAGGAGATCGCGGCCGACCGGATCCTGGTGGAGGACCTGGTGGCGCGGTACTTCCACATCGGATGACGACCTCCTCACCGGGAGGATTTTCCCGCGGGTCGGAGCGGGGTGCGTCCGCTCCGACCCGCGCCCTCCGGGACCTCAGTAGGGTGACCCCATGACCCGGGACGGTCACCGCACCCGCAACGCCGAACGCACCCGCGCGGCGTTGCTCAAGGCCGCCGCCGAGGTGCTGGCGGAGCGGGGAACAGGCGCTTCGCTGGCCCGGATCGCCGAGGTTGCGGGGGTGTCCAAGAGCGGCCTGCTGCACCACTTCGCGAACCGGGAACAGCTCATCGTCGCCCTCCTGGAGGACGTGGTGACCACCCTCCGTCAGGCCGTGATGCAGCACCTCGACGCCTCGGACGAGCGTCCCGGCAGGTTGATGCGCGCCTACATCAGGGCGCTCTGCACGGGATCGCAGGACGTGCTGCGGTACTTCTCCCCGACCCCGGTGTGGGCGGGGGTTCTCGACTTCCCGGAGGCCATCGAGGTCGCGGAACGGGACACCGCTTGGTGGGCCGAGAATCTGGCGGCCGACGGCCTGTCCCCGCAGCGGATCCTGGTGGTGCGCCGCGCCGCCGAGGGGCTCGCGATGGCCGCCTGCTACGGCCAGGAGACGCAGGCCAGCCTGGCCGAGGGCAGGGAACTGCTGCTGTCGCTGACCGAGGGGGGCGAGCTACCGGACTGAGCGTTCCACATCGAGCCGGGGCCTCCCCTCTGGGGTGACCACCTCACTCGGGGAAGTGGTGCTGGGGATGGTGAACCAGGCGAGGCCGGCGGTAGCCGCCAGCAGAACCGCGGCACCGACCGAGGTCCACTGCATCGCCGTGGTGAAGGCGTGTTTCGCGCCGGCGAGGGTGGGGTCGGCCGGGTCCAGCAGGGACACCGCGGAGGCCAGCGACTCGCGGATTTCCGGACCGGCGCCGGACGGCAGGGCCGCGCGGTACAGGGCGGTGTGGACGGAACCGAGGAGCGCGATCCCCAGGGCTGTGCCGAGTTCGTAGGCGGTCTCGGCTATCGACGACGCGGCCCCGGCGCGTTCTGTGGGCACCGCCCCGACGATGGCGTCGGTGTTGAGGGTCATCGACAAACCGATGCCGAAACCCACCAGCGCGAAGGCGATGACGATCCCGGCCAGCCCCGTCGCGGATTCGGCGAAAACCAGGACCACCAGGCCGACGCTTCCCAGCCCCAGCCCGGCGCTGATCGCGCCACCGGTCCCGAACCTGCGGACCGCGATCCCCGTGAAGGCGACCACCACGATCGCGGCCACCGTCCCCGAGAGCTCCAGCAGCCCGGTCTGGAGCGGGCTGAGCCCGCGCACGAGCTGAAGGTACTGGGAGAAGAAGAACAGCAACCCGACGAAGGCGAAGATGGTCACGGTGTCGGCGGTCACGGCCGCGGTGAAGGCGCGGTTCCGGAACAAGGAGACGTCAATCAGCGGGGTGGTGAGGGTGCGCTGCCGACGCAGGAACCACCAGCCCGTTGCCAGCCCGAGGACGAGGGCGACCACCGCGGTGATGGTGAAACCGGCTGAGAAGATCTCCTTGGCGGCCTGCACCAGCGAGATGATGGCCACCATCGACAGCACCGCCGACAGCAGGTCGATCCGCCCGCTTTCCGGGTTGCGCGACTCCGGCAGCAGCAACAGCCCGCCCGCGACCACCGCGACCATGACGGGGACGTTGATGAGGAAGACGCTGCCCCACGGAAAGTGCTCCAGGAGCGCCCCACCGACGATCGGCCCGATGGCGGCCCCGGCCGTCGCACCCGCCGACCAGATGGCGATGGCCCGTGTCCGCTGCTGCTGGTCGGGGAACAGCGAACGGATGATCGCCAGCGTCGACGGCATGATCGTCGCGCCGCTGATCCCCAGCAGGGCCCGGGCCGCGATCAGCAGCTCGGGGGAGGTGGCGAACGCCGCCAGCAGCGACGACAGCCCGAACCCGACCGAACCGATCATCAGGAGGCGTTTGCGGCCGATGCGGTCGGCGAGGTTGCCCATCACCACGAGCAGTCCCGACAGGGTGAACGAGTAGATGTCGCCGATCCACAGGATCTGCGACGCGCTCGGCGCCAGGTCGGCGGTCAGGGCGGGGATGGCCAGGGTCAGCACGGTTCCGTCTATCGCCAGCAGCATGACGGCCAGGGTGAGGACGCCGAGGGCCGCCCAGGAACGGCCGGTAACGGTGCGGGTGCCGCGGGAGTTGGTCATACCGAAACCTTACCGACCAAATGGTCGGTAATAAACTCGCGGGTCCCGGGGTGGCGGTGCAGACCAGGTTTGCCGCTGTTCCGCGACGTCCCGGGGGTGTTCGGTTTCCGGGTATCGCCGTGTGGGGATCGGGCGGCCCGGGTCCCGGCAGGGTCGGGGTCACCCTGGGGCCGGGGCTGGCCTTGCTGCCGGAATATCTGCGGACCCCATCATCGGGGGCGCCCCGGGGTCGGGGGCTGGCCCCGGTGTCCGGGTGGGAGGAGAAGCCAGCGGGGCGGGGGTGTCGAATCATTCAAATCCGATGTGCGGCCCGGATCTCATTTCCCTGTTTCCTCAAAAGTGGGTGCCCGGTGTCCGATAGTCTATCCCTGAGAGGTGGACGGATCTTTTCGACCCCCTCTTGAGGTGAAAAAAGTAATACGAGGGAGCCTTGATTGAACTTTAGTTACTATACGAAAGTTCAGCTCGGTGTGTCCGTTGGGTTTCGGGTCTGCCTGTGCTGCGGATCCGGTGCTTCGTGAATGCATATTTCTCGCCTTGAGGTCGAGTTAGTAGAATGATCAACTATCGCCGACCGGAGGTTCGTCGGGCGTGGGTCGAGTGCCCTCTCCGGGCGGGCCAGTTGTCAGTAACCGCCTGTTGGCGGTCTGGGAGGAGATACGGTGAATCTGGGAGACGAATCGGTAATCGTGTGGTGGGTCACCCGGATCATCATGGCCGGAGGCATGATCATGTGCGGTTGGATTCTGATTCTCCTGGGTCGTCTCGCCCGCACCGGGAAATACGGACGCGATGACGCAGCGGGCATTCGAACGGCCAACACCCTGGCGAGCGAGGAGGCCTGGAAGGTGGGTCATATCCGGGCCTCCAGAGCCATCCAGGTGGCAGGCGTGGTCTTCTGCATCTCCGCGGCCTGGGTGGTGATTCCCTACTTCTCCTATTACACCGCGTCAATAGGTTTCTACTTGATCGCCATAAGCGCCTTCGGGGTCATCGGGTACGCCGTCTTCGTCGCGGACCGGGCGGCCGCGGAGTTGCTTCGCGAGAAGGCCGAGGCGGAGGAGAAGCAGGATCTGTAGGCTTCCGGTCGTGAGCGACCACGAAAAGCCCGGGAGGCCGGGTGGGACCACACGTTCTCTCCCCGCCCTGCGGCGCTGCCCGGTGCGCCTTCGACCCGGCCGGTGTCCCGGCGCATGACCGAGCAGTGGGATGCTCGCCGTGGCTTCCCGGTTCCACGTGACGTCGCCCGGCTGTTGTCCGGTGTCCCGGAGTGGTTCGGGCGTGAGGATGCCAACGCCGCTTACATCGGGGCCGCCCGAGAGATGGAGACCTGGACGGTTCGCGACGCCGCGGGGACGGTTGTCGGGGTGACCCTCGTGGTGCGGCACTTCCCGAACGTCGCGGAACTCCACCTGATGGTGGTCGAGCGCGGACACCACGGCCGCGGGGTCGGGAGGGCCATGATCGAGGCCCTCGAACGCGACGCCCGGGACGGCGGCGTCCGGTTGCTGATGGTCAAGACCCTCGGCCCCTCGCACCCCGACCCCGGATACGCCCGCACCCGTCGGTTCTACGAACGAATGGGTTTCCTCCCACTTGAGGAAACCCACCTGTGGGGCGAGGGCACCCCCTGCCTGATAATGGTCAAGCCGCTCACCGGTTGAACGCCCGCAACGGGAGCTGACCGATCAGAACATGGCCGTGCCGTCGCGGTTCATGAAGGCCCCGTGGCCGGTGTTGGTGTCCCAGCAGGTCAGACCGTTCTGCTCGGAGGCGCACACGTAATTCTCGTGGTGGACTACCGTCCCGTACGGCAGCACCTGCGGTGCCGGATCCGTTCCCAGGAAGTAGGGGGCGTCGCCCTTCGAATGGACCTGGTTGAACGAGCCGTCGAGGGGAACCCACCACTTCGCCCCGCCCTCGTCGCTGCCGTAGGGTTTGCTCTGCTGATAGTTGAGGACACCGCAGCCGGCGTAGGAGGCGGACAGGTCGCAGCCGATGTTGTTCGACGGGGTCTTTATCACCGCGACCCCGGACGGGTTCACCGAGGTGACGGGGGTGGCGTTCGCGGGTTTGGGGCCGCCTGCGTCCGCGTAGGCCCCCTCCGGGACCTGCACCTGCGGGGTGGAGGGCGACGGCGTGGCGGTTGGGGTTGGTTTCTTCGACGAACTGTTCCTCGAGGGACGGGACGTGGGGATTTTGATCTCAGCCGCTCCGGCGCTGGTCTGGGGGTTCATGGGGGCGTTGGCTTCCTGCTGGCCCTTGGAACCACAACCCGACAGAAGAGCGACCGATACCAGCAGAGCAGTGACCGCTGAGGCAGAACGTCTGGGGAGGGACATGGGTATCTCCTGCTTGGGAGTGATGTGAACACAACCAGAGTGCCACGAAACGAGGTCACGGTACATGGTTGGGAGCTCCGTAGCCGCGTCGGAGTTGAGGAGGACGGAAGTCTCGGGATCGATCGGGGACGGCCGCCCCGTCACGGCGCCACGAGGGCCCGGCGCGTTCCGGGGGATTCAACTGCCCCGTCTCAGAAGGTGTCCACCCCGTCACGATTCATGAAGGCGCCGTGCCCGGTTTCGGTGTTCCAACAGGTCAGCCCGTTCTCCTCGGATGCGCACACGTATTTCTCGTAATATACGACGGTGCCATAGGGAATCACCTGCGGGTCGCGGTCGGGTTTCGAGAACAAGGTGTGTCGCACCGCCTCCACCTTTTCGATGGATCCATCGATGGGGACCCACCAACGCGGTATTCCATTCCCACTGCCGTACGGCTGGTCGGATTTGTAGCTCTGGATTCCGCAACCGGCGTAATCCGGGGTGATCTCGCAGCCGATGTTTCCTGAAGGTGTTTTGATGACGGCCATGATGGGAGCGGATGCGACTCCTTCCGCAGGAGTCCGCTGTATGAGGGTGGCGGGTGTGGATCGGGAGCGTCGGTGTCGGGGCGTGAGGACGTTCGCGGCTCACGTCGAACCGCGAACGTCCCGGGTGCGGGTCACACGATGCGCAGCTCCGGGTACTCCGGTTTCCACATGCGTTCGTAGATGTCCTGGATCGGGTTGGTCAAAGGGCGCCTGGCCAGGCCTTGGGACTCGGCGGTCTCCGCGACCGCCTTCGCCACCGTCGCCGCGACCATCCGGAGGTCGCGCATGGTCGGCAGCAGCGACGCCCCCGGCTGGTGTTCGTTGACGAGACCGGCCAGCGCCTGGGCGGCCGCGTAGATCATCTCCTCGCTGACCAGCCTGGCCCGCACCACCGACACGCCCAGCCCCAGGCCCGGGAAGATGAGGGCGTTGTTGGCCTGCGCGATCGTGTGGTGCACGGAACCGCGACGCACCGGCTCGAACGGGCTGCCCGTGGCGATCAGGGCCTTTCCGTCGGTCCAGTTGAGCAGGTCCGAGGGGCGGGCCTCGCAGCGGTCGGTGGGGTTGGACAGCGGCATGATCACCGGACGTTCGCAGTACGAGTGCATCTCCCGCACCACTTCCTCCGAGAACGCCCCGCCGCGCGCGGAGGTGCCGATGAGGATGGTGGGCTGGGCGTTCCGGATGGTCTCCAGGAGGTTCACGCGATGCGGATCTGCCACGTCCCAGCCGTCGATCTCGGAGCGGGGCCGCGCGTAGGGTTTCTGGAACTCCCGTGCTCCGGGGCTGTCCTCGATGATCAACCCGTTGCGGTTGAAGGCGTAGAACTGGCCCGGGTCACGGCCCGCCGCGCTGAGCGCACCCTGGATCATGTCGGCGATCCCGATACCCGCGGTCCCGGCCCCGTAGATCACGAACCGGTGCTTGCGCAGCGGGATCCCGGTGCGCCGCACGGCCGCGATCGTGGCGGCCAGGACGACGGCGGCGGTGCCCTGGATGTCGTCGTTGAAGGTGCAGATCTCCTTGGCGTAGCGCTGCAGGATGCGGTGGGCGTTGGCGACGCCGAAGTCCTCCCAGTGGATCAACGCGTTGGGGAAAAGCTCGGTGACCACCCGCACGAAATGGTCGATGAACTCGTCGTACTGTTCGCCGCGGACCCGGGCGTGGCGTTCACCCAGGTAGCGGTCGCTGTGCAACAGCCCCAGGTTGTCGGTGCCGACGTCCAGGACCACCGGGATGGCGCGCTGCGGATGGATGCCAGCGGCGGCCGTGTACAGCCCCAGCTTCCCAATGGCGATCTGGATACCGCCGATCCCCTGGTCGCCGATGCCGAGGATCCCCTCGGAGTCGGTGACCACCACCAGGTCGACGTTCTCGGGAGGCAGCTCGAAGTTGAGCAGTGAATCCTTGATGCGTTCGGGATGGTCGATGGACAGGAACACGCCCCGGGTGCCGACGTACTCGTGGCTGAAACGTTCGATGGCCTCCCCGATGGTTGGGGTGTAGACGATGGGGAGCATCTCCTCCAGGTGTTCGCTGACCAGCCGGTAGTACAGCACCTCGTTGCGGTCTCGCAGCTGTGACAGGTAGATGAATTTCGACAAGGGGGAGGGGCAGCGAGTGAACTGGCCGTAGGTGCGCTGCAGCTGCTCCTCGATGCTGGAGACCCGGTTGGTCAGCAACCCCGCCAGGTTGAGTTGCTCCCGCTCGGCGTCGGTGAACGCGGTGCCACGGTTCGACACCGGGTTGGTGAGCACCAGCCGGCCGCGGGAACTGATCTCCAGGGTGGTTTTCCGTGAACCGGTGTCCAGTTTGAATCCCGACTGCTGCATCTCGACGTGCCTCTCGCCCTTTGTTGTCTCAATTGTTCAGGAACCCGGGGAAGCGCTGATCGGGGCTGTTCTCGGCGCGGGTGTCCCGAGCGGGAAGGGAGGGCGCACCGGCGTCCGGTTTTCCGCGCCGGAACGAGCCGGCCGGAATGTCGGTGCGCCGAATCGCCCGCTTCCGGGAGTCGCGGCCACGACATGATCAATCAGTGCTTCCCGGGCATCAATCTACCGGGCGGGGCTGCCCGTGAGGCCGGCGGGTGTGAAGGCCTGAATCGCGGACACGGACCCGCATGATCCTCCTGGACGGCAACCTGTAACACTGTGCGGCGGGCAACCGCCCCATCGCCAACACAACGAGGAGTGAGCAGTGTCCGAGGCCATCCCGGGCTTTATAGGGTCAATTGATCTCGACGACGGCAGTCGTTCCGTCTTCTTCGAGTGCGACGCACCACCCACGTGGAAGGTCGTCGAGGCCCATGGTCATCAACCCAACGGCTACTTCTGGGAGGGCGTGGCGAACTGGCTCATCTCCCGGGGTCTGGCGCCCGAGATCGGCATGGATCCCGAGAGCGGCATGTTCTCGGCCCAAGGGACTCCTGAGGATCTCGACGCCTTCCTGGCCGCCATCGCCCCGTACCTGTTGGAGGACGACAGGATGGCCGCTCTCATCAAGGAGGCCGACGCGGCAGGCCACGACTTCGACGACTGACCACGCCGCTTGGGCGTGGGAGACGCCGTGGCGACCGGTCCTGTCCCGTGAATCGGCCGCCACGGCGTCTCGTTGAATGTGCAAGAATCCGGTCCGGGTGGCGCGTCAGCCGTGAATGGTCGCTGGTTGGACGAGCCGTCGGATCGCCTGACCGGGGTTCGCTGGTTAACTGGGTCATGACCATCCCCGTGGGGAACAGGAGGATGAAATGCAGATCGACAGCCCCGTCGAACGTGCCGCACTGGCGGAGCGCGCGGTCAGAACCCGAAACATCCGGCGTCTCTGGGCGTTTCCCGGGACCCGCCTCGGGGTGGTTTCCCACCCCACCAGGCCGCCCCACCGGCTGCTCCTGGCGTGGCGGTACTGGTGGCAGGCGCATCTGTTCGACTGCATCGTCGATGCCCAACTTCGCGACCCCAGGCGGGAGAGGGCCGTGTTGGCGCAGAAAATGGTGCGCGCCAGCCTGATCCGCAACGGCTTCAGGCGCACGAACAGCTACTACGACGACATGGCCTGGTGGGGTCTCGCCCTGCAGCGCGGCAACGACGTCTTCGGGACCTCGGTCAGCGTCGCCTCCATAATCCGGGCCTGCCGCGGCGCCATCCGGGCCGAGGGCGTGGTGCCCTGGCGGGTCGGCGACGACTTCCTCAACGCCCCCGCCAACGGGCCGGTGGCCATCATGCTGGCGCGCGCCGGGTACCGCGACGAGGCGGCGCGGATCACAGACTGGATCGCCAAGAACCTGATGCTCGGCAGCGGCCTGGTGGCCGACGGGCTGGTGATCTCGCGGGAGGGGGCGCGTCTCGACGCCACCGTCTACACCTACTGCCAAGGGGTGGTGCTGGGCGCGGAACTGGAGGTGATGGGGGCGGAGTCCCCGCGCCGGATAATGGACCTGGTCTCCGCCACCTGGCGGCACCTCAGCGACCCCGACGGGGTGATCACGGGCCAGGGCGGGGGCGACGGGGGGCTGTTCGCCGGGATCCTCGCCCGCTACCTGACGCTCGTGGCCAACCGGTTCGAGGGCAGCGACGACACCCGCCAGCTCGCTGCCCAGATGGTGCGGGCCTCCGCGGATGCGGCGTGGCGCAACGCGGCCAAGGACGCGGACGGGCTGCCGTGCTTCGGGCCCGAGTGGAACCAACCCGCGCGGACCCCCGAGCGGAGCCACTGGATCACAGAACGCGACCTGTCGGTGCAGCTCTCGGGTTGGATGCTCATGGAGGCGGCAGCCGCCCTGCCCGCTTAGCCCTCGCGGCCCGATGACTCGGGGGAGGGGTCTTGGACCAGCGGTCCCCTGTCAGCATGAGTCCTTGCCATCAGGGGTTCTCGTGGCGGTTCATGAAGTCGAGGACCGCGGTCCCGGCCTTTTCCGGTTCATCCAGCGGCAGCGAGTGCGTCGCACCCTCCCATAGGCTCGCCTCCACCCTCGGCACCAGCCCCTCGGCGCGGCGCACCGCGCCCGGGGGATCGGACAGGACGGCGCTGTTTCCCGCCATCGCCACATACACCGGGACGCCCAGGGAACCGAGCTGGGTGTCGGTGAACTGCGGTGGGAGGTCGCGGGCGGAGGAGTATCCCTTGGTTCCCGCGTCGATCATGCGGGCCAGGGGGTCGTCGTGATCGATGGTCTCGTTGCCGCCGATCTGCGCCAGGGCGGCGTCGCGCCACGACTGCGGTAGTAGCGGGATCGAGGCGGGGATGGCCAGCAGGTAGACCTTCCATTTCAGGGAGGAGAAGGTCTGCACCGGGTCGAACAGGCTCAGCGAGACCGTCTGCTCGGGATGCTTCAGGGCGAAGTTGGTGGCCAGCCAGCCGCCGAAGGAATGCCCGACGACGTGCACGGGCGGGGCCTCGATCGCGGTGAGGGTCTCGCTGATCCAGCCGGCGTTCGCCTCGGGTGTTTTCAGCGGCACCGACTGGTTGCTGAGTCCCGCGTCCCCCAGCGCGTCGAGGGCGTAGACGGGGCGTTCGCGGGTCAGGACCGGCAGGAGGTCGCGCCACATCGGAATGCCCGCTCCCCACCCCGGCAGCAGCAGGAGGGGTGTTTTGGTTGATCCTTCCGGCCCCGGGAACAAGGCGACGTGCACCGTGCCCCAGGAGGTCGCGACATCCCACTCCCGCGCCGCGGGCATGCCCGCCATCACCTCCTGGTAGGCGGCGAGGTAGGTCTCGCGGGCCGAGGCGCTGCGCCACTGCCCGACCCTCGGGCCGCCGCGCGTGGCCAGCAGGAGAACGTTCGCGGCGAGCGATAAGACCAGGGTCAGGATCAGCAACCGACGGCGCTTCCGGAGAGGAGGGCGTGGTGTGGGTTCCGGAGAGTTTTCTGCGTCCATGGCAATACACTTGCACTGTTTCTTTTGCGATGCAAGTGCATCGTCAAAACCTCTATGCTTGTCCCGTGCCGAAATTGGTGGATCACGACGTGCGACGCCGGGAGATAGCGCAGGCGGTGTGGGCCGTCATCGCCGAGCGGGGAATCGAAGGCGTGACCCTGCGTTCCGTCGCCGCCGAGGCCGGGATCTCCGTGGGTCGTATCCAGCACTACCACGCCTCGCGGGAGGAGCTCGTCCGCGACAGCTGCCGGGAACTCCTGAAGGCCGCGACTCAGCGGTTCGAGGCCGTCGACGACACCACCCCCGTGGAAAGGCTGCGCCGGCTCGTCCTGGGGCGGATCCCGACCACCCCCGAGTTCGCCATCGGGACCTCGATCTGGCTGGCCTACGAGGCCAAGAGCGTCGACGACCCCGTGATCGCCGAACTGGTGCAGCGGGGCCACGCAGGGGGTGTACAGGAAGCGGCCGCGCTGCTCGGTGAATGCGGAGTCGCCGACGCCCCCGCCGTCGCCCTGCGTCTCATGGCGACGGCCGAGGGGCTGGCCATCCGGGTGCTGGTCGGCGGTCTGGAACCCCGGGCGGCCACCGAGCTGCTGGACAACCTGATCGCCGAGGTGCTGCCCGGCTGAATCAGCGGGCTCCGGGCCGCCGGGCGATCTCCGCGGGTCGCATGCATCCGCGCTTCTCGTCAAGGCGAAGAGAAATCCGATGGTCCGGGTGTGTGGTTCGATCAAGGCTCGGAACAAAGCGGCAACGTCAGCGTGTGCATCAGCTGATGCTACGTTTGACGCCGGAGAGGACGATGACCCATGAGAACCACCGTTACCTTGGACGACGATCTGGTGGCGCGCGCTCAGGAACTGACCGGCGTCAAGGAACGTTCCGTCCTGCTCCGTGAGGGCCTCGAGACACTGATCCGCGTCGAGAGTGCCCGCCGCCTGGCCGCGCTAGGCGGCACCGAACCGGAGGCGCAGATGTCGTCGCGTACCCGGGACCTCGGGGACCTCGCGAAGTGATCCTCGTCGACACCTCCGTCTGGATCGACCACTTCCGTCGCAGCGACCTGCGCCTGGTGCGCCTGCTGCGCGGCGACGAGGCAGGCTGCCACGCCATGGTCATCGGGGAGCTGTCGCTGAGTTCCATGCCCGCCCGCACGGTGCGGATGTCATACCTGTCGAACCTGTACCGGTTTCCCAGCCTCCACGACGACGAACTGCTGCACCTCGTCGAGACCAGACAGCTGTGGGGTCGCGGCCTCAGCCTGGTTGACGTCAACCTCATCGGCTCCGTCCTGGTGGTCCCGGGGTCCCGCCTGTGGACCCGCGACAAACGCCTCCGAGCGGTCGCCAAGGAACTGGAGATCGCCTTCGAGTGAGAGCCTGCCAGCTGGTTGGGTCGAAGCCGTGGTGAGGGGGGTCGGGGTCTGGCTACCGGTTGCGGGGGTTTCGACTCAGCCGTTCGCTGGCGCTCACGTGCTGGCTCAACCAGCTTCGGGAAGGGGGGCTCACGTGCTGGCTCAACCGGCTTCGGGAAGGGGGGAATACTCTTCGGCCGGATTGCCCGATCCGGTCTGCAGCAGCCAGACATGATGTACCCGGACACCTAGGATGGTCCTGTAACCCAGAACGGAGGTCAGCAGTGTCACAGCAGGGTTTGGAAGCCGCCCGTCGCAAGATGGTGGAGGCAGGTGTGGATGGCAGCGCCATCGATGTGTTCTCCCACTACTACCGACTCCTGGAATCGGGGGAGACCGGGTTGATCCGGGAGGAGAGCATTGAGCCCCTGCTCGACCCGCCGATGCTGGACGACGTCGAGGTCAGCGATGCCGAGGCCCGGGAGGCCATAGGCGCCACCGTGGTCATCAAACTCAACGGCGGACTTGGCACGTCGATGGGACTCGACAAGGCCAAGAACCTGCTCGAGGTGCGGGATGGCCTGAACTTCCTGGACCTCATCGTGCGGCAGGTGCGGGCCGCCCGGCGTGACTGGGACGCCCCGCTGCCGCTGCTGTTCATGAATTCCTTCCGCACCGAGGCCGACACCCTGGCCTACCTGGAACGTTACCCCGACCTTCCCGTCGACGACCTGCCGCTCAGTTTCCTGCAGAACCAGGAACCGAAACTCAGGGCCGATGACCTGACCCCGGTCGAGTGGCCGAAGGATCCGTCGCTGGAGTGGTGCCCACCCGGTCATGGCGACCTCTACACCGCCCTGTGGGGGCAGAACCTGCTGCAACGTTTCATCGAGAAGGGGTTCCGCTACGCCTGCATCTCCAACGGTGACAACCTCGGGGCCGCGCCGAACGCCCGCCTGGCGGGCTGGTTCGCCTCATCCGGTGCTCCCTACGCCGCCGAGCTGTGCCGCCGCACCATCAACGACCGCAAGGGCGGGCACCTGGCCATCCGCAAACACGACGGGCAGCTCATCCTCCGCGACACCGCCCAGACCGCGCCCGAGGAGATGGACTACTTCACCGACGAGCACCGGCACCCGTTCTTCCACACCAACAACCTGTGGTTCGACCTGCAACGCCTGCTCGACGCCATCCGTGAACGTGATGCGGTGCTCGGGCTGCCGATGATCCGCAATGACAAGACGGTGGACCCGTCCGATCCCGACTCGCCCAAGGTCATCCAGGTGGAGACGGCGATGGGGGCCGCGATCGAGGTGTTCCCGGGGGCCACCGCCATCTGCGTCGGTCGCGACCGGTTCCAGCCCGTCAAAACCACCAACGAGCTGCTGCTGCTGCGGTCCAATGTCTACGACCTCGACGAGAACGGCCATCTCGTAGCGCGTTCCGCCACACCCGAGGTCAGCCTGGATTCCCGCTACTACAAGACCGTTCAGGACTTTGACGCCCGCATTCCGCAGGCCCCGTCGCTGCGTGGGGCCGAGAGCCTGCGGGTCAAGGGCGACTGGACCTTCGAGCCGGGAGTGAAGGTGGTGGGCTCCGCCGAACTGTCCGACGAGGGCACGCCGCGGGTTGTTCCCACCGGAACCGTGCTGGGTGCCTGAGATTGGCCGACGATGCGGTGGAACTCGCCCGGGCATTGACGGGGGAGACGCTGCCGGTCACCTGTGACGCGACCGGTCTGGCTGCCGAGCTGACCCGGCTCGGCTGGGACGTCAGGCGGTTGGCCGCGTTGCGGGAGGAACGGATGCGGCAGCGCCTTCCGTGGCCCTTCCCGATTGATCTGGAGGTTCGCGGGGAGCTGGGGTTCGCGCGTTTCGATGCGCTGCTGGCCCGGGTGAGAAATGAACTGGGCCTGGCCGGGACGAGGTCCCGGGCGCAGGCCCCGGTGCGTCCACCCAACGCCGACGAACGCCGGCTGTTGGCGGATCGGCCGCCCCACTGGGGGTGAATGCTCGCCGAAGCTCTTCCACCCAGCGGAGCGGCACGTCTTTGGGATATCAGGCGCGAGTGCGGAGCAGGTCGCGGATCTCGGCGAGCAGCTCCTCGGAGCTGGGGCCCTTCTCCTCTTCCTTCTTCGGGAAGTAGCGTTCGCGCAGGATGTTGTACGGCTTGACCACGCAGAAGTAGACGACGGCCGCGGTGATCAGGAAGGTGATCGTCGCATTGATGAACATGCCGATATTGACCTCGAACAAGGTCACATGGGAGAAGTCCGGCTGGCCGCCGATCTTGCCGATGAAGCCCATGAGAACGGCGGTGAACTCTTTGACCACCGCGGAGAACACGGTACCGATGATGACTGCGACGGCAAGCTCGACGAGATTGCCCCGCATGATGAATTCCTTGAAGCCCTTCAACTGCTTTCCTCCTGTACCCTGCCTTGTGGAAGGCTGGGAAGCGGCCCGGAGTCTGGGGATTCAGGCCCGGGTGGCCCTTTGGTGGGGACCGAACTCACACTTTATGCAGATCGTGCGGGGTGAAGCCAGTGTTTCGGGTGCCAAACGCCGTTTGAAGGTGAATTCTGGCCAATCGGATGACGTTGCCGGCGCCGGAAGTGGGTTTTGGGGACAGGGACAACCGTAAATATGGGGTTTCCGGGTCCTTGGGATTCGTTGTCGCAGGGGGCAATCAGAACGGGTTTCCCGGGACCCTAGGACTCGTTTCCGAGAATCACCGTCAGCTTTCCCTGCTGACCTAGAGCAGAAACATCGGGGCCGACCGCCGCGGGGACATCCACCAGGATGAGGGGTTTGGCGCCGCCACCCGGGTTCAACAGGGTCCCTTCCGGTTTGCCGGGCATGGCGGAGACCCGGGCGTCGGCGGTGATCACCTGCCCCGAATCGGCAAGTACCAGCGTGATCGGGGTGCCGGGGGACATCAGCGACCTCAGGGAGTTGTCGCGGACCAGGACCGGCACCAGAGATCGCCCCTCGGCCAGCGATGGCGATGCCGCGAGCATCCCGGGCTGAAGTACGGTGCCAGTCTCCAGTCCGAAGCCCAAGGTTTGGCCGACGCACTCCCCGGGATCCGGGAACCGCTGCCCGGGAAGCGCGTCGAGAGGTAGTCGTGCGACCTTCAGGTCGTCGCTTTTCAGCACCGTCCCCGCGGCCACGGAACGGGCCAGTACCACCACCGGGACCCGGTCCTGGTCGTTCGGGGACAGGTGGGACACCATCGCGAAGGCGCCGAGGCCCGCCAACAGGGCCGCGACGGCGCGTCGATGCCAGCTCAGGAAGCGCCCCAGGCGCCTGATGAAACTCTCCACATCCTCGTTATGGGAGGAAACGACCCCCGCGGGTCACTTTTCCACACCCCGATTCGCGGCGGTCTCCCTCAGGACGCGGCCTTGGCGGTTTCCGCTGCCTTGGCGGGGGCCGGGGTCGAATCCGTCTTGGTCTCCGGGCTGGAGGCCGGTTTGGACGCGGAGGTCGACCTGCGGGAGTCCGTCGCGTAGAAACCGGAGCCCTTGAAAACCACGCCGACGGCACTGTAGACCTTCCGCAGGTCGCCACTGCATGCCGGACAGGTGGTCAGGGCAGGGTCGGAGAACTTCTGGACGGCCTCGAGTTCCTTGCTGCAGACCGTGCAACGGTACTGATAGGTGGGCATTCACGCTCCCGCTTCGGTGGACAAACGCGAATCAGGATACGCTCCCCACCCCGAGACGAGTGAATCCGTTCTCCGTGACCACGGCGTCGACGGGGAGATCGTGCGGTTCGCTGGGTAGCTTCGGCAGCACCTCGTCGGCGTTCGCCAGCGCCCAGACGGGTGTCCCGGGCCGGCGGTGGTGGAGCGCGCGGTCGTACCAGCCGCCACCCATGCCCAGCCGGGAACCGTCCCGGGAAACCGCCAGGCACGGCACCACGATCACATCCGCCTGCCCGAGGGCATCGATTCCCAGACCGGGGCCGGTGGGTTCGGGAATGCCCGCCCAGCCGGGGCGGAGCTCGTCGGTGGCCCAGGCCCAGTCCGGGTTCCTGGACAGCTTCGGGAGCAACACTTTCCAGCTCCGCCTGCGCAGCTCCGCGACGGCGGTCAGGGTGTCGGGTTCGTTCTGCCGCGAGGCGTAGATGGCGATCACCCCGGGATCCGGCAGCTGGCCCAGCAGCGCTGTGAGGCGGGATGCGTCGAGTTTCCGCCAGCCGGTCTCGTCCAGTGCGCTGCGTCGCGCGGTGATGGTCTCCCGCAGCGTGCCCTTCTCATGTGTGAAATCCATTGGCCTATCGTAGAAACATGGCGCTTTTCAGTCGCAGGAAGCATGTGGAAGAGGAACCTCAGATCGCGGAGGAGACCCCCGTTCCGACCCTTCCTCCTCCGCCCGAGCCGGATCTCAACGGGCTGCGCCGTGTCCAGGACCACGTCGAGTACCTGCTGGAACTCGTCGAGCCCCTCAAACCTTTCGGCATGTCGGTGCTGGAGGCGTGGAACCAGGTGATCTGCGAGGACATCGACTCCATGATCAACGTTCCGCCGAACTCGACGAGCAAGGTTGCGGGTTATGCCGTGCGCGCCGCCGACATGTGGGACAACGATCAGCTGGTGGAGTCGCTCCAGCTCGTCACCGGGACGGAACACCTCGGGGTGGGGCAGGCCGTGCCCGTCGATGTCGGTGAGGTGGTTCCGCGTGGCGCCACCGCGGTCCTGCCCGACTCCTACGCGACGGTCGTGGGGGAGCGCATCGAGATCATTCAGGAAGTGGCGGAGGGCGAGTACCTGCGCGCGGCGGGGGAACACCTCGCGGTCGGGGACCGGCTGCTCTCCGAAGGGGATGTGCTCACCGACCGCAGCGTCGGGATGCTGGCCGCCGCGGGGATAGACAAGGTGCTGGTGCGACCCAGGCCGCGCGTGGTGGTGGTCAGCTCCGGAGCGGACCTGGTGGAACCGGGGGAGAGCGTCGGCTACGGCGAGTCCACGGATGCCAACTCGTTCCTGATCTCCGCCGCCGCCCGGGCGGCCGGGGCGACGGTCTTCCGGGTGGCCGTGCACTCCAACGACAAGCAGGAACTGAAGCAGGCCATCACCGATCAGCTGATCCGCGCGGACCTGGTCATCTCCACCACCGGGGGGCGCCGCGAGGAGTACGAGGCGGTGGCCGAGGCCATGTCGGAACTGGGGCTGGTGGATGCCGTCGAGGTGGCGATGTCACCGGGACGCACCCAGACCTTCGGGCTGATCGGCGAGGAACGCGTCCCGATGGTGATGCTGCCCGGGAACCCCGTGTCGGCCTACGTGTCCTTCCAGGTTTTCGTGTGGCCGCTGCTGCGGCGTCTCATGGGCGCCGACGTGCGACGCAAAACCGTCAGGGCCATAGCCAGGACCACGATGCGCTCGATCTGGGGGCAGCGGCACCTGCTGCGTGCCGAGGTCATTGACGACGGGCGGCTACGCACCGCCACCCGGATCAGCGACCCTTTCGCCATGGCGGAGCTGGGTAGCGCAAACGCTTTGATCGTTTTGGACGAGGACACCGAGCTGGTGCGTCCCGGAGAAGCCGTTCAATGCTGGCTCTTGGACAAATCCTGAGTTTTCTTCAGGCTCCTCGGCGGGTCGGCGGCGTGCCGCGGAGGCGAACTACGCCGGTGTTGTTTAACGTGTGATCGTGCTCGCAGGAATTGTCATCAGTGTGTTGGTCTTGGCCGTCCTGGCCTTCGGCCTGCCCTGGCTGTCGGTGCACAGGGACGACATCGACGCCCTCGACGGGGAACCGGCGGAACGTTTCTCCGGTTCCATGCGGATCCTGCGCGAGAACACCATCACCGACTACGACGAGGACGAGACTCCCGTCGAGGTCTCCACGCCCCTGACTCGCAGGGCCGAGCTCACTGAACTGCGTCTGATGGCGCGTGCGGCGGCCATGCGGCGGCGCCGCATGGTCACGGTGCTCGGGGTGATGACCCTGCTGTGCTTGGGCCTCAGCGTCTTCAACGTCGTGCCCGGCTGGGCAGTAGCGATCCCCGTCGTCGCGCTGGTGGCGTTCCTGGTCTCCGCCCGGGCCGGTGTGAAGCAGATGCACCGCCGTTTCGACGAGAAGGCCGCCCAGGTCAGGGCGGGCTACACCGAAGGCGAGTCCACCTCGATGATGAAAGCCGTCGAGGAGGAGGAAACCTCCCACGAGTTCTCCGTCGACCTGACCGCACCCGAGACGACCGGCCCGCTGTGGGATCCGATCCCCGTGATCGCCCCCACCTACGTCTCGAAGCCGCTCGTGCCGCGGACCGTCCGCACCATCGACCTGTCGGCCCCCGTCACCAACACGGTCATCATCCCCACCGCCGACCGCCTGGACGGGCCGAAGCCGCGACGGGCCGCCCCGGCCGACTGGTACATGGAGGAGGAGAGCCACTGGCCCCGGGCCGCGGGGCAGTGACGATTTGCCACACTGCCGGACGCTGGTGCTACCATCGTCCGGTACTCGGGGCTATGGCGCAGCTGGTAGCGCGTCTCGTTCGCAATGAGAAGGTCAGGGGTTCGAATCCCCTTAGCTCCACCACAAGCGACTTACACGAAACATCACCCACGTGAATGTGGGTGTCGCCCTCCGGGAGATCCTCCTGGAGGGTTTTTGGGTTGTCGGGGAGCTGGGTGGCGGCGGTGCGGGTGGTGATGTCGATGCTGCTGCGGGTAGTGGTTGCGGCGACAGGACTGATGGTGCCGGTGCGGGTGGCCGCTTGATTGAAATGGGCGTTATTGCGGATGGCTGCTTGATCGGGGTGAGCGCTGCTGCTGACGTGGGTGCCGTTGTTGCCTTGGCCGCCATGTCCGTTCCGGCTTCTACCCTCGTTGCTGTCATTTCTCCGGCTGTCGTCATTGCCTTGGTCGCTGCTGCCATTCCAGCGGGCGGATTCGCTGCGTCTGTTCTTTCCTGAGTCTGTGAGTCCGGCGTCGTGTCGCAGGGTTGGGTTGGTGAGTTGGTCGAAGGGTGGTCGGGGTGTGGGGTGGATGGGCCGTTGTGGGGTGCCGGATGGGGTGTTTTGTCGCGCGTCAGACTATGTGGCAGGGGTGGTTAGTTGCTGATGCAATGCCCTGGCTGAAAGGTCTGAGTTATTTTGAGTCGTCCTGTGACGATCCCTGTGGAGAAGAAGCTCCGCATCGTGTTGTCCGTGCTGAAAGGTGAGATCTCGATTGCTGAGGCAGCTCGTCGGGAGAAGGTTTCCGAGCAGGTGATCGGGAACTGGAAACGGCAGTTCCTTGAAGGCGGCAGAGCCGGGATTGAGGCGGGTAAGTCCAAGCCCACGTCCCGGGAGCAGCAGCTTGAGGCCGAGGTCGCTGAGTTGACTCAGGTGTTGGGTGAGGCTGCGGTTGAGATCCGGGTGTGGAATGAAGAGCACGGAGGGTCGCCTGGGCCCTTCCAGGACCTCGAAGTGATCCGTGTGGAGGCGGGCATGTCCACCGCGAGGTTCTGCCGAGTGATCGACATGCCCGAACGCACCTGGCGCAGGTGGCAGGCCAAAGCGAAGCGGGCTGAGCCGCCGAAGGGCCGGTGGCCGCAGCCGGTCAGACAAGCCGCTCGGACCTTGGTCACCAAGCATGCGTTGGCCAAGCCGGAGTGGGGTCACCGGAAGATCTGGGCGATGACCCGTCACGATGGTCACAAGGTCTCCCAGGCGGCCGTGCTGCGGCTGCTGCGAGACGACCACCTGATCCTGCCCTCGGAATACACCAAGAAGCGTCGAGAGCTCGCCAAGGACCGCAAAGCTGTGTTCGCGAAGCCCCCGACCGGCCCGAACCGGGTGTGGCAGCTGGATCTTGCCCGAGTTCGAGACCACCTCGGGTGGGATTTGGCGGATCGCGGGGTGCCGGGACTGGTACTCAAAATACGAGCACCCTTGGCATATCTCGCCGACTGCGAACCAGCATGACGCGATCACGGCAATCGAGCTCGCCCTGACCGACCACGAGCGCATGTTCGGGCATCCGCTCGTCAATACCTGCCCCGTCAACGAGGACACCGGCGAGCTGCCACCGGTGCTGACGAGCGTGACCGACAACGGCGGCCCGTTCCGGTCGCTGAACTTCGAACTGTTCATCATGCGCCACCCCGAGCTCCGGCATTTCCGCACGCCAGTGAGATCGCCGGGACAGAACGGGTCACGCGAACGCGGGTTCGGACACTGAAATACGAGCGCCTGTTCCTCGACGACATCCCCGACGCCTTCACACTCGTCGAGCGAGTCGAGGACTACCGCATCGAATACAACACCGTGCGCCCTCACGAAGCCATCGCTTGGAACCGGCCCCTCGAAGTCCACCTCGGCCGCGCCAGCGCGACCATCCCCACCTTCAAACAAGAAGAAACCCTGCCAACTACCTGACGCGGGACAATCGTCAACTCCATGATCGATCATGCCCAGACGCGGAGCCCCCTCACGTGAGGCAACGAAGCACACAGCATCCGGAGAAACCACGTGAAGCAACAAACCCGCCCAGGCGAAGGTTCTAGACGAGTCAACTCGCGGTATTGACGGCACTGCCTGAGTGGCTGTAACGTGTTGCTCACGTTGGCAAAAGGTGCGGTGCCGCATCGGCTGTCTTCGTTGTCGGCATCGCGACAACGAAAGGTGGATCGTGTTACGTGCATCAGTGCGCGGAGCGGTTGTGACCGCTCTGCTTGCCGCAACGCTTGTCGCTGTACCAGCACCTGTTGCTTCGGCTGTGGCCGATGGCAATGTGCTTTTCTCTCCGAATCTGGTGGCCTACCCCAATGGTGATGCGAGCTACCCGCGGCTGATCCGCGTCGTCAACGACAACAGTGTGAACGACACGTTGCTGGCGACATTCGCAAAGCGGTTCCAGGGTTCTCCGACGGTGTTGCCGATCTACCGCAGCACCAACGGCGGAACCAGCTGGTCGCAGGTGTCGACCCTGGCGTCCCACACCTCGGGTTGGGACCTGGAAGCGCCCGTGCTGTACGAGGTTCCGCACACCGCCGGCGGGCTGACTGCAGGCGACATCCTTGCGGCTGGCACGGCGTGGAAGCTCGGCGACTACACCACGCAGAAGGTAGAGGTGTTTCGAAGCACCGACCGCGGCTCGACGTGGACCTGGCTGTCGAACTGCGTGACGACCTCTAGCGAGCCGAACACGATCGGGCACGGGATCTGGGAGCCATGGTTCTTGCAGACGCCGTCCGGCACCCTGGCGTGCTTCATCAGCGACGAGCGGCCGTCGAATGGCTCGACCAACAACCAGATCATCGGCCATTTCACTTCCACAAACGGCGGCCAGACGTGGACGTCGACGATCACGCCTGATGTGGCGTTCCCGTCTGACAACCTTGCCCGGCCGGGCATGCAGACGATCGCGGCGTTGCCAAACGACACGTTTCTGATGAGCTATGAGATGTGCCGGGACGCGACCGACGCCGACCATGCCTGCCAGGTCTACTTCAAGACGAGTCCCGATGGGCTGAACTGGGGCATGGCGAGCAATCCGGGCACGTTGGTGCAGACCGCGGACGGTCGGCAGTTGCTCCACACTCCGTACATCACCTGGACCTCTGCGGGCGGGCCGAACGGGACAGTGCTGTTGTCTGGCCAGCGGGTCGGCACCGGCACGACCGGGAACTATACGGTGCAGGGCGAGTCTGGCAAGGTCGTCTTTGCCAACACGAACCTCGGCGTCGGTGCCTGGCACGAACTGACGGCGCCGATCAGCGTGGACCCGACCGGTGGCTACAACCCCGGCGAGCCGTCCTGCCCGGGCTACTCCTCGCCTATTCTGCCCAGCCCGGATGGCCAGGAGTTGCTGTACCTGGCCGGTACGTGGATCGCTGGCGCAGGCAACCAGTGCGAGATCCGGATCGGTAGGGCCAGTCTCGGTGACGTCAACCCGGTGCCGGATCTGTCGTCGAGTGCGAAGGCCGGTTTCGCCGAGTACGGTGGGACGTGGACGAAGGGTTCGGGGACGCTCGCCCAGACCGCGAGTATCGCCGGCGCGAAGGCGCTATTCGGGTCGACGGCGTGGGCGGACTACGTGTTCGAGGCCGATGTCCGGCTCACCTCCGAGGGCCAGGCGGGGCTTCTCGTCCGGGTCACCGACCCCGACGTGGGTTCGGATGCGCACTCCGGGTACTACATCGGGATCGAGTCGGCCTCGGACGAGTTGGTGTTCGGCCGCCAGAACAGCAACTGGACCTCGCTGGCCACCACCCCAGTGACCGGCGGGGTGTCCACCGGTGTCTGGTACCACCTGAAGATCGCCGTCGAGGGCTGCGCCTTCCAGATTACTGTCCAGCCGGACGACCTGTCGTCGTCGGCGACCGTGATCAGTCAGACGGTATCGGGCTGCCAGACGGCCGGCATGGCGGGCTTCCGTGCACACTTCACCAGCGCCTCCTGGCGGGATGTGTCGGTGACCCCGAACAGGTTCGCCGAGTACGGCGGAACCTGGCAGTCGGCGGCGGGCTTGGTGTCCCAGACCGCGAGCGACGTGGCCGGCCCCAAGGCGATGCTCGGGGCCGCGTCCTGGACGGACTACACCATTGCCGCCGACGTGCGGCTTGAGTCCACCGGCCAGGCGGGCCTGCTGGTCCGCACCACGACCCCGGCGGTTGGCGCTGACGCCCACTCCGGCTACTACATCGGCCTTGAGGAGGCGTCCGACCAACTCGTTCTCGGCCGGCAGAACAACAACTGGACGGGCATCGCGTCCGTGCCGGTGACCGGGGGCGTGACGACCGGCGCCTGGTACCACCTCCGGGTCTCGGTCAAGGGGTGCACGTTCCAGGTGACCGCCCAACCCGGCGACCTGTCGACCGGCCCGACCACTCTGTCGCAGACGGTGGCGGGCTGCCAGGCGGCGGGAGCGCCAGGGCTGCGGTCGCACTACACGGCAGCGAGTTGGCGCAACATCGCCATCTCCGCGGCGCCGTAGCAGCAGAACCCGGGGCGGCGATCCTGCCGCCGCCCCGGGTGATCGCAACTCGATGAGGTGATATCCGGGCCGAGGCAGATGTTGTCGCGGGCACATCCTCTTCCCATGATTCCAGGGACCGACTACAGTCAATCCAGGTCTATGGCGGACACCCGACAATCCGGTAAGCACGATCTTGGTCCGCGTCGCTCTCTCAATGGTAGGTGGTCGTACAGGCTCGTGCCCCGGTTGTGTCGTTCTGGCTGGTAGCTGCGGCCTCAGGCGGTTTTGCCGGTGGTGCTTTCACGGGGGATGACGGTGTGGCGGGCGACGACTTCTTCGGCGGGGGTGTCAGGGTTGTCGATACGGGCGGTGATGTGGCTGACGGCTTCGTGGGCGATGTGTCGGGTGTCGAGTGACACGGTGCTGAGGGAGGGCAGGGAGTAGCGGCCTTCTTCGATGTTGTCGATGCCGATGATGGCGATGTCATCAGGGACGCGGAGTCCGAGGTCGTGGGCCGCGCGAAGGGCTCCCATGGCGAGCGGGTCGGAGTAGCAGAAGATGGCGTCGGGGGAGCGGTCGGCGGCGAGCAGGGCCCTGGTGGCATGGTAGCCGTCCGCGCGTCGATAGTGGGTGGCGGGCTGGACGAGGGCTGGGTCGGGGGTGATGCCGACTTCCCGGAGTGCTATCTCGTAGCCGATGGTGCGTTGCCGAGGCGTGGTGAAGGTCTCATTGGGTTGTGGGCCTATGGCAGCGATGCGGGTACGTCCCAGATCGAGCAGGTGACGCGTGGCGTCGTGGGCTGCCTGGATGTTGTCGATGGCGACGTGATCGTAGCGGCCGTCGAACTCGTGCTCGCCTAGCAGGACGAGTGGCATCGAAGTCCGGCCGTTCATCTGGTCGAGCTCGGCCCTGGTGACCAGGGGGCAGAACAGGATCCCGTCGAACAGCATCCCGCGATCTGTGCTTGTCAGCAGTTCGCGCTCCCGTTCCTGATTGTGTCCGGTGTGATCGATCATCACCCGGTAGCCGACCGCCGCGGCGGCGTCGATCACATGGCGCGCGAGTTCGGAGAAATAGGGCACGTCGATTTCGGGAACGATGAGGGCGAGGACGCCGGTGCGTCCGGTGCGGAGCGTCTGTGCAACTGGGTTGGGCCGGTAGCCGAGTTCCTCAATGGATGCGTGGACGCGTTGGCGGGTGTTCTCGCTCACATGTTTGTAGCCGCTGAGGACGTTAGTCACCGTTCGAAGTGACACTCCGGCGTGGGCGGCGACGTCCCTCAGCGTTGCCGGCATGGTGACCTCCCCGTTCTTCAACCCAGGCCCACTATAGCGTTGCCAACGTGCGCAAGACTGCGGTAGTGTGTTGCGCACGTTGGCAAACATGTACGAAGGAGTGCCATGAACAAGCCACGCCGAATTGCTGGTGCCGTGGGCGCCGCCGCTCTGGTCGTCTCTGTGATCGTCTCTGGCTGCGTCGGCCCTGTTGCGGGACAAGGCGGCGGGGACCCGTCCAGCCGCCTGCAGGCGTCGACCGAGACTTCCCCGTCCGGCGAGATCACGATCTGGGACCGGAAGGGAGACCTTTTCGAGGTGTTCGACGCCGCGATCGCGGCTTTCAACAAGAAGTACCCGAACATCGTCGTGCATCACGAGGCGGTGGATATCGCGTCCAAGCTGCAGAACACCCTCATCACCGGCACTGATGTCCCCGACGGGGTGTTCCTCGACGACCAGTTGGTCGCCGGGTATGCCGACCACCTGTGGGACCTGACCGATGTGCTGTCGCCCTATGTGAAGGACATCGCCAAGCAGAAGGTCGACGTGAACTCGCTCAAGGGCGGGATCTACGGGGTGCCGTTCGATCTGAACCCGGGCCTGCTGTTCTACAACGAGACCGCGCTGACCGCGGCGGGCGTCGATGCCACGAAGATCCAGACCTACGACGAACTGCTCGCGGCGGCACGCGCGTACAAGACTGCTGTTCCCGACTCAGGCCCGATCCACTTGGAGAAGGCGGCCTTCCTCGGGCAGTTGCAGCTGGAAATGTACGCCAGCCAGCTCGGCACGAGCATTGCCGACGCGGATGGCAAGCTCAGGCTGGACTCCGACCAGTACCGGCAGATTCTCGGTTTCCTCGACACCGTGTCGAAGGAAGGTTTGGGAACCCGCGCCGAGTACCTGGATCCGACCGACGTCGAGACCCTCGACTCGGGCAAGCAGGTGTTCTACCCGTGGGCGATCTGGTTCGACTTTGCGCCCCAGCAGCTGCTGAAGGAAACCTCGGGAGACTGGCGGGCGATGCCGCTGCCGGCGTGGACTTCCGGCGGGCCGCGAAGCGGAGCGATGGGCGGATCGTCGTTCATCCTCCCCAAACAGGGCAAGAACTCACAACTCGCCTGGCTGTTCTACTCGTTCCTGATGTTCGACGAGGCCGGCTACACCGCCGTGTACGGCCCGAACACGGTCTATCCCCATGGGTTGAACACGTCGATACCGGCGTACCTGCCCGCGGCCGACCCCGCCAAGCCGCTGTTCCAGCCGGACCCGTCGCTGGGCAACCAGGACCTGTGGAAGGTGGCGACCGAGGCCGGCGCGCAGATTCCCGGCAGCGTCCCGACGCCCTCGTGGTGGTCCGGTGCGGTCGACTACCTCGGCAACAACGTCCAGAAGATGCTCGACGGCACGATGACCCCCGACCAGGTCATCTCGCAGTCGACCACGGATATCCAGACCAACCTCATCGACCGGCAGTAGCCCGGTCGAGCACTCCAGGTGAGACACCGATGACCGCGATGAACGTGACAGACCCCCCGCGCGCGCAGACCCGGCCGCAACACGGAGCAGCGGGGCTTCCGCTGCGCCGACGCCTCGCCCCGTACGTCTTCGTGCTGCCGTTCATCGTGGTCTTCGGTGCCTTCAGCGTCTACCCGATGCTGTTCACCCTCCAGCTCTCCTTCACCAACTGGCACGGCTCCGGCACGCCGAGATGGGTCGGCTGGGACAACTACGCCTATCTGCTCACCAATCCGGGCTTCTGGTCTTCCATGGGCAACTCCGCGACCCTGTGGTTGCTCATTGTGCCGGCACAGATCGTGCTCGGACTGTTCGTCGCGGTGCTGCTCGACAACGCGAAGACCCGTTTGAAGGGGTTCTACCGGACGGCGTTCATCGTCCCGTTCGTCACCCCATTGGTCGCGGTGGCGCAGATCTGGGTCGTGCTGTTCGACCAGAACTACGGTGCCGTGAACAGCCTGCTCAACCTCTTCGGGCTCCCCGAAGTCGGCTGGTTGACGACCAGCGAGTGGGCCAAACCGACACTCGCCCTGCTGTTCTTGTGGAAGACAACGGGCTTCATCGTCATCATCCTGCTGTCGGGGCTACAGGCTATCGATGCCACCATCTACGAGGCCGCCGCCATCGACGGCGCCTCCCCACGACGCCAGTTCTGGAGCATCACCGTCCCCCTCGTGCGGCGCACCATGATGTTCGCCGTCGTCCTGCAAACGCTGGCAGTCTTCCAGATGTTCGCCGAACCGTTCGTCGTCACCCAGGGAGGCCCCTACTCCTCGACCACGACAGCCGGCTACTACCTCTACAACCACATCACCCGAGGCGACTTGGGAACCGGGGCCGCAAACTCCTTCCTACTCGTCATCTTCGTGATGGCCCTGTCGCTGCTGTTCGTCCGCCTACTGCGAGCGAAGGACTAGCCTATGATAACGACAACCGCCCCCCACGCCGTCCCGGTGGCACGCACCCGGCGAGCATACCCGCAGATCGGCACCCAGGCATTCCTGCTCGTGTTGACCCTCGCGTTCCTGTCCCCAGTGGCCTGGGCGCTGCTGTCCGCCTTCAAACCCGCCGCCGATATCATCCGCTACCCGCTCGCCATCGACCCCACCGGGTTCACCCTCGCCAACTACGCAGAGATGCTGCACGACGTCCCGATCGCCCAAGGCTTCCTCAACACAGCCATCGTGCTTCTCGTCAAGGGCGCGATGACCCTGTTCTTCGCCCCGCTCGCCGCGTTCGGCTTCGCTAAGTACAGCTTCCCCGCCAAGAACCTCTTGTTCGGCGCGGTCCTGATCACCCTCATGCTGCCCACTCTGGTCCTGATCATCCCGCTGTTGCTGGAGATGAAGCAGCTCGGCTGGGTCAACACCTACCAGGCGCTCATCCTCCCTGGCTCGATCGATGCCTTCGCCATCTTCTGGATGCGACAGGTCATCGCCGCCGTCCCCGACGAACTCCTCGGCGCCGCCCGCGTCGACGGCTGCGGCGAGTTCGGCGTCTTCTGGCGGATCGTCGTCCCCGTGATCCGGCCTGGTCTCGCCGGTCTCGCCGTCCTCACGACAATGAACATCTACAACGACTTCGTCTGGCCCGTCGTCGCCGCCAACTCCGAACGCATGGCGACCCTCCAGGTGATGCTCTCCACCCTGTCCCAGCAGATCACCGGCAACAAGATCGGTGCCGACTACGCCACCGTCACCGGCGAGCTGCTCGCCGCCAGCTCCGTCGCACTCATCCCGCTCCTGATCATCTTCATCTCGCTCCAGAAGCACTTCATCAACGGCATCCTCGCCGGCAGCGTCAAGGGCTGAACGCCCCCATCCCAAGAAAGGCACACTCTCCATGTCCGTGCTCGTCCCCAAAGCGGCACCCACCCTGCCCGAGGCCACTTCCCGAGGACTCTCCCCGACGGCCCACGAGACGCCGGGCATCCCCAGGCCGGAGTACCCACGGCCCGACCGGGACAGGTCCCAGAGGTGGATCAACCTGAATGGGCAATGGGACTTTCAAAGCGACCATGCGACCCCGGAGCTGATCACGGTCCCGTTCGCCTGGGAGACACCCGCATCGGGGATCGGACGGACCTGGCTAGAACACGGACGGTACGAACGACTGATCGACGCGCCGGCCGAATGGGCGGACGCGCGCATCGTCCTTTGCTTCGGCGCCGTCCACCACCACGCCGTCGTCTCGCTGGACGGCGAACCGCTCGGCGAACACACCGGTGGCTACACACCCTTCGAGTTCGACCTCACGGAACGCCTCATGCCGGGCATGAGTGCCCGGCTCACCGTCGACGTCGACGCGCCCGCCGACAAACGGACGATCCCGCACGGCAAACAGCGCTCCATCCCACGAGACGACTACGACGGCGTCTCCTTCACCCCGACCTCCGGCATCTGGCAGACCGTCTGGCTCGAAGCCCGCGGACGCACCTACCCGTCCACCATCACCGTCTCCGGCGACTCACTGGACGCCATCGAACTGACCGGCCGGGTCGCAGGCGACCACATCAGCGGCGTGACCGTCCACGCCCGCGTGATCGAAGGCTCTCATGAACGCGAGGAGACGACCCTCATCACCGACGACCAGGGATCCTTCGAAGGGCGCCTGACGATCACCTACCCTCGGCTCTGGTCACCTGCCGACCCACACCTGTACCGCATCGAACTGACCACCGGCACCGACGACCACCCCGACCGCTTCATCATCACTACCGGGCTCCGCCGCATCGAAACAGCTGACGACCAGATCCGGCTCAACGGCGAACGGCTCTACATCCGGGGCGTGCTCGACCAGGGCTACTGGCCCGACACCGGCCTCACCGCACCAGACGACGCCGCCCTCGTCCGCGACCTCGAACTCGCCCGCTCCCTCGGCTACAACCTCGTCCGCAAACACATCAAGCTCGAAGAACCGCGCTGGCTCCACCATGCCGACCGCACGGGCATCCTCGTCTGGGCGGAACCTCCGGGCCCGAGCAGATACACACCGGAAGCTGCGGCCGCCTTCGAGGCTCAACTCGCCCCCATGGTCGAACGCGACGGCGCACACCCCGCCATCATCATTTGGGGCCTCTACAACGAAGAATGGGGACTCGACTGGGACATCCCCGGCAGCCACGAACGGGCTGCTGCCGCCCAGCGCGCCTACGACACGCTCCACGCACTCGATGCGTCCCGGCCCATCGTGGAAAACTCCGGCTGGGCACATGTCCGCACCGATCTCGTCGACTGGCATTACTACGACGACAGCCCTGCCACCTGGGCCGCCAATCTCAACGCGCTCGCAGCCGGAGAACGCGAGGACTTCCCCGTGAAACTCGGCCCCGACTTCACCGTCGACAAACCCCTCTACGGCTCACCAGACCACCCGCGCCACGGCATCCCCATCCTCAACAGCGAATACGGGGCAGGCTTCACCAGCCTCGAACGCGCCTGGTACCTCCGCTGGCAAACTCAGGAACTCAGACGCCACGACCGATTCGTCGGCTACGTCTACACCGAACTCGCCGACGTCGAACACGAAATGGCAGGCCTCGTCAACATCCACCGCCGGCCCAAGGACCGCGGCGGACTAAACCCTGCCGACATCAACGCCGTTACCACCATCATCATCGACCTCGTCCCAGGAGCCGCCGGTGCTGACATTCCGGTCCCGACCGAACCTTTCGAACTCGCCGTCCGCGTCTCCCACCACGGCGATGAGCCGCTACAAGGGAACGTGACAGCAGCTTGGACGCACAGCGGTCGGCCCTTCCCCGACACGACTCCAAACCCCGATGCCGAGACCACCAAGCTCATCGTTCAGCCTTGGCGCACGAGCGACCCCGTGAGCCTCACCGTCCCGCCACCGAGCAAGCCCGCCAGACTCCTGATCTGGTTCACCACCAGCAATGGCGAGATCGCCGCCCGCACTTACCTCGACGCAGCCCCCATCGAACCACCCAACCGCCGTGGCGCACGCACGGCCTGACCGGACCGGTGTGGCGCGCGCCCAACAGCCAACGTGACGCGCGCCACACCCTGCAGCTCAAGGCAAGCTGCGGCTTCCGTGTCTCTCGCACCAGCGACTGCCAGACACAGCAACTCCCTTCTCAGGAAGATAAGGACGGTATGGACAACGCAGCGGTCGTCGACGCCTTCACCGCCATCGTGGGATGGCCGCCGTCCGGGGTGTGGGTGAAGCGCCGGGGCGGGTCAACCTGATCGGTGAGCACACCGACTACAACGGCGGTTTCGTGCTGCCGTTCGCGATCCCGCAGGCAGCGTGGCTGGCCGCCGCGCCGCGTGCGGACGGTCGCTGGCGCTTCTTGTCGCTCGACCTGGACTCCACCGTCAAGTCGGGCGAGGTGGTGCCGGGCGAGCATGGCTGGCAGGCATACCTGGCCGGTGTCGTCTGGGCGCTGCGACAGGCGGGCCACCAGGTGGGCGGGGCCGACCTGGTGCTCTCGTCCAGCGTCCTGGCGGGCGCGGGCCTGTCGAGTTCGGTCGCGATCAAGTGCGTGGTGATGGCGGCGCTGTGCGACCTGTGCGGCCTCGACATCAAGTCGATGGACCGCGCCCGGCCGTGCCAGGTGGCGGAGAACTCTTACGTCGGGGCTTCCACCGGGTTGATGGACCAGGCCGCGTCCACGCTGTGCACGCAGGGTCATGCCCTGTTCCTCGACTGCCGCAGTCTTGAGGTGGCGCAGATGCCGCTGGACGTGGCAGCCGCCGGGCCGGAGATCCTGGTCGTCGGCACGAAGACACCGCCCGCGAACATGGACGGCAAGTACGCGGCGCGGCGGGCGTTGTGGGTGGCCGCCTGCGCCGAGCTGGGCATCGGCCTGCTGCGCGAGGTGATCGGCCCGGCCGCCGCGTTGACCAGGCTCCCCGAGTTCGAGGGCCGGCACGTGCGCCATGTCGTGACCGAGAACGCGCGTGTCCAGGGCACTGTTGCCGCCCTGTCGGTCGGCGACTTCGCCGAGGTGGGACGGCTGATGACCGCTTCGCACGCGTCGATGCGCGACGACTACGAGATCACGGCGCCGAACGTGGACTTGGCCGTGGAGACCATGCTTGCCGACGCCGAGGCCGCCGCTGTTGCCCGGGCTGGTTACCTAGCGCCAGCTGGTTTCACCGCCCGTCGGAGGGCGTCCGCCACGCCCAGCGACACCGACAAGATTTCGAAGCCCGAAGGCGAGTTGGACCACCAACAGCGAGGAGTAACCGTACCGATGAGTGAGCGTGGGCTGTTCCTGAGCACGGAGACAATGCGGTCGGCCGAGTCGATCCCGTAGCCATCGACGTGTTCGCGCACTACTACCGGCAGGCGGAATCGGGCGAGGCCGGGATCATTCCCGAGGTCGGCATCGAACCGCTGCTCGACCATCCCCAGCTCGACGGGATCGAGATCAGCGAAGCCGATGTCGGCGCGGCCTTCTCCCAGACAGTCATCATCAAGCTGAACGGCAGCCTCGGGACCTCCATGGGCCTCGACCAGGCCAAATTCCTGCTCACCGTGCGAAACGGGAAGAACTTCCTCGACCTGATCGTCGTCCAGGTGCTGCACGCCAGGCAGGCCAACGGGGTGCGGCTGCCACTGCTGTTCAGGAACAGCTTCCGCACCCGCGATGACACCCTGCCCTACCTGGAGCGCTATCCCGAGTTGGCGGTGGACGGCCTCCCGCTGGACTTCCTGCAGAGCGTCGAGCCGAAGATCAGGCGGGACGACCTCACTCCCGTCGAGTGGCCCGCCGACCCCAGCCTGGAATGGTGCCCTCCAGGCCACGGCGACGTCTATCCCGCGCGGTGGGGTTCGGGGGTGCTGGACGCGCTCCTGGACGCCGGCTTCCGCTATGTCGGCATCGCCAACGGCGACAACCTCGGCGCAGCTCCGAACTCCGTCTTGGCGGGGTGGTTCGCCGGAACCGGCGCACTCTGCGCCGCCGAGGTGTGCCTGCGCACGGTGAACGACCGCAAGGGCGGGCATCTGGCGATCCGCAAGGCGGACGGGCAGTTGATCCTGCGGGACACCGCGCAGACCGCGCCGGAGGAGACGGTCTATTTCACCGACGAGTTCCAGAACCCGTATTTCCATGCAAACAACCTCTGGCTGGACCTCCGGCAGGTGCGCGACACCTTGGTGGAGCGCGGCGGGGTGCTCGGCCTGCCCCTGATCCGCAACCTCAAGACCGTCGACCCGGCTGCCCCTCCTCGCCGGAGGTGATCCAACTGGAGTGCGCGATGGGGTGGCCATCGAGGTCTTCCCCGGCGCCCGGGCGATCGCCGTCGGCAAGGATCGCTTCCTGCCGGTGAAGACGACCAGTGAGCTGCTGCGGCGTTCGGACGTCTTCGAGCTGGGCGAGGACGCCAGGCTGCGGGCGACCTCCGAGATCCCGGGCATCGACCTAGATAGCCGCTACTACAAGCTGGTCGACGATTTCGAGGCCCGCGTGCCGACCTCACCCTCCCTCAGAGGTGCCCGCGCGTTTGCTGTCCGCGGCGACTGGCAGATCGGCATGAACGTGATCGTGGTCGGCGATGTGGTACTCGGCCCCGAAGGCGGCCAAATCCCCGACGGCACGATCCTCAATGGCTCGACACCGAACCTGTAGGCGACCAAGGCCATGAGCAGCCCAACACAGCAACGACCAAGGAGGCCTTCATGCGGTGGCTCGTGACCGGAGGCGCCGGCTACATCGGCGCGCACACCGTCCGCGCCCTGTCAGGTGCGGGTTTCGCGCCGGTCGAACTGGGCGACTTTTCCAGCGGCCACGCCCGGTTCATCCCCGTCGGCGTCCCCCTGATCGTCGGGTCGGTCGTCGACCAGATCCTCGCCGAACAGGTGCTCCACGACCACCGGGTAGAGGGCATCGTCCACCTCGCTAGGTTCAAGTACGCCGGGGTGTCCGTGACGCGTCCGCTGCACACCTACACCTAGAACGTCACCGGCACCGTGAACCTGCTCGAAGCCGCAACCACATGCCGCGTGCGCCGGTTCGTGTTCTCCTCCAGCGTCGGCGTGTACGGCGCCCCCCGCCACCGACACCGTCACCGAGCAAACCCCGACCGTCCCCGAGTCGCCCTACGGCGAGTCCAAACTCGTCTCCGAATGGATCCTGCACGAACTCGCCCGCGCCCAGCCAGGGTTCCGGGGCGTGTCCCTGCGCTACTTCAACGTCGTCGGATCAGCCGACCCCGACGTGCCCGGCAGCAGCTCCCGCAACCTGTTCCCGCTGATCATCGACCGGCTTCAAGCGGGCGAGGAGCCGCAGATCTTCGGAGACGACTACCCGACCCCCGATGGCATCTGCGTCCGCGACTGTGAACCGCCCCGGGTTTAGTGGAGAGCCAGTTCTCCCGGGTTTGTCCGATGGACGGTGTGTGGGGTCGGGTGGTTTTCGGTGAGTGGTTCTTTTGATCTGTTTGGTGAAGGTGGGTTCGGATACGTGTTCAGCGTAGGCTTTGCATCTCATCATCTAGCGTGTTCGGCCTGCGCCGGTGGGGTCAAGCGAGTGTGTCACTAGGTATAGGCACTTGATCGGCGTGGCCTTGTTCGGGAAGTGCCCGCGTGCCCGGGACGGTCCTGCGGTAGCCGGTGTTGACGGATTCGATCGGGTTGGTTGTGCTGCTCGCCCGGCGGATCTCGGGCGTCGTAGTTCAGGAACGGCACGATACTGCGCCCAGGAGGTCCGCCAGAGCTGCACGATCGCCGGATACCGCTCACCCCACTCGGCGGGGAACTCGGCGTACCCGTCCTGCGCTGCCTGCTCGGACGGGGGCCGTGTACACGGGCTTGAGAGACTTCCCGATCGTGTCGCGGTGCTGCCGGGCGGTGTACCGGAAGGTGTTGCCGAACCGGGTGCACGATGCACTGGGGCGTGTCAGATGGTTTGTGTAAGCGGGGTGGTCTTGTCTCGAAGGAGAACAGATTGTGACTATGACGAAGGCGAATCTGGATCGTGAGGAGGGGTGCTGGAGGCAGAAGGAGATCGCCGATCAGCTCAAGGTTTCGGGCGCGTTGGATGAGATCTTTGCGAAGATCGATGCCGGCGAGGCCCTCACGGGCGGGCAGGGTCTGATCGGTGGGATGCTCAAGGCTGCGCTGGAGCGTGGTTTGGAGGCGGAGTTGACCGAGCGCGTCGGCTACGAGCGCGGCGCTGTGGAAGCGTCGCTGTATGAGAACTCCCGCAACGGTATGTCCCCCAAGACCGTCGCGACCGAGATCGGTGACGTGGAGTTGGCGATCCCGTGAGACCGGAACGGCACGTTCACGCCGATGCTGGTGCCCAAGGGTCAGCGGCGCCTGGACGGGCGATGGCATGATCATCTCGCTCTATGCCGGCGGCATGACGCTGCGTGATATCCAGCACCATCTCGCCTCCACGATCGGCACCGAGATCAGCCACGAGACGATCTCGAAGATCGTCGACCAGATCGGCGAGGAGATCCTGATCTGGCAGCAGCGGCCGCTGGAAGCGGCTCTACCCGGTGATCTTCCTCGACGCGATCGTCGTCAAGGTCCGTGACGGCGGGCACGTGCGCAACAAGGCCGCCCATCTCGCCATCGGCATCGACATGGAGGGCATCAAGCACGTGCTGGGCATCTGGGTGCGGCGAACCAGGGCACGAGGTTCTGGGCGGCCGTTTGCGCCGAGCTCGCCAACCGCGGCGTGCCGGGGATGTACTGATCGTCTGCTGCGATGGCCTGACAGGCTTCCCCGAAGCGGTCGAGACAGGCCTGGCCGGAAGCGACCGTGCAAACCTGCGTGGTCCACCTGATCCGCGCCGCGATGCGGTTCGTCTCCCACCCCCGACCGCAAGGCCGTCACCGCCGCGCTGAAGCCGATCTATCAGGCCGCGAACGCCGAGACAGCGCCTGCCGAGCTCGCCGCCTTCGAGGCGACCGAGCTGGGCAGGCGCTACCCCTTCGACCAGCAAGGCATTCCGTGACGCGCGGGGAGCGGTTCACGCCCTTCCTCGCGTTCCCGCCCGAACTGCGGCGTGTGATCTATACGACCAACTCGATCGAGTCGCTCAACCACCAGCTGCGGAAGGTGACCCAGGAACCGCGGCCACTTCCCCAACGATCACGCGGTCGTCAAGCTGCTCTGGCTGGCGATCTGCGACATCGAAGACAAATCGAGCGCGCGACCGGGCGAAAGAGCGAGGTCTGCGCACCGAGCAACGCAAAGCACCCGGACGCCTCGTCGAGGGCCAGGCCACGACGAACTGGAAACAAGCACTGCAACAGCTCTCACTGGTCTACCCCGACCGCATCAACCCCCACCTCTGACCACCATGACCGCGAACGCTTACACAAAGAACTTGACAGGCTCCCAGCCTCCAGACCGTGTTCCAGGTAGCGGCCCCGCCACAGATTCACCGTCGGTCGAGACACCCCCACCAACTCAGAGATCAACGCATTCGCGACTCCCTGAGAGGCCAGCAACACGATCCTCGCCCGCTGCGCTGCCCCTGCTGTTGTGGCACTCGAACGCACCACCTTCTCAAGTATCGCTTGGTCACCGTCACGAAGCGGCAGGGTCGGGGCTGGTTTGTTCGCCATGCTCCACTACCCCACCAAACCATAAAACTATTTAAACGCCACGCCACTAGAGGACAGGGCCAGCAAAGGGCAGGAGTCTTTGGGATCCATCCTCAGGAAAGCGAACAAAATAGCCCTGACATACGGACGCCCATGCCTGCCTAATCCGGTTCGTTCCTAGGTTGACAAGATCTATGGCTTGGTAGACTCGATCGGAGACACAACCGAGCTGGGTATCGCAACCTTCCTCACGCAGAACGGCATCCCGACAGATGTGGCCATCGAAATCGCGCGGTGGTTCGTGACGTTCGTCTGAACGAGAGGAACCAGAACATGAGCTCAAAGGATCAGCCCGTCACCTTCTGGGGTGCTGTCATCATGTTCTGGCTCCTCGTCGCTGTCAGCGCCGTTGCCGCCGTACCGATGGCGGTGGGTGTGGTGGGCGTCGCCCTCATCCCGGGTGTCGGTGAGCTGCGGAGCCACGATCCGTGGCTCTGGCTCAACCTCCTGTGGATGTTTCCTGCTTTCTGGGTCATCACCACGGTCATCAATGCGTTCCTGACGGCTCTTCTCGTCATCGGGATTTTCCGGAGAATCGGCGACGTCTTCGAGGACCTCCTCATATGGCTCTCGGTCGCGTGGCTGTTCACAACATTCTTCCAGAGTCTCCTCGCTGCGCTGACGGCCAGCCTGATCGCTCTCATCTTCATGAAATTCCTGCTCGACTGGTTGGAGAAACACCCTCCGAGAGAAAAAGCGGCACGAGAAGTCGCCGAGGAAAACGGTTCGTGACGGTCCGAACCCCGGAAGGGATGTTCCATGCGACCCAGTGCGCCTTGGAACCGAACAGGAGTCGGGTCAGGTCCTCAAACGTCACCGCCGGAGTGCGGGTGTTCGGGTCGAGGCCGTCGAGGCGCAGCCCGGGGAAGAATTCCTGCCCCTCCCGGTGAAGTCGGTTCGGAAACATCCATTGGAATTGATGCAATCCGACCTCACGGTGAGTGTTGCGTAGTCGTCGGAGACGCCCATGCCCTCTCCGGAAAGCTCCCAATGGTTGATTCCGCAAATCTTGTTCCGTGGCCACGTGAAAGGTCGGGTGGCCTGCCGCGGCAGACCACCCGACCACGGATCCGCAGACCCCGGGGTTGGGGATCAGGCGAAGTCGTTGACGGTGAGCTGGACTCCCTGCGGCAACGTTGCGAATGCGACCGGGGCGAACAAAGTGCCCGAACCGTCGGCGTCGAAGAACAACGTCTCCCCCTGCTGATACACCCGCGTGGTGGTGGTGACCGTGCCGGTGGTGAACCAGCTGCCGTTCAGTCCGCCGAAGGTGGCCACGGGCAGGTTGATCCTGTCCTGTCCCGTGGTGAAATCCGTGATCTTGTCGACGTCGCCGTTCAGCTGGCCGTCCAGGACGAACTTGTCATTCCCCGCGCCACCGGTGAGGGTGTCCTCTCCCTGACCACCTGCCAGGGTGTCATCGCCGTCGGCACCGTCAATGACGTTGTCCGCGGAGTTGCCGTGCATCGTGTTTGACAGCTCGTTGCCCGTGGCCTGCAGCGGTTCGCTGCCCAGCATCCGGAGATTCTCCACCCCCGACGGCAGGGTCGAGTCGACGGCGGTGTTGAGGGTGTCGTTGCCCCCGGCGTCGGTCACGGTGTCGTCGGGGGAGTCGACGACGAGGTTGGTGTCCTTGTCATCGCCCTGCTGTGTGGTGACCTGGGAGTGATGGGTGCCGATCGTCCGGTCGGTGTAGGTGACGCGTGCCGTGCCGACGCCTTCGAGGCTGCCCTCGTGCTGGACCAAGGGCTTGTCAACCGGGTACCCGGTACCCGCCAGCTGGTTCCCGGACAGGTTCAGGCCCGTGCTGTTGCCGATGAGACGCTCGTTGCCGTCCGAGGCCCCGGCGACGTCATTGTTCTTGACCGCCAAACCCTTGGAGACGTCAGCAGCCACGTAGAACGGGGTCCCGGTGGTGAACATCACATTGTCGGTGATCGTGGTTCCCGTGAGATCCCCTCGCCCTCCGGCGTAGTCCACCTCGATGGAGGTTCCCGGGTAACCCGGGTGGGTTCCCATGTACGAGTACGGGTTCCCGTTCCCCTCGCCGGAGAACGAGGATTTCTTGTCCCAGATTGATTCCACCGCGACGACCGACCTGTTGGCCTGCCCCGAGAGGACGTTTCCGGTGAAGGTGTTGTTGTTCGAGTAGGGACCGACGTACATCATCCAATTGGGCTGTTTCGGGGCGTCGTCAATCTCCCCGGGATCGTCTTCCTTGACAACCTGTGTCGCCTTGTCCTCGAAGACCTCGATGGTGTTGTCCTGGAAGGTGTTGTCATGGCTGCCCTGGTAGGCCTGAAGCAGCCCCTGCCCCATGGAGATGCCGGTGACGATCGTGTTGCGCCGGATCGTGTTGTTGTGAGACCCGTATGCCAGGTGAATGGACGAGGAGACGCTGTAGTTGAAGTGGTTGTCCTCCACCGTGTTCCCGTAGGAGCTGTCCTGCATGGACAGGTTGCGGGTGTTCATGGTTGAGAAGTTGTTGCTCACGACGCTGCAACCGACCCCGGAGAATTCGAGGCCGTAGTACCCGCCCGTGATGCGGTTCCCGGAGACGGTGACCCTGGTTGCCGTGTGGCTGAGTTTCGACACCTCGCCGGTTGTCACGAATTGGTCGTAGACCGGCTTGGAGCTCTCCGAGAGACCGGAGTAGACACCGATCGCAACCACCCCTTCAGTGCGTTGGAGTTCAGGCGCCACCGCGACCTGGTTGTTCTCGATGCGGATGTTGTCAACATCGCCTTCGCGTCCCAGCACCGCGATGCCGCGATACCTGGAATTGGCGATGGTCAGACCACTGATGGTCACATCGCTGATGTTCTCCTCGCTTTTTGCGAAGACCAGCACCCCACGGGTGTGGGGGTCGGAACCCGTCATGTCGATCGTGGTATTGGTCAGGGTTGTTCCGCTGGAGCCGGGTGCGATCCGGAGAACATTCTTCGGATCATCGCTGGTCCCGCCCTTGAGCGCGGTTGTGATGGTCGCACCCGCGCCGTCGAAATACGTCATCCCCTTCGGAAGCACGAGCTCGCCGGAGACGGTGTAGCTCTGCGACGGGCTCAGCCGGACACCGACGCCACGTTGCCCGGCCAGTTCCAGGGCGGCCTTGAGGGTGGACGTCGCATCGGCGGGAATGTCCTGCGCCAACAGAGGAATGAAACCTTCTTTTCCGCCGTCCTTGATCTCCTCGAACGTGGTGGCGTAGGTCGTTCCCTTGATGGCCACCTCACCGTCCCCGGTGCCCTTCGCGTAGGTGAGTGAGGTGATGCCGTCGGTCAGGATGAAACCTGTCGAGTCCTTCGGGAGCTGCTTCCGCGCCTCGGCCAAGGAGTGGAACTCCGGTAGGCCGGAAGCCGGGCGGGTGGCTGTCGTCGTGGGTGCGGACGGGATGTTCCCGGCCGAGGCCGAGTGGGGCGAGGTCGGAACAGACCCGGGACAGAGGGAATCCTCCGCCGACTGTGTCGTCGCGGAGGAGTCGGAGGGACTCAGCGCTTCCCGTACCGAGGGGGAGGCGCAGCCCGTGAGCACGACGAGGGAGCAGACCAGCGTGGTCAGCAGCGGTCGCGATGGTGATTTCATGAGAAGGCTCCAGTTTTGTGCGGTGCTCCACTGCGGAAGCGTTGACTGGGGTGCCGAGCACAAGGATAGTCACAAGGCGGGGCGCAGGGGAAGACTAGCTGAAGAGCTGCCGCGGAATCAGGGCGGGGTGGGGATCGGCCAGATCTGGAGGGTGCGCCCGCCGGCCCTGCTCCGGTGAAATCGTCACTGCGCATCGCTGCGCCTCAAACAGCGGAGCGTTGTGCGCTTCGCGGGAAGCGACAGCAAGCGGATTTAATCGAACAAGTAGGGCATAATTCTGTGTCGCGCCGACGGTGGGGCGCGGCTGGGAGTTCGAGGGACAGGCCGTGGTGGGGGATCGCGCGGTGACGTCCGGGGCGGTCCGCATCGTCGAATCCGCCGTTGGATTTTCGACCTCGGCGTAGTACAGGTATTATCTCATGAGTTCGATTATTTTGGGTTTCCGCAGCGTCTGCGGGGCGGACGGCAAGCCGATGAGATCTGCCCGCGACCACCCCCGAATCCGCTCCGGTCCGGGTCCTTGGCGGTGTGCGAGCGGGCCGTGGGTGGGTTTTGATGGCTTCTCGGGATGAGCGACCGGATGCAAACCGCGCCCAGGGGTCCACGGCACGTCGGGGTCGTCGGCGGGCCGACCTGAGCCGCCTCGCGGTCGCGCTGCAGGTCCCCGATCGCCACGCGGCCCAGCTTCGGGAGCTGGCTGCCTGTAAATCTACATATTTACAAGTGGCGTTGCGGTGGTCGGAGGTCGTGAGGTGGGCATGTGCGGCGGTGAGGGATGCCTTCGAGGACGCAAGGAACCGGTCAAAGAGCTGCTTTGAGATGCCCTCGCGGGGTAGCTTCTGCCCGGCCGGGCTGTGTGGCCTCTGTGCGTGAATCGCCGGGAAAACCGGATCGGATGGTGTTTCCCGTTCCCTCGGAGGGCGTGCCTCAGCGGTTCATGAGCGAGACCCCGGGGTCCGGAGGGGGCGGAACAGGATGGTCTGTTCCCACTCCAGGTCGTCGTGCCAGTCCTCCCGGATTGTGGGATTGACCCCGGCCTGGACCACCAGGTGAAGGGGCAGGTCGTGCGGGGCGTGGGGGGTGCGGAGCTCACGGCGGAGTTCGCCGTCGACGAGCCAGCGGACGAGGCCCGGGGCGATGTCCACCCGGTAGCGGTGCCACGAGGTGACGTCGAGGTCGATCTCCTCGGGTGCGTGGGCGGGCTGTCCGGTTCCGGGATCGGGCCAGTGGAGGTTGGTGAGGGTCCGGCCGGTGCCGATGCGGCCCTCGAGGAGGTTGATCTCCCCGCGGGGCCACTCCCGGTCGTCATGCGGCCACAGCATGGCCACCAACTCCACCCGGTCCGAAGCCGGGGCCTGGAGCTCGATCTCCCACGTTCCCGACCCGGGGGTGTCGTGGATCCCGGCCCACGCAGGGCACAGCAGGGAGTTGTGCAGCGCCTGCTCGTGATCGGCCCCGGCCTCGCGGTAGAGCTGGTAGGCGGCGCGGTCCAGGCGCAACGTCAGGGCGACGGTGCGGCCGTCGGGCAGCACCCTGGTCATGTCGGGGCTGTACCGGCCCAGAGTGCCGTGCTCGGGGCGCTGCACGCCCCAGCCCCCGTAGCTGCGGTACGCGAACAAGTCGGCCTCCGAGGACTCCTCGTGCACGTCGATCACCTCCCGGTTCCTGGAACACCGAATCCTCCGGAACCCATTCTGCTCGAACGGCGCCGTTGTTTCGCGCCGGCCGGCTGAAATCGAATGGTCTCAGGAACCCGGCAAGGGATTTCCGATTTTCCGCGGAACTTTTTGGTTGAAGACTTTTCCGACCTTCGTTGGTATTGGTGAGACGCCGCGGCCGCGATGGCCGTAGACTGCCTTGCATGTCGGAAAAGCTGCCCAAGGGGGCGTCGCGGCGGGATCAGATACGTGCCGGTGACCTTGACCGTGACGAGGTGCTCGAAATGCTCCAGGCCGCCTACGCGGCGGACCAACTCGGCCGTGAGGAGTTCGAGGACAGGCAGCAGTTCTGCCTCAAGGCCCGCTACGTCAGCGACCTGTCCGATCTCATCTCAGACCTGCCGGGTGGTGCCAAGTGGCGCAAGGAAGAGCCCTCCGACGAGCCTCCCGAGCGGATCATCGTCACGGACAACATCTCCCCCTACAGCGAGGTCGTCCTCCTGAGGCGCGGGACGGTCCGGATGAGCCCCAGCATGTCGACCATACGAAGCGTCACGGTGCTGGGCGGCAGCGCGATTCACGTCGAGGACATCATGGCGCCGGGGGTGGTGATCGAACTGAACCTGAAATCGGTGCTGGGTGGATTCACCGTCTACCTGCCGTGGCGGGTCCAGGTGATCAACCGGAGCATCAACATCATGTCAACGGTCGAGATCGAACCGGATGCAGACGGCGACGGCGCGAACGGGGCCGTCATCATCAATGGCTGGCACGTCCTGGGTGGCCTCAATATCCGGCTGGAGAAATACCTGAGGGAGGAAAGGGAGAAAAGGAACAGGAATAGATACCAGAGGAGGTCGTGGCGCTGAAAAGCGCCCGCTTGGTCCGGTGGGTGATGGACGACCCCGCCGGGACCGCCTGGAACTACCGGCGATCCCCAGCCCCGCGGGGGTGCCTGTTCCCCGGCTCCGGAGGCTGGACGGATGCCGAACGCGCGGGCGTGTTCCGCGAGCCGACGAACAAGGGAAAACCCCGACCGAACCCGGGTTGAGTCCCTGAGGCTCAACTTTGAGTTGCAGCCTGAACCGTCCGTGTGGCATAGTTGAGTCTGCCCCGCTCAAGGGGCTTGGGATTGGCAACAAACGCTGGCCACACAATGAATCAGGAGATACCCACATGGCACGTGCAGTAGGCATCGACCTCGGCACCACCAACTCGGTCGTCGCTGTCCTCGAGGGTGGCGAGCCCACCGTCATCCCCAACGCCGAGGGAGCCCGCACCACCCCGTCCGTTGTCGCTTTCACCCCCTCCGGAGAGGTGCTCGTCGGTGAGGTGGCGAAACGTCAGGCGGTCACCAACCCGGACCGCACCATTCGTTCCGTCAAACGTCACATGGGCACCGACTGGAAGGTCGGCATCGACGGCAAGGACTACCGCCCGCAGCAGGTCTCGGCCTTCGTGCTGCAGAAGCTGAAGCGGGACGCCGAGGCCTACCTGGGTGAGGCCGTCACCAACGCGGTCATCACCGTTCCCGCCTATTTCTCGGACGCTGAACGCCAGGCAACCAAGGAGGCCGGTGAGATCGCGGGCCTGACCGTGGACCGCATCATCAACGAGCCCACCGCCGCTGCGCTGGCCTACGGCCTCGACAAGGGCGACAAGGAGCAGACCGTCCTGGTCTTCGACCTCGGTGGCGGCACCTTCGACGTCTCCCTCCTGGACATCGCCGACGGTGTCTTCGAGGTCAAGGCCACCAACGGTGACAACCGGCTCGGTGGCGACGACTGGGATGCCAAGATCGTCGAGTGGCTGGCGACGCAGTTCAAGAACAAGCACGGCGTCGACCTCTCGCAGGACAAGATGGCCCGCCAGCGCCTCCAGGAGGCCGCCGAGCGCGCCAAGATCGAGCTGTCCTCGGCCTCCGAGACCTCCATCAACCTGCCCTACATCACCGCCTCGGCGGCCGGCCCGCTGCACCTTGACGAGAAACTGACCCGCGCCGAGTTCCAGCGGATGACCGAGGACCTCCTGGACCGCTGCCGCACGCCGTTCAACACCGTCATCAAGGACGCCAACACCAGCGTCGACAAGATCGACCAGGTGCTGCTGGTCGGTGGTTCCACCCGCATGCCCGCGGTCGCGGATCTCGTGCGTGAACTGACCGGCGGCAAGGAGCCCAACAAGGGCGTCAACCCCGACGAGGTCGTGGCGCTGGGCGCCTCCCTGCAGGCCGGTGTGCTGAAGGGCGAGGTCAAGGACGTGCTGCTGCTCGACGTCACCCCGCTGAGCCTCGGCATCGAGACCAAGGGTGGCGTGATGACCAAGATCATCGAGCGCAACACCACCATCCCGACGAAGCGTTCCGAGGTGTTCACCACCGCCGAGGACAACCAGCCCTCCGTGATGATCCAGGTGTACCAGGGCGAGCGTGAGTTCGCTCGCGACAACAAGTCGCTCGGCAACTTCGAGCTGACCGGGCTGCTGCCCGCGCCGCGTTCGGTCCCGCAGATCGAGGTCACCTTCGACATCGACGCCAATGGCATCGTCCACGTCCACGCCAAGGACCTGGCGACCAGCAAGGAACAGTCGATGACCGTCACCGGCGGCTCCGCGCTGGCCAAGGAGGACATCGACCGCATGGTGCGCGAGGCCGAGAGCCACGCCGAGGAGGACCGCAAGCGCCGCGAGAACGTCGACATGCGCAACGAGGGCGACGCCCTGGTGTTCCGCACCGAGAAACTGCTCAAGGAAAACGCCGACAGCATCGGTGAGGAGACCAAGGCCCCGGTCGTCGAGGCCGTCGACAAGCTGAAGGAGGCCCTGAAGGGCGAGGACAACGATGCGGTCAAGGCCGCCATCGACGACCTCAACACCAAGGCCGCCGCGATGGGCCAGGCCATGTACGCCGCGGCCCAGGCCAAGGCCGAGGCGTCGCAGCAGCAGGCATCCGAGGGGGAGTCCTCGGCTCAGTCCGGTGACGGCTCCCAGGAGGACGTCGTCGACGCGGAGATCGTGGACGACGAGGAATCCAAGTGAGCGAGCAGCCCACCCCTGATGAGGTAGTGGCGCAGGCCGAGGCGGTTGTTGAATCAGCCGCCTCGGTGCCCGCCGAGGAAGAGACCGTGACCGAGGCCCGGCGAAGCGCTGAGGACGACGGGGAGGCCGGGGAAACCCCCGACTGGGAGACCGTCGCGGCGGAGCGGACCACGGATCTGCAGCGGCTCCAGGCCGAGTACATCAACTACAAGAAACGCGTGGACCGTGATCGGGCGTTGGCCCGGCAGCTTGGGATCGAGGCCGTGGTGATCGATCTGATGCCGGTGCTCGACGCGATCCAGCTGGCCAAGTCCCACGGGGACCTGGACGGTGGTTTCAAGATGGTGGCAGACGAGTTCGAGAAGGTGGCGGCCAAGCACGGTCTGGTCGTCTTCGGGGCCGTCGGTGACCCCTTCGACCCGACCCATCACGATGCTCTGATGGAGGTTCCCCTCGAGGAGAAGGTCACCGTGACCACGGTCTCGCAGGTCATTCAGCCGGGCTACCAGTTGAGGGACCGAGTGATCCGGCCGGCGCGTGTCGCCGTCGCCAATCCCAGGCAGGACTGAGCCGCGGACGGGGCCGGGGCGGTGGCGCCGGCCCCCCGCAGATGAGAGGCGATGAGTGAGCACCAAGGACTGGATAGAAAAGGACTACTACAAGGTCCTCGGCGTGGACAAGAAGGCCAGCGCCGAGGAGATCCGGAAGGCCTTCCGGAAGATCGCCCGGGACAACCACCCCGACGCCAACCCCGGAGACAAGGCCGCCGAGGCCCGTTTCAAGGAGGCCGCCGAGGCCAACACGATCCTCTCCAACCCGGAGAAACGCAAGGAATACGACGAGGCGCGCAGCCTGTTCGGTGGCGCCGGGGTGCGTTTCGGGCGGAGCGGTTCGGGCGGGGGCAGCACCGGTTTCGAGGATCTGTTCCGCAACGCGGGAGGGGCGCAGGGCGGTTTCGGTGACCTGTTCGGCAACCTCTTCGGCGGCAGCGGTTCGAGCGGGTCGCGACGCAGCTCCCAGCGGGGACCGCGCCGCGGGGCCGACATCGAGGGGGAGGTGAAACTGGCCTTCGAGCAGGCGGTCGAGGGCACCACCGTCGCGATGCGAACCATGTCCGACGAGGCGTGCAGCGCGTGTCGCGGGACGGGCGCGAAATCCGGGACCTTGCCGAAGGTGTGCCCCGGATGCGACGGTTCCGGGATGCGTAGCTCCACCTCGGGCGGGGTGTTCTCGATGAGCGAACCCTGCACCGACTGCCGTGGTCGCGGACTGCTGGTCGAGGACCCCTGCCCGGCGTGCAACGGCTCCGGTCGCGGGAAGTCCACCAACACCGTCAACGTCCGGATCCCCGCCGGGGTCATCGACGGACAGAAGATCCGCATCAAGGGCAAGGGTGTCGCCGGGCAGAACGGCGGGGCGGCGGGTGACCTCTACGTCACCGTGCACGTCACCCCCCACAAGCTGTTCGGGCAGCAGGGCAACAACCTGACCATCGAGGTGCCCGTCACCTTCGCGGAGGCGTCGCTGGGTGCCGACATCCAGATCCCGACGCTGCAGGGGCCCAGGGTGAAACTGCGCGTGCCCCCGAACACCCCGAACGGACGCACCCTCAGGGTCCGCGGCAAGGGGGTGCGCAGGAAGGACGGCACCATGGGGGACCTGCTGGTCACCATCCAGGTGAAGGTTCCGGAACACCTCAGCGAAGCCGCCAGGAACGCGCTGCAGGAATACGCCCAGAAGGCGGGTCAGGAAGATCCGCGGGCCGCGCTGTTCGGAGACTGACATGGGCAAGAACCTGCCTCAGGCCTTTGACCCCGAAGCCCCGGTGTTCCCGGTGTCGGTGGCCGCGCAGCTGGCGGACATGCATCCGCAAACCCTGCGCGGTTACGACCGGCTCGGGCTGGTGGTGCCGAAACGGTCGCGGGGGAGGGGGCGGCGCTACTCGCTGAAGGACGTCGCGAAACTCCGCCACATCCAGCACCTGAGCCAGAACGAGGGAATCAACCTGGAGGGCATCCGCCGCATCCTGGCGCTGGAGGCCGAGATCGACTCCCTCAACACCCAGATCGAGCGTCTGGGCAAGGCGGTGCGTCGCCTCCAGAGCCGAGGTGACATACGCCTGTTCACCGCCGACTCCACCGGCGCGGTCCAGCACAACCGGGTCCGACGACGCGACCTGCTGGCCCTGCCCTACCGCTGAGTCCTGGCCTGCCGCAGCGTCGTCGCGGCGAGCCGGGCCAGGGCCTCGGGGCGGCTGTCGGCGGCATGCTTGCGCACCAGACGACGGGCCACCCGGAGCACACCTCGTGCCGCTCCTTCCCGCAGCTCCTCCGGGAGGGTCTCGATGTCTGTGACCTTCGCCGCACCGATGATCCGCCTGGACATCTTGGCCGCCGCGTACAGCCACGCATCGGAGCGCCACGTCAGCAGCAGGTCCTCCAAGGTTTCCGCCCCGAACACCCGGGGATCGCGACGATCCGGCCAGCGACGGCGGAACTCCGCATCCATCGCCTCCCAGACCTCGGTGATCAGCCCGAGCAGCCAATCCGCCCGCTCCTCCTCGCCCAGGGCGAGGGCGCGGGCGGCCGCCAGCACGAGGTTGCCCCACACCGCTCCGAGGTCGAAGCCCTGCGGCCCGTAGAAGGCGAACTCCGAGTCGAAGATCTTCACCGAGGCCGCGTGACGATCCGACGGGTCGGCCTTGCGCACCATCACCGACCCGGAGTGCAGGTCGCCGTGGATGAGGGTCTCGGCCCGGGTCAGGAACATCCACTTCGCCCATCCCATCGCCCGCATCATGGCCGCATCCGCCTGGAATTCGGCGACATCAGGGGCGTTGGCCGCCAGGAACCGGTTCCGGCCCTGATCGACGAGGGGTTCGGTGAACACCAGATCGTCGGTGATCTCACACAGCTGAGGATTCAGGGCGCGCGCCGTCGCGGCCGCCAGTTCCTCACGATCCTTGGCCAGGCACGAGGTCCCGAAGGCGCAGGCCCCCATGAAGGTGCCCAGGGCCTCGGCCACGCCATCGTGGTGCTGTCCCTGGTTCAGGGCGTTGCGCCACACCTGATGGTCGGAGAGATCCTCCATCACGAAGATGTAACGGGACGGGTCGAAGAAGAACACCCGTGGCACCAGTTCCGGCACCAGTGCGCCATGAGTGGTGAGGGCCTCCACCTCGTGGCGGGCCCGCTCCGGGGTCATCGGCCAGCCCTCACCGGTCATGCGGACGTAGGGCAGCGCTTGCTTGATGCACACGCCCTGGCCCGCGGCGTCCTTGACCAGGAAGACGAGGTTGAGGTTCCCGTCGCCGATCTCGTGTACCGAGACGACACGCTCCAGGTCGACCCGGGCGGCGGCCTCGGGATGTCTGCGCAGGAAGTCCGGGATCGTGTCCTCGGTCAGGAACTCGTAGTCAGCCATGACAAAACACCTTTTCTTCGGGTATCAGGTCGCCGGGGTGTAGCGGACCTTCTTGCGGGAGATCGTGTAGGAGAAGATCAGGGCTAGCAGCAGCACCAGACCCTTCGCGGTGTCCTGGTAGAAGTAGGGGAAACCCTTCATGGTCAGGCCCGTCAGGACGATGCCGATCAGCAGGGCGCCGAGCAGGGTGCCCCAGGCGTTCGGTTTGTTCGCGCCCAGCACCGAGGTGCCGACCAGCGCGACGGCGACCGCTTCCAGCAGGGACGAGGCGCCGGCGTTGACGTCACCCTGCCCGATCCGGGAGACCAGCACCAGCCCACCCAGCGCGGCGAAGGTGCCGGAGAGGATGTAGGCCATGCCCCGGTAGGCGTTGACCTTCACCCCGGCCAGCCTGGCCGCCTCGGGGTTCGCCCCGACCGCGTACATGATGCGGCCCCATTTCGTGCGGGCCAGGAAGAACCACACCACCACCGTCAGCACCAGCATCATGAGCACCGGGATCGGGATGGGGCCGATGAATCCTCGATCGATCTGGAGGAAACTCTCGGTGAAACGCCCCGGTGCCTGGGTGCCGTCCGCCAGCACCATGCCCGCCGAGACCGACTGGCCGTTGACGGGGATCAGCTTCGCACCCTGGATGACGAACATCATGGCCAGGGTGGCCAGGAGGTCGGGGATCTTGCAGACCACGATGAGGAACGCGTTGACCAGCCCGACCAGAACGCCGGAGAGCAGGACCACGACGATGGCGGTCTCCCCGGTCATGTTGTGGAACACCATCGTCATGGCCCCCATCTGGACGGCCAGCCCGGCGGTGGAACCGATGGACATGTCCATGCCACCGACCACCATCGACAGGGTCATGCCGAGACCCAGGATGGCGGTGACCGAGGCGAACTTCAGCATCGAGAACATCGAGGCCGAGGTGCGGAACGCCGGTTCGGTCAGGGCGAAGAAGACCAGCAGGAGGATTGTCACGGCGACGAATCCGTACTTGACCACGAGGTCCTGGACCTTCGCCAGGGGCGTCGGAGCGGCTGTTTCAGACATTCTCGGATACCTCCGACATACGTTGCACGATCTCGTCGTGGCTGGTCTGGGTGGTGTAGGAGTCGAGGGTGATCTCCCCCTCGACGAGGACGATGATCCGGTCGGCGACCTCCAGGATCTCGTCGATGTCGCTGGACAGGACCACGACGGCGGCCCCTTCGCCAGCGCATTCCCGGGCCTTGGCGGACAGGACTCGCCGGGCCCCGATGTCCACTCCCCGGAAGGGTTCGTCGAGCACCAGCACCTCGGGCCCTGCCAGGATCCAGCGGCCGACCACCGCCTTCTGCTGGTTTCCACCGGACAGTGAGTCGACGAGCTGGTCCGGGCCGGTGGTGACCACCTGGAAGTCCTGGATGACCTGCTTGGCCCGACGCTGCTCCAACGCATGTCGGATGACATTTCCGGGACTGTCCTGGCCGAGGAAGGGCAGGGAGATGGTGCGCATCAACGACCAGCCGGGGAGCATCGCCTCGTGTGCGCGGTCCTCGGGTACGAGGTACACCCGACGTCTCACCGCGTCGCTGGTGTGGCGGGGAGCGAACGGCTCTCCCGCCAGCTTCATGGCACCTTCCGTCAAGGGCCGGGCCCCGTAGATGGTGCGGGCCAGCTCGGTCTTGCCCGCGCCGATCAGCCCGACGATCCCGGTCACCTCACCGTGACGCACGGCGAGGTCGATGGGCCGGGAACGGGGGAGCAGACGGACCCCGGTCAACTCGAGGGCGACGAGGTCACCACGGCGTTCCTCGATGGCCGCGGCGTCAGCCAGCACCGAGTTGCTCAGCATGGAACGCACGGCACGTCCGAGGTCGAGGGGGCGGACCTGGTGATCGGTGATCTGCCCGTCGCGCAGCACCAGCAGTTCGTCGGCCAGGTGCTGGATCTCGCTCATGTGGTGGCTCACGTACAGGATGGCCACCCCCTGGTCGCGGAGCCGTCGCACCACTTCGAACAGGCGCTCGCTCTCGGTCTGGGACAGCGTCGAGGTGGGTTCGTCTAGGATCAGCACCTTGGGTCGCTGACTGAGGGCCCTGGCCAGGAGCACCAGCTGGCCGTCGGCGATGCCGAGGTCGAAGGCGTCGGAACGCAGCTTGGCGTCATCCCAGCCGAGATCCAGGGTGGCCGCCACCTCCCGGGCACGGGGAAGGAGGTGGCGCACCGAGGTGACCCGGGGCACCTGGTTGCGCAGGATCTGCTCGAAGAGCAGGTTCTCGGCGACGGTGAGACCCGGGACCAGGTTCTCGTCGATCCGTTGGTGAACCGTCTGGATGCCGTGACCGGCTGCGTCGGTGGGGCTGGTGATCTCGATCCTCTCCCCGGCCACCCGGATGGTGCCTCCGGTGCGCTGGTAGGCGCCGGCCAGGATCTTGATGAGGGTGGACTTGCCGGCCCCGTTCGCGCCCAGCAGAGCGGTGATGCGACCCGCGTGGAATGCCATGGACACTCCACGCAGCACCCGGTTGCTGCCGAAGGACATCGTGATGTCGTTCAGCTCCAGGACCGGGCCGTCGGTGTCCTCGCCGGTCATGGTCAGAACGTGACGACGGGCATCCAGTCGGAGCTGGACACATCGGAGATGTTTAGGGCGGGCTCGGCCTTGCGCAGGTCGTCCATGTTGGTGATGTTCTTCTCCTTGAGCATGGTCGCCGTGACGAGGATCGGCGGGAACTCCACGTTCAGCCCGTTCAGTTCTCCTGCCAGGTTGAGGGCCAGGGTGCGCACCACGGCGGCGCCGATGGCGTTCGGGTCGGTGGCGCCGGTGGCCTTCCACGGGCTGCCGTCGGCGACCATGAGGGCGATGTCGGCGGTGGAGATGTCAGCCCCGTAGACCGAGATCCTGCCCTTGAGGCCCGGGTTCTGCTCGATGGCGGACAAGGTGGCCTTGCTCAGTTCGTCGTAGGGGGCGTAGATGGCGGTCACATCCGGGTTGGCCTTGAGGGCGCTGTCCACCATCGGGGTGGTGTCGGTGGCCGTCGAGGCGGTGTACTTGCCGGTCTTGAACTTCTCGGTCCACCCGTTGGCGGTCTTGTAGGTCTGCCACACGGCGTCGCGACGGTCGAGCGGCGCGATGCCTGCGATGTTGACGTAGCCGACCTGGGTGTCCTTGCCGACATCGGTGACCATCTGGTCGAGGACCAGCTTGGCCATCTGCTCGTCCGACTGCTGGGTCTGGACGGCCCGGGGCGCGCACTTCTGGATCTCGACGTCGTAGATGACCACCTTGATGCCCTGGTCGAGGGCCTTGTTGACCCCCGGGCACAGGGTGTCGGGGAAGCCGTGGCGCACGATGATGCCTTTGGCGCCGGAGGCGATGGCCTGGTCCAGCTGGGAGGCCTGCGTGGCGTTGTCACCCTGCGCGTCGTAGACGTCGAGTTTCATGCGCAGGGCCTCGGCCTGTTTCTTCGTGCCGTTGAGGTACTGCTGGAAGTAGTCGCCCTGACCGGTGTTCTGGATGATGGCGACGTGGACCTGTCCCTGGTCGAAGGGGGCCGGGAGCGGGGCCTTGCCGGAACTGACCGCGGCGCTCGGTTCGTTGACCGCCGAGGATGCGGCACCCCCGGGTGGGGTGCCCTGGCTGCAGGCCGTCACCAGCAGGGTGGAGGCCAGGAGGATGCTGCTGAGGGAGAGCTTGTTCATGTCTGTTCCTTCGCTGTGATCAGCTGAGGATCCGCGCCATGCAGCGGGGATTTGGGGAGAGGGCGGGTTCGACGATCCCGCGTTCGGTCACCACCGCGTCGATGAGGTCGTGGGGGGTGACGTCGAAGGCCGGGTTGAAGCCTCGTGCCGTGCCCGGAGCGGTGCGGATCCCGGCCAGTTCCAGCACCTCGGCCTCCTCGCGCAGCTCGATGACGATGTCGTCGCCGGATGCGGTCGCCGGATCGACGGTTGAGGAGGGGGCGGCGACGACGAAGGGGATGCCCGCCCGTCGGCAGGCCAGCGCCAGGGCCACGGAGCCCACCTTGTTGGCCGTGTCCCCGTTGGCCGCGATCCGGTCCGCGCCGATGATCGCGACATCGACCAAACCGCGCAGGATCGTCGACGAGGCGGCCCCGTCCACCTGCACCCGGTGGGGGATGCCGTCCCGGGTGAGTTCCCAGCTGGTGAGGCGGGAACCCTGGAGCAGGGGACGGGTCTCGTCGGCGTAGACCATCTCCACCAGGCCGCGTCCGAAGAGCTCCTTGATGATGCCGTAGGCGGTGCCCTGGGCGGTGGTGGCCAGGGCACCGGTGTTGCAGTGGGTGTTGATGCGCAACGGGCGTCGGTTGGTGTGGGCCAGGATCCAGTCCGCGCCGATCCGGGAGAGTTCCCGGTTCGCGGCGGTGTCGTCGGCGACGACCTGGAGTCCGGCCGCGAGGACGGCGTCGATCCCCCGGGGGATCAGCGGGCGCATCCGGTCCACGCCCCAGGCGAGGTTCACCGCGGTGGGGCGGGCGTTTCGGAGCCGGTCGATCTCGGCTGCCAGCCGCTCCTCGTCCCAGCCCTCGCGGACACCCTGCAGCATGGCGACGGCCACGCCGAGGGCACCGGCGGCCCCGAGGGCCGGGGCGCCGCGCACGGCCAGGTCCTGGATGGCCCTGATGAGGACATCCACGGTGGTGACGTCGATGTGTTCCTCCTGCTCCGGGAGGCGGGTCTGGTCGAGCAGCCGGATCCCCGGCGGGGAGCCGTCCACCCACTGGATCGCGAGTACCATGTTCCTCCTTCGAACTACGTTGTCCGACATCTCTACCTAAGAGTACGGATAACTTTCGAAAGAAGTCAACCAGTTGTCATCAACCTGTTACTCTGCTGGTCGAGTTCCGGGTGAATGAGGAGTTGTTGAATGGCGGGCAGGACCAGCCTGGTTGCGCGGGTGTCTGGCGAGTTGCGTCGCAGGATCGCGACGGAGGAGCTGTCGGCGGGGGCCAGGCTTCCGACGGAGGGTTCGCTGACGAGCGAGTTCGGGGTGTCGAGGCCCACGGTGCGTGCCGCGCTGCGGGAGCTGGAGGCGCTCGGGCTGGTGACCACCCGGCACGGGGTGGGCACGTTCGTGGTGAGCCCTCCCACGGTCCATGCAGGGCTGGAGCGGCTGGACTCCATCACGGCATCCATCAGCAAGGAGGGGCGCGTACCGGGGATGGAGTACGTGCGACGGGTGAAACGCCCGGTCATGCCGGAGGAGGCCTCGCGGATGGGGGTGCCCGGGGACACGGATGTGCTGGAGCTGCGACGCACGATCCTGGCCGACGGCGAGGTCGTCGCCTATTCCTACGACCTGATCCCGATGGCCATCCTGCCCGAGGACTTCGACCCGGAGTCCCTGGAGGGTTCGCTGTTCGCCTTCTTCTCGGCCGAGCTCGGCGTCCAGCCGTCGCGCGGGGAGGCCGAGATCCACGCGGTCCACTCCGCCCACATCGGGTGGGGGCGGGAGGCGCAGGCCCATGAGCTGTTCGTGCTGCTGGACCAGATGCACTACACGGAGGGCGACGAGGTGCTGATGTACTCGCGCACCTACTTCATCGAGGGGCGCTACAACTTCACCATCCAACGCCGTCGCTGAACGGGTTGCTTGTTGACTTCATGGCAACCTGCTCCTAAGTTGTTTGACAAGTTGCGATGAAGGGAGACGGCAATGGTGGCCGACGAACTCCGGCTCCGAGAGCAGATCTGTGAGGTCGGGCGGATCATGTGGACCAAGGGCATGGTGGCCTCGAACGACGGGAACCTGTCTGTCCGGTTGGACGCGGACCGGGTGCTCTGCACACCGACCGGGGTCAGCAAGGGATTCATGACCCCTGAGATGCTGGCGGTGGTGGATCTCGCGGGCACTCCGGTTCCCGGCTGTGAGGCGAGGCCTTCGTCGGAGATCCGCATGCATCTTCGGGTCTACAAGGAGGACGAGGGGGTGCAGGCCGTCGTCCACGCCCACCCCGTCCACGCAACACTGCTCGCTGCTCGGGGAAAGGGCCTGGTCAACCGGATGTTGCCGGAGGTGGTGGTGGGGATGGGTGAGGTTCCGCTGGCTCCCTACGCCACGCCCTCCACCCCGGCGGTGGCGGACTCGGTGGCCCCGTTCGTGCGGCGGGGTGTGGCCTGCCTGCTGGAGAACCACGGGGCGCTGACCTGGGGTCCGGACCTCATGTCCGCCTACTTCCACATGGAACGGCTGGAGCACTGCGCCCACATCGACTGGGCCATGTCCCTGGTTGGCGGTGGCAACGACCTGCCGGACGAGGAGATCGCCCGCCTGCAGGCCATGCGCGGTTGAGCGGTTCGCGGCCCTGATTCGCGGCGATGAGCCGGAGCAGGGAGCGAGGCCCGCCGGGTGGTCCTGAGGAGCGACCTCAGGGCCACCCGGGCAGGGATCAGTCGAGGGGTTTGCGGACCCAGACGGCGGCGTCGGTGGGCAGGACGCCGTCGAGCTCCGTGCTGGCCAGCAGCACCTCGCCCTCCGGCAGCGGGACCGGGTCGCCGCCGATGTTGACCATCACGCGGACCTCGCCGTTGTCGAAACAGACGACGTGCTCCGGGGCCTGTTCCCAGGTGAGGTGACCCAGCCCCAGCCCGTACTGGTGACGAAGGCGCAGGGCGTCGTGGTACATGCTCCAGGTCGAACCCGGCACCCCTACCTGCCGGTCGACCGCCAGGGAGGCGTACGAATCCGGCTGCGGCAGCCAGGTCCGGCCGGTCGGGGAGAAACCCGCTCCGGGTGCGTCGCCGATCCACGGCATCGGGATGCGGCAGCCGTCGCGTCCCACCTGGTCGCGTTCGGAACGGAACCAGATCGGGTCCTGGCGCAGGTCGTCCGGAACGGCGGTGTGCTCCGGCAGCCCCAGCTCCTCGCCCTGGTACAGGTACGCCGACCCGGGCAGCGCCAGCATCATCAGCGTCGCCGCGCGGGCGCGCCTGATGCCCAGCGCGGCATCGGGTTGCGGATCGGTGGCGGCGATGCCCTCGGTGTCGGAGGTGTCCTCGCGTGCCAGGCGGGTGGCATGCCTGACCACGTCGTGGTTGCTGAGCACCCAGGTGGTGGGCGCCCCGACGGTGGCGTTCGCGGCCATCGTCTTCGTGATCACCCGGCGGTAGCTGGCGGCGTCCCACGCGGAGGACAGGAAGTCGAAGTTGAACGCCTGGTGCATCTCGTCCGCACGGACGTAGCGGGCCAGGCGTTCCGGGACGGGAATCCACGCCTCGGCCACCAGCACCCGGTCGCCGTCGTACTCTTCGAGGACCTTCCGCCAGCGGCGGTAGACGTCGTGCACGCCGTCCTGGTCCCACATCGGGCCAAGGTTGAAGTTGCCCTGTTTGGTGTGTTCCTCCGCGTCGGGTAGGCCGTCGGCCTTCACCAGGGAGTGCGCCACGTCCACGCGGAAACCGTCGACCCCGAGGTCGAGCCAGTGCCGCAGGATGTCGTCGAAACCCTCCTTGACCAGGTCGGAGTCCCAGTCGAGGTCGGGCTGGTGGACGTCGAACAGGTGGAGGTACCACTGCTCCGGGGTGCCGTCGGGGCGCTTCAGCCGCGACCACCCCTCGCCGCCGAACAGCGACCGCCAGTTGTTCGGCGGCAGCTCACCGCTGGGGCCACTGCCGTCGCGGATCAGGTAGCGCTGCCGCTCCGGGGCGCCGGGTTCGGCCGCGATCGCGGCCTGGAACCATTCGTGGGCATCCGAGGTGTGGTTCGGCACCAGGTCGATGACCACCCTCAACCCCAGCGCGTGGGCCTCCTCGATCAGCCGGTGGGCGTCGGTGGTGGCACCGAACAGCGGATCGACCTGACGGTAGTCGGCGACGTCGTAGCCGGCGTCGGCCATGGGGGAGCGGTAGAACGGGCTCAGCCACACCGCGTCCACACCCAGTTCCTTGAGGTAGGGCAGTTTCGAGATCACGCCCGGCAGGTCCCCGTAGCCGTCGCCGTCGCTGTCGGCGAAGGAGCGGGGATATATCTGGTAGATGACGGCGGAGCGCCACCACTCGTGGTTGTCTGTCATGTTCTCGGTCCTGTCGATCGACGAATGATCAGGTCGGGTCGGAAAATCAGTTCCGTGCCGTCGGGGGTGTTGCCGTCCATCGCCCGCACCAGCCCCGAGACGGCCGCCTCGCACATGGCCTGGACGGGTTGGCGCACGGTGGTCAGCGGGGGGTCGGTGAAGGCCATCAGCGGGGAGTCGTCGAAGCCGATCACGGAGAGATCGTCCGGGACCCGCAGCCCGCGGGAATTGGCCTCGCGGATCACCCCGAGCGCCATCAGGTCGGAGCCGCAGATGATGGCGGTGTGCCCGGTTGCCAACAGCTTTGCGGCCGCAACCTGGCCGCCCTCCGGGGTGAAGATGGTGCGTTCGATGCTGTCCTTCCCGAAACCGAGTTCGAGGAAGGCCGACGACTTGCGCTGGGTGGGCAGGAAACGGGCCGGGCCGACGGCGAGTCCGATGCGTTCGTGCCCCAGCGACCTCAGATGGGCGACGGAGGCGGCGACGGCGTCGGCGTCGGAACAGTTCACGAAGGCCGAGGCGAGTTTTGTGGTGTGGCCGTTGATGAACACCGTCGGGACCCCGGCCTCCACCAGCCGTAGGTAGGGGGTGAGGTCGGCCTCGGTGTCGGCGGCGGCACCCGATATGGACACCACACCGTCGACCTCCAGGTCCAGGAGGGTGGCGATGCACGAGGGTTCGTTCGCGCCCAGTGGACCGGCTGCGGCGATCACGGCGCGGTGGACGGGCTGGAACATGGCGTCCAGGCGCTCCGCGAAGGCGGGGAAGGAGGGGTTCGACAGCTCCGGGACCATCACACCTACGACTCCGGTGCGTTGCTGCAATTTTTCACGATCATAACCGAGGTCGGCCATGGCCTGGAGCACCGCCCTGCGTGTGTTCTCCCGGATCCCGGGTTTGCCGTTGAGCACCCGGGAGACCGTGGAGACGGATACGCCTGCGTTGGCGGCCAGGTCCGACATTCGTGGTCGCGTACCCATCCTTACCTCCGTGGTCAGTCTGTCTGCGAGACGTTATCAAATTGTGGCCAAAATTGTCTGAAAAATTGCTGCAATCGTGCAGAGATTTTGTTAGCGTCTGCGTAGCAGAACCATGGGTCGGCGTCGAAGCCGGCCCTGCAGAACAGGAGAACCACATGAGCAAGCGCCTGCTCGCACTGGCGGCCACCGGCTTGGTCTTCGCCCTGACCGCCTGCGGCTCCGCAAGCAACACCACCCCTAACAGTTCCTCCGGCGGTTCCCAGGCCTCCGGAACCCTCACCCTGTGGACCGACGAGACCCGCATCGAGGGGTTCAACGCCATCGGTGAAGCCTTCCAGAAGGCCACCGGGGTCAAACTGGAGGTGGTGCAGAAACCGACCGATGACGTCCGGACGGACTTCATCGCCCAAGCCCCCTCCGGGGCCGGCCCCGACCTGATCGTCGGCGCCAACGACTGGATCGGCAGCTTGGTCAAGAACGGCGTCGTCGCGCCCGTCGAGCTCGGCGACAAGGCAGATGGTTTCTCCGATGCCGCGAAGAAGGCCTTCACCAGCGACGGAACCCTCTACGGCGTTCCCTACGCGGTGGAGAACATCGCACTGGTGCGCAACAACAACCTCGCCAAGGACACCCCGGCCACCTTCGACGAGCTCATCGCCCAGGGCAAGCAGCTCACCCCGGGCCACCCCGTGCTGATCCAGCAGGGCGACAAGGGAGACGCCTACCACCTGTACCCGGTGCAGAGCTCCTTCGGTGCCCCGCTGTTCAAACCCGACACCACCGAGATCGGCATGAAGGGTGAGGCCGGCGAGAAGTTCGCCGCCTACATCAAGAAACTCACCGACGAGGGTGTGCTGTCCGAGTCCATCGGTGGGGATCAGGCCAAGCAGGCCTTCCTCGACGGCAAGTCCCCCTACATCATCACCGGACCCTGGTGGACCGGTGAGTTCACCAAGGCCGGGCTCGACATCTCGGTGCTTCCCGTGCCCTCCGCGGGTGGCCAGCCAGCCGCCCCATTCGTCGGGGTGCAGGGCGTCTACCTGTCGTCGCACTCCAAGAACGCGCTGCTGGCCAACCAGTTCCTCGACTACATGGCCGGTGACGAGGCGCAGAAGATCCTGCAGGAGAAGGGCGGGCGCCTGCCCGCGCTGAAGTCCGCCGCGGCGGCCGTCACCGACCCGGTCCTCAAGGGCTTCGAGGCCGCCGGTGAGAACGGCCAGGCCCTGCCCGCCATCACCGGCATGGATGCGGTCTGGAGTCACTGGGGTTCCGCCGAACTCAGCATCCTCCGCGGGGAGGATCCCGTGACCACCTGGCAGCAGATGATCTCCAACGTCGAGGACGCGCTCGCCAAGGGCTGATCGGTGTTCCACGCGGGGGCTCCCCGGGCCCCCGCGTGGTTTCCGGTCTGGAAACAACATGAAAGAAAGAACCGATTCCGCGGAGCCGCGGCTGTCCCATGCCCGCGACTACAAACGTCCCGGCTTCTACGCGAAGCTGGTCCTGATGGCCCTGGTCAACGCCTTCGGGCTGTACGGCATCATGGTTTCAATTCCCCAACGGCAATGGTTCGTGCTGGGGTTCCTCGTCGTGGCGCTGCTCGTCGCCGACTACGTCTACTTCTCCAAGCGGGCGATCCCCGCCAAGTACCTGCTGCCCGGCCTGGTCTTCCTGCTCGTCTACCAGGTCTACGTGATGGGTTCCACCGCCTGGGTGGCGTTCACCAACTACGGTGACGGTCACAACGACTCCAAACAGCCCGCCATCACCCAGATCCTCAAGACCTCCGACCGCAGGGTCGAGGGCACCTCGACCTACCCCGTGACCATCGTCGAGAAGGACGGCGAGCTTGGATTCGCGGTGGTGCGTGACGGCCACGCCGAGGTCGGAACCCAGAACACTCCTCTCGCGGAGGTGCAGGGAGCGGTTGTCGCCGGCACCAGGGTGACGGAGGTGCCCGGGTGGAACCTGCTGTCGCCGGCCGATGTGCAGGCCCGGCAGCAGAATGTGCTGGAGTTGCGCGTCAACCTCAGTGATGACCCCACCCAAGGCTGGTTGCGCACCGACAACGCGTCCTTCGCCTATGTCGCGAAATCGGCGCTGACCTACGACGCCGCGGCCGACACCTTCACCGACCCCGACGGGAAGGTCTATCACGCCGACGAGTCCGTGGGGGCCTTCGTCGCAAGCGACGGGTCGCAGCTCACCCCGGGCTGGCGGGTGTTCGTCGGGACCAAGAACTTCACCGAGGTCTTCAACGACTCGCGGCTGACGGGTCCCTTCCTCGGCATCACGGCCTGGACCTTCGCCTTCTCGATTCTCTCCGTGCTCACCACCTTCGCCCTCGGGCTGGCCCTGGCCGTGATCTACAACGACAAACGGGTCAGGGGACGCACCTTCTACCGCGCGATCTTCCTGCTGCCCTACGCCTTCCCCGCGTTCCTGGCGGCGCTGACCTGGAAGGGCATGCTCAACAAGGAGTTCGGGATCATCAACCAGCTCCTGGGTGGGGCCGACATCGCGTGGCTGTCCGATGGAAGCATGGCGAAACTCGCCATCCTGGGGGTCAACCTGTGGCTCGGATTCCCATACATGTTCCTGGTCAGCACCGGGGCGTTGCAGGCGATCCCGGCCGAACTGACCGAGGCCGCCATCATGGACGGGGCGGGTGCCTGGCGAAGGTTCCGCAACATCACGCTGCCGATGCTCATGGTCTCCCTCGCGCCGCTGCTGATCGCCAGCTTCGCGTTCAACTTCAACAACTTCTCCCTGATCTACATGCTCACCGGTGGCGGCCCGAACTATTCCGGTGCTCCGGTGCTGATCGGTGAGACCGACATCCTGATCTCGATGGTCTACTCCATAGCCTTCGAGTCGGGAGGCAAGCAGTACGGCCTGGCGTCCGCGTTGTCCCTGCTCATCTTCGTGGTGGTCGGGGTCATCGCCTGGCTCGGATTCCGGCAGACCCGCAAGCTCGAGGAGATCATGTGATGAACGACAACGTCACCCTCAAGGGCGCCCGCTGGTGGAAGGAAGTGGGCTGGAAACACATCCTCGCCGTGGTGCTGATGATCTACTGCATCTTCCCGCTGCTATACGTGCTGTCGGCATCGCTCAACCCGGGAGGCACGATCAGCGGTTCCAGTGAACTGTTCCGCACGGTCTCGACGGAGAACTACGCCACGCTGTTCGGCACCAATTTCCCGCGCTGGATGTTGCAGTCGTTCGTGGTCAGCACCACGACCGCGATCGGAACGGTGCTGATGGCGGCGTCCGCGGCCTACGCGTTCAGCCGTTACCGGTTCAAGGGGCGTCGTGGCGGGCTCACGGCTCTCATGCTGGTCCAGATGTTCCCGCAGATGCTGGCCTTCGTCGCGATCTTCCTGCTGCTGCTGATGCTGCGCGACATCTACCCGGTGCTGGGGCTCAACTCGGCCCTCGGGTTGATCGCCGTCTACCTCGGAGGGGCGCTCGGCGGCAACACGTTCCTGATCTACGGGTTCTTCAACACCATCCCGAAGGAGCTGGACGAGGCGGCCCGCATCGACGGCGCCACCCACGCCCAGATCTTCTGGGGGGTCATCGTGCGGCTGGTGACCCCGATCCTCGTGGTCGTCGGCCTGCTGTCCTTCGTCAGCAGCTACGGCGAATTCATTCTCGCCAAGGTCGTGCTGCAGAGTCCGGAGGACTACACCCTGGCGGTCGGCATGTACGTGTGGGCATCCGACGAACGAAACGCCCCGTGGTCGCTGTTCGCGGCGGGCGCGGTGGTCGCGGCCATCCCGATCATCCTGTTGTTCATGTACCTGCAGAAGTACATCGTCGCCGGACTGACCGCGGGCGCGGTCAAGGGCTGAGGTCCCGGGGAGGCTCCACGGACGGCAACATCGGCAGGGATCGACGTCATCGATCCCTGCCGATGTGCTCTCTGTAGGGTGAAGGCATGACCAATCTCGCCTGGAACGTCGAGAGGGCGCTGCCCTCCGCCATCGCCGACCTGCACAGACTCATCTCCATCCCGTCGATCTCCTCGATGCCGGAACACGACGCCGACGTCGCCGCCTGCGCCGATGCGGTCTCCGGGTTGTTCCGGGACCTCGGGGCCTCGGAGGTGAAACTCCTCGACGGCGGCGGGAAACCGGCGGTGTGGGCGAACTTTCCCGGGCCTGAGGGGACGCCGACGGTGTTGCTGTACGCCCACTACGACATCCAGCCCGCCGGCGACGCCGACGCCTGGACCTCCCCGGCATTCGAACCGACGGAACGCGGCGGCAGGCTGTACGCGCGCGGATCGGCCGACGACAAGGGTGGGGTCGCGCTGCACCTGGCGGCGCTGCGGGTTTTCAACGGCAAACCGCCGGTCGGGGTGAAGGTGTTCATCGAGGGCGAGGAGGAGATCGGGTCGCCGACGATGCCGACGCTGCTAGACCGCTACCGCGACGAACTGGCCGCCGATGTCTACGTCGTCGCCGACTCCGTCAACTGGGAGGTCGGAAAGCCGTCGCTCACCACGTCGCTGCGCGGTGTGGCGGACTGCCAGGTCACTGTCTCAACCCTGGCGGAGGGGCTGCACTCGGGGCAGTTCGGCGGGGTGGTGCCGGACGCTTTGACCGCGCTGTGCCGAGTTTTGGCGACCCTGCACGACGAGGCCGGGAATGTCGCGATCGAGGGTCTCGTCTCGGGGCCCGGACCCGACCTCGACTACCCCGAGGACCGGTTGCTGGAGGAAACCGGGCTGCTCGAGGGGGTTTCACAGATCGGCGACGGGTCGGTGGTGGAACGGATGTGGTTCAAACCCTCCGCCTCGGTGCTGGCCATCGACGCCACCCCCGTGGCGAAGGCATCCAACACCCTGATCCCGTCGGCCCGTGCCAAGGTGAGCGTGCGCCTGGTACCCGGGCAGGATCCGGTGGCCGCGGCGAAGGCCCTGGAGGATCACCTGCGCAAGAACGCGCCCTGGGGCGCACACGTTGACGTCGCTGCGGGGCAGTGCGGGGCGCCCAGCCGGATCACCCTCGACGGGCCGCGCGCCGAGGCCGCGAAGGCCGCTTTCCGGGAGGCTTTCGGGGTTGAGGCCGTGGAGATCGGCTGCGGGGGATCGATCCCGATCGTCGCCGAGTTCGCCGACCGGAATCCCGGAGCCCTGGTGCTGGTGACCGCCGTCACCGACCCGAACTCGCGGATGCACGGCATCGACGAGTCGCTGGACCTCGGTGACTTCGCCAAGGCGGCCCTGGCGGAGACCCTGCTGCTGAACAATCTCGCGGGCTGACCCGACACAACCCGGTTGCGCAGCACTCAACTCATAATTTCGGCCCCTGCGGGGAATTTTCCGGGTTGAGTGCTGCGCAACCGGGTTTCGTCTTTCATCTCAACCGTGCCAGCGCCCGCTTCGTCTCGGGAACCAGGCGATCCAAGCTCTGGGTGGTGAAGCGCAGAATGGTCCAACCGCCCAGTACCAGGCGATTCTGCCGGACGCGGTCCGCGACGAAACAGAGGTGGTTGCCGTGGTGCTGCCAACCATCCATTTCCAAGGCGAGCCGGGCGCCCGGGAAAGCGATGTCAAGGAAATGGACCAAACCATCCAGCAGCACCCGGTGATTCGTCCTCCAGCCCTTCAAACCGGCTCGCCGGAGTCGCTGATGGGCCTCGAGTTCCAGGGGAGACCAAGGGTTGTCCCTCGCGGCTGACAGCAGGACGTTGCGGACGAGGTTTCCCGAGGCTCGGGGTATCTGCTCCAGGGTGGTTCGGATGCGCGCCACAGTGGTCACTCCGCGTCTCAATGCCTCACACATGGGGTTGGCGTCCCCGCCGTCAAGCATTCCGAGCACCGACAACTCAGGGGTGACGACTCTCGTGTCGCCCAGCTCTTCCGTGAGTGAGGCCGGGATCCTCAGACGCCTGCACCTGATCCAGGGCGGGGGGTTCCGAGGCGGAGGGGAGGCCAATTCCACCCGGTCAGGTTTGAGTTCCGGCCACCATGTGAGGGCCGCGGCCGTGGCTCCGACCAGAATCGCTCTGGGATTCCAGGAAACGGCGGCTCTGACCAGCAGGAAGAAGTCGGGTTCTTGATCCGCCCAGCAGGAGACCCGTGCAGAAGCGGGGTGAGTTGACCGGAGCGAATGAGATGGTCGATGTGATTACGAAGATGCGGGTGGTCTCTGCGCGCCACTATGGGCAGATGAGCCAGTGGGGATTTCATACTCCCACCATGGGAACGGCAGAACCGTCACCCATCGTTTTCCACAGGACGGCTCTACTTCGCGAACCCCCGGTTGCGCAGCACTCAACCCGGATTCTCGGCCCCGGCGGGGGATTTCTCGGGTTGAGTGCTGCGCAACCGTGACTCGTGGACCAGAAGACCCTCCTACCGGCGGGCCCGCGATAAGCTGAGCCGGTGCTCCGACCTGATGGCCGACTATCGCTTGATCTCGATCCCATCGATCACGGCCCGAAGGACGCCTGCGGCGTCTTCGGGGTCTTTGCTCCATCCGAGGACGTGGCCCAGCTGACCTACTACGGGCTCTTCGCGCTCCAGCACCGCGGGCAGGAATCCGCCGGCATCGCGGTCTCCACGGGGGAACGGATCACCGTGTTCAAGGACATGGGACTGGTTTCCCAGGTCTTCGACGAGGCGACCCTCACCTCCCTGCGCGGGCGGCTCGGCATCGGCCACACCCGCTACTCCACCACCGGCGCCTCGGTGTGGCACAACGCCCAGCCGACCTTCCGCGCCACCCACGTCGGTGGCCTGGCGCTGGCCCACAACGGAAACCTCACCAACACCCACGAACTGGAGTCCTGGCTCCGCGAGCTCGACCCCGACCAGCAGGTCCCCGAGAAGAAGACCATGGACTCCACCAACGACACCTCGCTGGTGACCGCGCTGATGTCCTCCTTCGGGACCGAACCGATCGAGCAGGTCGCCATGAAGGTGCTGCCCAAGCTGCGGGGGGCTTTCTGTCTGACCTTCATCAATGAGAAGACGCTGTTCGCCGCCCGCGACCCGCAGGGCGTGCGTCCCCTCGTCCTGGGACGGCTCGCCACCGGCTGGGTGGTGGCATCCGAGACCGCAGCCCTGGACATCGTGGGGGCCAGTTTCGTCCGGGAGGTTGAACCCGGAGAGTTCATCGCCATCGACGAGGCGGGGCTGCGCAGCCAGCGTTTCGCCGAGGCCAAGCCGAAGGGTTGCCTGTTCGAGTACGTCTACCTGGCCCGCCCCGACACCACCATCGCGGGACGCAGCGTCCACGCCACGCGCGTCGAGATCGGCCGTATCCTCGCCCGCGAACACCCCGTCGAGGCCGACCTGGTGATCCCCACCCCCGACTCCGGCACCCCCTCGGCCGTCGGATACGCGGAGGCCTCCGGCATCCCGTTCGGCCTCGGACTGGTGAAGAACGCCTACGTGGGTCGCACGTTCATCCAACCCAGCCAGACCATCCGGCAGCTCGGCATCCGGTTGAAACTGAACCCGCTGAAGGAGGTCATCGCGGGCAAACGACTCGTGGTGGTCGACGACTCCATCGTCCGCGGCAACACCCAGCGGGCCCTGGTGCGCATGCTCCGCGAGGCCGGGGCGAGTCAGGTGCACGTGCGCATCTCCTCGCCGCCCGTGGAGTGGCCCTGCTTCTACGGCATCGACTTCGCCACCCGCGCCGAGCTGATCGCGCCCGGGCTGGGGGTCGACGAGATCTGCCGGTCGCTGGGGGCCGATTCCCTGGGTTACATCTCCCTCGACGCCCTCACCGAGGCCACCCACCGTCCCGCCACCGATCTGTGCCGTGCCTGTTTCGACGGCCGCTACCCGATAGCGGTCCCGAAGGGCCAGGCCGAGTTGCTTCACCTGGAGGAGAAATGAGCCAGTCCGCCTACGCCGCCGCCGGAGTCGACATTGAGGCCGGTGACCGCGCCGTCGAACTCATGAAGGCATCCGTGGCCCGCACCCGCCGACCCGAGGTGCTGGGCGGGCTCGGTGGTTTCGCCGGGTTCTTCGACGCCTCGGCGTTGAAGGGATACACCCATCCGGTGCTGGCGACCTCCACCGACGGGGTGGGCACGAAGGTCGCCATCGCCCAGGCCCTCGACCGCCACGACACCATCGGCTTCGACCTGGTCGGCATGCTCGTTGACGATCTGGTGGTCTGCGGCGCCGAACCGCTGTTCGTCACCGACTACATCGCCTGCGGCAGGGTGGTTCCCGAACGGATCGCCGCCATCGTCTCGGGCATCGCCGACGCCTGTGTCGCGGCGGGTTGCTCCCTGGTCGGCGGGGAAACCGCCGAACACCCCGGGCTGCTCGGCCCTGAGGAGTACGACGTCGCGGGCGCGACCACCGGGGTCGTGGAACGCGACGCCATCCTCGGTGCCGACCGCGTCGAGGCCGGGGACATTGTGCTGGCGATGGCCTCCTCCGGGCTGCACTCCAACGGCTACTCACTGGTGCGGCACGTGCTGCTGGAACAGGCCGGTTGGCGGCTGGACAGGCACGTCGACGAACTGGGCCGCACCCTCGGTGAGGAGCTGCTGACCCCGACCAGGGTCTACGCCCTCGATGTCCTCGCGCTGATCCGCGAGGTGGAGTGCCACGCCTTTAGCCACATCACGGGCGGCGGGCTGGCCAACAACCTGGCGCGCGTGATCCCGGCGGGTCGGAGGGCCCGGCTGGAACGCGACTCCTGGAGCCCGCCCGCGATCTTCCGGCTCGTGCAGCAGGTGGGCCGGGTCTCGCAGGCCGACATCGAGGCCACCCTCAACATGGGCGTCGGCATGGTCGCGATCCTGCCCGAGACCAGCGTGGACGCAGCCGTCACGCTGCTGGGGTCGCGGGGAATCGACGCCTGGGTGCTGGGACGCATCGAGGCCCACGACGGCCCCGGTGTCGCCGAACTCACCTGACCCCCATCCCAGCCGCTTCCGTAGGGACGGAAGTCGATTGAGCCTGCCTGCGAGCGTCAGCGAGTGGGCCGTGTCGAAACCAGGCGGGGTGGTCTGGTTTGCTTTTCGGTCGTGGGGTGGTTTCGACTCGGGTCGCTCGTTCCTCGCTCCCCGGCTCAACCGGCTTGGGGAGGGGGTGCTCGCGACCCGGCTCAACCGGCTTTGTCCTTGTGGGAGTTGGTTGAGCCGGCCTGCGAGCGTCAGCGAGTGGGCCGTGTCGAAACCACCCCTTGCTCGGTGCCTCTCAGAGGCCGTCGATGATGGCGTTGAAGGTGGGGGAGGGGCGCATCACCGCCGAGGCGAGGGTTTCGTCGGGCAGGTAGTAGCCGCCGATGTCGGCGGGGGAGCCCTGCACCGCGATCAGCTCCGAGGTGATCGCGTCCTCGGCCTCCACGAGGGCTGTGGCGACGGGACCGAAGGCAACCGCCAGGCCGGTGTTCTCGTGCTGGTTGGCCAGTTCCTCAGCCCAGAACCGGGCCAGCCAGTAGTGCGACCCGCGGTTGTCGGTGCCGCCCAGTTTCCGCGTCGGTGACCTGTCCTCGGCCAGGAACCGCCCGTTCGCGCGGTCGAGGGTGCTGGCCAACACCGCGGCCTTCGCGTTGCCCTTGGAGGCCAGGTGCTCCAGCGACGCGGCCAACGCCAGGAACTCGCCCAGCGAATCCCAACGCAGGTAGTTCTCCGCGAGGAGCTGCTGCACATGTTTCGGGGCGGAACCGCCCGCGCCGGTCTCGAACAGCCCGCCACCAGCCATCAACGGCACGATGGAGAGCATCTTCGCCGAGGTTCCCAGCTCCAGGATGGGGAACAGATCTGTGAGGTAGTCGCGCAGGACGTTGCCGGTCACCGAGATGGTGTTCTCGCCGCGTCGGATGCGTTCGACGGTGAACCGGGTGGCCTCGACGGGTGAGAGGACACGGATGTCCAGGCCATCGGTGTCCTGTTCGGCCAGGTAGGTCTTCACCTTGAGCAGCAGGTTGCGGTCGTGGGCGCGGGTCTCGTCCAGCCAGAACACGGCGGGCCAGCCGGTCGCGCGGGCCCGGGTCACGGCCAGTCCCACCCAGTCGCGGATGGCGGCGTCCTTGGTCTGGCAGGCCCGCCAGATGTCGCCCGCGGTGACGTCGTGGCGCAGCAGCGCGTCCCCGGCCGAGTTCACGACCTCGACGCGGCCGTCGCGTTCGATGTGGAAGGTCTTGTCGTGGGAGCCGTACTCCTCGGCCTGCTGCGCCATCAACCCGACGTTGGGGACGGTTCCCATGGTGCGTGGATCGTAGGCACCGTTGGCGCGGCAGTCGTCGATCACCGCCTGGTAGATCCCGGCGTAGGAGGAGTCGGGCAGCACCGCGAGGGTGTCGGCCTCCGCGCCGTCGGGTCCCCACATGTGCCCGGAGTTGCGGATCATGGCGGGCATGGAGGCGTCGACGATCACGTCGGAGGGAACGTGCAGGTTGGTGATGCCCCGCCCGGAGTCGACCATCGCCAGGGCGGGTCCTTCTGCCAGGGCGGCCTCAATCCCGGCCCGGATCTCCTCGCCGTCCGGGAGACTTCCCAGGCCCGCGAGGATCGCGCCCAGGCCGTCGTCGGGGGACAGGCCCGCGGCGGCCAGGGCATCGCCGTGGCGTTCCAGGATGGGGCCGATGAAGGCCTTCACGACGTGACCGAAGATGATCGGGTCGGAGACCTTCATCATGGTGGCCTTCAGGTGCACGGAGAACAGCAGACCCTCCCGTTTGGCCGCATCCACCTGCTCGGTCAGGAAATCATCGAGAGCCACCGCGCGCATGACGGTGGCGTCCACGACCTCCCCGGGCAGCACCTCCAGGCCCTCCCGCAGGACGGTTGTGGTGCCGTCGGGGGCGACGTGGCGGATGGTGAGCACGTCGCCGCCGGCCAGCACCGCCGACTGCTCGTTGTGGCGGAAGTCGCCGGAGTTCATGGTGGCGACGCGGGTCCGCGAATCCGGTGTCCAGGCTCCCATCCGGTGCGGATTGGCGCGCGCGTAGTTCTTCACGGACTCGGGTGCGCGGCGGTCGGAATTGCCCTCGCGTAGTACGGGGTTTACAGCGGATCCCTTGATCCGGTCGTAGCGGGATCGGATCTCCCGCTCCTCCGGGGTGGCGGGTTCCTCCGGGTAATCGGGCAGGGGGAAACCCTTGGCCTGGAGCTCCGCTATGGCGGCCCTCAGCTGCGGCGCCGAGGCGGAGATGTTGGGCAACTTGATGATGTTGGCCGAAGGGTCCCTCGTCAGCTCCCCGAGCTCCTCCAGATCGTCGGAAACCCGCTTGTCATCGGGCAGGAAGTCGGGGAAACGCGCCAGGATGCGGGCGGCCAGGGAGATGTCGCGCCCCTCGATGCCGATGCCGGCCAGGCGCCCGTAGGCCTGGAGCACCGGAAGTAGTGAACAGGTGGCCAGCCTGGGGGCTTCGTCGGTGAGGGTGTAGATGATCTTTCCCATCGGGTCTCCTCAGGTCTCAGCGATGCGACTCGGCCAGCCTACCCGGAGGGGAGCTTTGAGCATGTTGGCTGACTCCGGTAGGCTCGTGGTCACGAGTTACTGACAGATTCCGCGGCAAGTCCGCGATGATTGAACGAGGGGGTCGACCCATATGGGGCGCGGCCGTGCAAAGGCGAAGCAGACGAAGGTGGCACGCGATTTGAAGTATCGCTCAGTGGACACCGATTTCGCGTCATTGGAGCGTGAGCTCCGAGGCGAGAAGTACGAGTCCCGGGAGACCACCGACATTCCTGATGCGTACGCAGACCTCGCTGAGCAGTACAACACTGACGACGACTTCGAGGACGAGTACCCGCATCGCTGACCTCCGTCGGTGATTTCCTGGGTTCCGGATGCTGAACTGCCGGGCTACCAGCAGTTCAGCATTCCCCTGCCCGGGGCCCGGACATACCCGGGTGAACCGGAACACGAGGTGGTGGCCACGCTGATCCGGCACGCCGGGCCGGTGTCCTCCCGAGCCGTGCTGTACGTCCACGGGTGGAGCGACTACTTCTACCAGACCCACCTGGCCGAGGCCGTCGAGAGCTGGGGGTACGACTTCTACGCCCTCGACCTGCGCCGCTACGGCAGGTCGCTGCGCGACGGACAGCTCGCCGGCTACACCGCCGACCTCGGCGAGTACCACCAGGAACTGGACGCCGCCATTGAGGTGATCCGCGACGAGGGACACGATCACCTGGTGCTGTTCGGGCACTCGACGGGCGGGCTGGTGGTTTCGTTGTTCGTCAGCGCCCGGCCCGGGGTGGCGGATGCCGTGGTGCTGAACTCGCCGTGGCTGGAGCTGCAGAGCCTCCAGGCCTGGCGTCCCGCCCTCACCGCGGCCTTCAGCGCGGTTGGGACGCTCTCCCCCACCCGGGCGCTTCCCCTGCCCGATCTGGGCTTCTACCGTCGCTCCATCTCCGCAGACGAGGAGGGGGAGTGGCACTACAACCACAACCTCAAAGGGGATCCGGCCTTCCTGCCCCGGGTCGGCTGGATGTCGGCGGTGATGCGTGGACACGCGGAGGTGGCGGCCGGCCTCGGAATCGAGGTCCCGGTGCTGATGCTGATCAGCGCCCGCAGCGACCCCTCCCGAACCTGGAACGACGACATGCACCGCGCGGACCTGGTTCTCGACGTGGAGGCCCTGGCCGCGCGGGCCCCGCAGATCGGCAACCACGTCACCCTCATCCGCATCCTTGACGGCAGGCACGACCTGGTGTTGTCGTTGGAGGAGCCGCGGCTTCGTTTCCTCCACGAGATCCGGCGCTGGCTCGCCACCTACGGCTGACCGGGGCCTGGCCGCACCGAGTTGCCGGCTGGGATCTCAGGGGGTTCTCAGGGGAAGCAGCGATGCCACGGGTTCTCGTAGCGTTCCGAGTGGCTGGCAGCAAGGAGAAGTCATGAGAAAACTGTTTTCGCAACGGTCCTTGGTGGGGCTGGCGGCCATTGCGGCCACTGTGTCGTTGGTCTCCTGCAACGCCGCGGGGAGCAACGGAAGTTCGTCCCCGGTGACATCGCCCACCTCGTCGGCGGCGCCTTCCACACAGCCCAGGTGGCAGCCGGGGGTGCCTGAGATCCCGGTCCCGGAACACGAGACCTGGCCTGCCTTGGAGGGTCGGAACAAGGATCGTCAGATCGACTACAAGGGCAGCGGTGTGCCTTCGGTGGAGCTGCCCGCCGCCCTGGGGGATGACCTCTCGGTGTATGCGCAGCAGACGATCACGTGGGAGACGTGTGCAGAGGACGAGGACATCGAGTGTGCGACCATGAAAGTTCCACTCGACTGGGAGAACCCGGGGAAGGCGTCCTTGGACATCGCATTGACGCGGAAACCATCGGCGAATCCGTCGATGGGGCCGTTGCTCATCAATCCCGGCGGCCCGGGCGGATCGGCGCGTCCCGTCGTCCAACTCCTGCCCGCCGATGCCGTTCCCGGCCATGACCTGGTCGGCTGGGATCCGCGTGGTGTCGGGGAATCCACCCACGTGGAGTGCGGCACCACGGAGCAGACGGATGCCGCCTTCCTGTCCGACAACACCCCTGACGACGAGACCGAGGAACAAGCGAAGCAGGAAGGTTGGAAGGCTTTCGCCAGGCAGTGCCGGGATGCCTCCGGTGAGCTGCTGGATCACCTGAGCACCATCGAGAACGTCCGCGACCTCGACCTGCTTCGGCACCTTCTCGGTGCGGAGAAGCTGAACTACCTCGGCTGGTCCTACGGCACCTTCGTCGGCTCCACCTATGCGGAGTTGTTCCCGGAGCGCACCGGACGGCTGGTTCTCGACTCCGCCGTCGACATCTCCGCCCCCTCACCCGCCCTGCTGGATGTCAGTGGATTCGAGAAGGCCCTGCAGCACTTCGCCGACTGGTGTGCGGGAGAGGGGTCTTGTTCCCTCGGTGAGGATCGCGATGCCGTGCTCAACCGCATCGACACCTTCCTCAAGGGTCTCGACGCGACCCCCGTGGCCGTGGAGGAGCGGAAACTGACGCAGTCGGTGGCGGCTCTCGGACTCGGGGCGGCTCTGTACGGCGCCGAGTCGACCTATCCGCAACTGGCGGCCGCCCTTCAGCATGCCATGGACGGTGACGGAGCGGAGATGCTCGAGTACTTCGACGCCATCACCGGTCATGATGGGATTGGGTGGACGACGTTCACTCACGCCTTTCCGTCCATCTCCTGCGTGGACCATTCCGATCGGGGAGTTGAGGCCGCGGCCGAGGATCTGTCCGATCATGCCGCCGAGGCCCCGGTGTTCGCCGCCAACCTCGGGGTGCTCCCGATGTGCGAGTACTGGACCGCTGATTCCGCGCCCGACCTCAAACTGACCGCGAAGGGGGCCGGTCCCATCCTGGTGATCGGGGCCAGGGTGGACCCCGTGACCCCGCACGACTACTCCGCCGCCATGGCCGCGCAGCTCGAATCCGCCACGCTGCTCACGTGGGAGGGCTCGGGGCACGCGGTCGCTTTCACCAAGGGGAGCACGTGCATCGATGAGGCTGTGGTGAGGTACTTCGTCACCGGCGAGGTTCCGGCCGACGGCACCTCCTGCCCGGCCTGATTTCGTCCATGTGCTGGCTCAACCGGCTTCAGGGAGCAGCACCTGTTGTTTCCGGTCCGGGTCACGGGCCAGGGCGACAAGCTCCGGTGCTGGCTCGCCACCCACGGGCCCCGCGCAGCGTCTGAGAGGGGCCCGCGATCACTTGGCGGTGGCGCGTTTCTCGGTCTTCTTCGCCAGCCACATCTCCCGCATCTCGGGGTCCTCCAGCACGAGACGCACCGTCGGGCAGTTGTGGGGCCCGTCGGCCCCGGGAACGCACAATCCGCAGGGGTCGCCGGGGCGCAACGGGCACATCGGGGTGGCGACTCTTCTGCTCACGAAGATCAAGGCTACTCCCGGGGCTCCGCGGGGTCAGTACCTCGGCCAGACCAGCCAGCCGGTTCCGGCAGGTGCTTCTCGACTGGATCGGTGGCAGCCACCTCGCCGCGCTGAATGGAATCGGCCAGGCTGTGAGCGACGGTTCCGGGGAACACCGGGAACTGGTCCTGGAAAACCCTTTGGGGATGGCCCGAGCATGGTGTTGGGAGGGCTGGTTTGCCCAGACGGCGGATCACCACTATCCTTCTCGGGTCCGGTCCCCATCGTCTAGAGGCCTAGGACTCCGCCCTTTCACGGCGGCAACACGGGTTCGAATCCCGTTGGGGATGCCAGGGAGACTCCTGTCCGGAGTTCCTTGGAACGGGTGGCCAGGCGGTCCTGAACTCCGATTTCCCAAAACCGGGGAGTGCCGCTAGAGTTACCCGGGCTGGTGAGAGCCAGCAGGCCAAGAGATTGGCCCCGTGGCGCAGTTGGTTAGCGCGCCGCCCTGTCACGGCGGAGGTCGCGGGTTCGAGTCCCGTCGGGGTCGCTGGGTGAGCTACAGGCCACCCACCGGCCAGGTAGCTCAGTTGGTAGTAGCGTTCGCCTGAAAAGTGAAAGGTCGCCGGTTCGACCCCGGCCCTGGCCACCCGAGATTCCCCCCCGCAACAGTGCGGGGTTCTTTTTTGTCATCAGGCGAGACGACCCGAGGGGCTCAACCTTCCCCGAAGCCGGGCGTACCAAAACCGTCCCATCGCCAAGCTGGTTGAGCCGGCCTGCTCGCTCTGCGAGCTGGGCGTGTCGAAACCTTGGTGACTTTGTTCGGGGTGTTGGGGTTGGGTTCTACCCGTCGGGTGTGAGTGGTGGTTTCGACTCAGCCGTTCGCTGGCGCTCACGTGCTGGCTCAACCGGCTTGGGGAGGGGTTCGCGTCCCGGCTCAACAGGCTTGGGGAGGGGGCTCGCGCCCCCGCTCAACCGGCTTTGAGGGGACGACTCAGCTGTTCTTCAGCGCGTCCTGGATGGCGGTGCTCGGCGGCGACTGCGTCGCCTTGGCCCCGCGCAGCAGGTCGAGCTGCATCTTCACGTACGCCGGGAACTCGCGCAGCTCCCCTTGGAAATAACGATCCGGCCAGTTCCGCTGGGCCGTCAAGTCACCCACCCCGATGGCGTCGACGCCCAGGGCCCGGCAGGTGGTGATCGTGCGTGGCAGGTGGTAGGCCTGCGAGACCACCGTCATCTCCCGCACCCCGAACACGTCGCGGGCGCGAATGCAGGAGTCGTAGGTGTCGTAGCCCGCGACGTCCTGCACGATCCTGCCCGCGGGGATGCCCTGGGCGATGAGGTAGTCCTCCATCACCTGGGTCTCGTAGTTGCTCTCCGCGGTGTTGGCCCCCGTGACGAGGATCACCTTGCCCCTGCCCGAGTTGAACAGATCGATGGCGACATTCAGGCGGGCCGTCAGGAACCCCGACGGGCGCCCGGGATCGGCTTTCGCGCCCAGCACCATGATCACGTCCCGGGCCGGGACGTGATCACCCGCCGTGTAGATCCGGTCGGCGCTGCCCGAGGCCACCATGAAAACCCCGGACAGGATCGGACCGAGCGTGACGGTCAGGGCCACGGCCGCCGCCACCTCCAGGCGGCGGCGACGTGGTCTGCTCGTCTTCTCCTCGTGCGGGCTCACCGCCGGTTTTCCAGGTACCAGGACACCAGCGCCCGGGTGGATGCGTCCTGCCTGGCCAGGGCGTGGGCGTCGCCGAAGACCGCGGGGGCGATCTCCAGGGCCAGTTTCTTGCCCAGCTCGACACCCCACTGGTCGAAGGAGTCGATGCCCCACACGATCCCCTGCACGAACGTGATGTGCTCGTACAGCGCGATCAGCTGCCCCACCACCGACGGTGTCAGCGCGGGCGCCAGAATCGAGGTGGTGGGCCGGTTACCGGAGAACACCCGCGCCGGCACGATCTCCTCCGGCGTGCCCTCCTCGCGCACCTGCTCCTCGGTCTTCCCGAAGGCCAGCGCCGCGGTCTGGGCGAAGAAGTTCGCCAGGAACATGCCGTGCACATCCACATCGCCGTCCTTGATCGCGTGTGGCGGGTTGGCGACCGCGATGAAGTCGGCGGGGATCAGCTGGGTGCCCTGGTGGATCAGCTGGTAGAAGGCGTGCTGGCCGTTGGTGCCGGGTTCGCCCCAGAACACCTCGCCCGTCTCGCAGGTCACCGGGGAACCGTCCCAGCGCACCGACTTGCCGTTCGACTCCATCGTCAGCTGCTGCAGGTAGGCGGCGAACCGGTGGAGGTACTGTGCGTAGGGCAGCACCGCGTGGCTGGTGGCGCCCAGGAAGTTGACGTACCAGATGTTCAACAACCCCATCAGCAGAGGCACGTTGCGCGACGGCTCGGCCGTGCGGAAATGCTGATCGACGGCGTGGAAACCGGCCAGGAAGTCACGGAAACCGTCGGGACCGATCGCGATCGCCACCGGCAGGCCGACGGCCGAGTCCACCGAGTAGCGGCCGCCCACCCAGTTCCAGAACCCGAAGGCGTTGACCGGGTCGATGCCGAACTCCGCCACCTTGTCCAGTGCGGTGGAAACGGCGACGAAGTGTTTCGCGATGGCTTCGCGGCGGGCCTGCTCGGTGTCCTCGATGGCGCCCTTGGCTACCAGGGCGTCCAGCAGCCAGGTGCGGGCCATGCGGGCGTTGGTGAGGGTCTCCAGGGTGGTGAAGGTCTTGGAGGCGACGATGAACAGCGTGGTCTCGGGATCCAGGTCCGCGGTCTTGACGAAGCAGTCGGTCGGGTCGATGTTCGAGATGAACCGGCACTCCAGGCCCTGCTGCTTGTGGGGCAGCAGCGCCTCATAGACCATCACCGGCCCGAGATCGGAACCTCCGATGCCGATGTTGACCACGGTGCGGATCGGCTTGCCCGTGACCCCCACCCACTCGCCGGAACGCACCTTGTCGGCGAAGGCGAACATCTTGTCCAGCACCTCGTGGACATCCGCGACCACGTCCTGCCCGTCGACCGTCAGCTCCGCGTCGCGGGGCAGCCGCAGCGCGGTGTGCAGCACGGCGCGATCCTCGGTGACGTTGATGTGTTCGCCGCGGAACATCGCGTCCCGGCGGCCGGCGATGTCGGTCTGTTCCGCGAGCCGCAGCAGCGCCGCGACGACTTCGTCGTTGATGAGGTTCTTCGACAGATCGACGTGCAGGTCCCCGACGGTGTGAGTGAAACGGGCGGCCCGTTCCGGGTCGTCGGCGAAGGCCCTGCGAAGATCCAGTTCGGCATTGTCAGCGAGCTCGTCCAGCTCATCCCAGGCAGCAGTGGTGGTGGCGTCAACCGGCTTGATCATGGCTCCAAGCTTAGGTCCTGTAACGGTTTCAGCCGCGACCCCCACCCGGCGGCCAGCGACTTCCTCCAGGTCCCGTTGCCCTCACCGGCGGCGATTGCGCTGCTGTTGTTCGCGCCCGTGGTTCCCGTGCCGGCCGCGAAATCGTTCGCGGGTGGCGAACCCGGAACGCCAACGGCTCGATGGTCGCGGGGCGGCTGACGGCGCTACGTGTTCGCGACTGCCCGGCAGCGGATTTCCGGGGGAGAATGACAACCATGCAGGTGATGAGTCTGGGGTTTGCCGAGGTCAAGGGAACCGCGATCCTGCCGCGCGAGCGCATCCGGATCGGGCCCGACGGGGTGGCGGGCGACCGGAGGTTCGCGGCGGTCGAGGCGGGTGGCGGGGCCGTGCTGAGGACCGTCCGGAATCCGGCGCTGCTGGCCGTGCGTGCCCGGTGTGAAGGGGCAGCGCTGGAGCTGGGGTTCCCGGACTCGTCGCGCGTGACCCAGCCGTTCGAAGTGGGGCGGCGGTGGGAAGCCGACTACTGGGGCAGGCGAGTGGAGGTGGAGGAACTACCCGGCCCCGCAAGCCGGGCCCTGGCCGGGTATCTCGGGCAGGACTGCGTGCTGGCGGGGTTGGTCCGTCCGGGCGGTTTCGTCTTCGGAGCTCCCGTGAGTCTGTGGTTCGCCAGCTCCCTGGCCGAACTGGAGCGACGCATGGGAGGCCCGGTGGATCCGCGTCGTTTCCGACTCACAGTCGGCGTGGATGACCTGGCCGGGCCCGTCGACGAGGAGGCCCTGGTGGGGTCCCGGCTGCGGATCGGGGAGGTGGAGGTGCTGGTGGAGGAGTGGATCGGGCGCTGTCCCGTCGTGAACCTGCACCCGGAACACCCGGGAGGGGAGGCAGACGTGCTGGCGGCCCTCGCCGACTATCGGACCCGCGAGGGCAAGATCTGCTGGGGAGTTGCGGGCCGCGCCCTGAACGAAGGTGTCGTGGCGGTCGGTGACGGGGTGGCGCTCATCTGAGCTGTGCAGGTCAGGGTCCTCAGAAACCACGCACAGGGACGGCTCACGCGATTCCGCCTAACTGATTGAGCCGAGCCCTTTCCAAGCTGGTCGTGTCGAGACATCCCGCCTGAAGTTGGTTTCGACTCGGGCCGCTCGTTCCTCGCGTCCCGGCTCAACCGGCTTCAAGAAGACGAACCCCTTCCACGCCCCTCCCCCGTGCACGAAATGCGGAAGCTGTCCTGCGTGAGCGCCGCGGACTCAGGCTGCTGGCCCCTCCTCCTGTTCACGAATCGCGGGGATTCGACGGTTCAACGTCGTCACACGACGTTGAACCGTTTTTCTTCCGCGTTTCGTGAACAGGAGGAGAGGCGTGGCCGGGAGGCGGTGCGATCCGGGCACGGCAGGAGGAGGGGGCGGGGTTTGGTCGGGAGACGGTGCGATCCGGGCACGGGGAGAAGGGTGTGCGGGAAATGGTGCGGTCCGGGCACGGGGAGAAGGGTGTGCGGGAAATGGTGCGGTCCGGGCACGGGGAGAAGGGTGTGCGGGAAATGGTGCGGTCCGAGCACAGCAGGAGGGCGGGACGCGCGGTCCCGGGTCAGTTGGGGTGTTTCGTGCCCGGCTCAGCCGCCCACCGAGATGTGGACGTGGTCGTAGTGGTTCGCCGTGGCCGAGCCTCGGTCCGACATGGAGCGCCAGCCCTCGGAGGCGCGCTGGGTGGTCCAGATCTTCTGGGCGTGGATGACCTCGATCACGCCGAGGCTCTTGGCGTTCTCCCTCAGCCACTTGGCGATCTCCCAGGCGCGGTCGCCGGAGATCATCACGTCGATGGCACGACCCTGGCCGTGATACCCGGACTCGTTGCGGTAGCCACCGTAGGACTTCACATCCGGGAAGGCCGCGCAGACCGCGTGCAGCACGGAGATCGTCTTCGAGGTCAGCCCGGATTCGATGCTCCTCGCGGAGGAGGACGAACACGAGCCGCTGGAGGAACCGCCGGAACCGGAGCCTGAACCGGAACCTGATTCGGAGGGGGCCGGGCGCTCGGGTTTCTTGTCGGTGAGCAGGTCGGACTTCACCCAGCCCGCGCGGCCCTTGTAGGAAATCTGCTGCCAGCCAGCCGAGCTGACGTTCGTCACGGTCACCGCGATGCCCGCGTCGAGCGTGGTGCGCACGTCGTAGCTGGAACCGGGACCGGTGCGGACGTTGGCCGAGGACGCGATGTACTTCTCGCCGGTCTTCTCGCCGAGCTCGGAGGGGTCAAAGGTGTTGGTCGGGGTGGCTTCCTCGGTGGGGGCGGCGGTTTCGGTTGGTGTTGCCTCTGGGGTTTCGGTGGGGGTCGGCAACGGATCCGGGGTGCTGGTCTCGGCGTCACCGGACGGGGACACGGAGGGAAGCGGGGCTCGCTCGCCACCGCGGCTCAAACCGAGGTCCGTGTTCTGGTAGCTCGGGTCGGCGATCTGATCGGAATTGCCCCGGCTCGCGACTGCGAAGGAGCCTGCTACGACCAAACCGGACAGTGCGATGGGTGCCAGCAGCTTGCCGAGGACGCGAGGTCGCTTGGCCTCCCGTCGTGGGGAAGTGACGGCGGAAGGGGTGATGTCGAGGATGTCCTGGTCGTCCTCCTCCAGGAAGGCGCGTCGTGCCTTGGCCATGGATCCCCTCATTTCTTAGAATTACCTGAGCGTCTCTCAGGATAGGTTGTGGTTGCGGATTGCACAAACCACGCTCCGGTGAACTGAGTGCCGGATGCATCATCCCACGCCCGACAGGTCGCGTCATCTCGCCTCGTCGGCTCTCTTTCTGGGAAGGGGCGGCGAACGGTAGGCTGAAACGGGCTTGGCGACGGGGTGTCGGCAGCTTTCGGGGGGTGAGCGGGCGTGGGTTCGCTGCGGAACTTCCACCCCGGGTCCGGCGTTGAAGGTGCGGGCGCCATGACACCCTGTGACCCTTCCCGGTAATCTGCACAGGACCCTCCTGAAAAGGAAACCGAATGAGTTCACCGATCTTGCGGGCGAGACGAATGGCCCTGAGCCTGCTGCTGGCGGCTCTGCTGACCCTGCTCGTCCCGGGCCTCAAGGCCTGGGCGGACCCGACCCCAACGCAGATTCAGGCCAGCGTGGCGGCTGACACCGCGGGACACGTCAAGGTGACGGGGGCCCTCCGCGACGGTTCCGGTGGCGGAGTGGGTGGCGGGCAACTGACCGCCTCCGTCGCGGGGCAGCCGCTGCAAACCGTGGTCAGCGGAGGCGATGGCGCCTTCGCCATGGAGTTCAACATTCCCGCGGACAAGCTCACCGGTCCCCAGGACCTCTTGATCACCTATCCGGGAGACGCCCAGCACGCCCCGTCGTCACAGACCTCACGGATCGAGTTCTCGGCGCAGGGAACCACCGTGGTGACCCTGGAGGTCGAACCCGCCAGCACGACCCCGGGGGACCTCGTCAGGGTGATGGGCAGCGTCAAAACGGTTTCCGGCGAGGCGGTCTCGGGTGCCCTGGTGGCCTTCACCTACGAGGGCGCTGCGCTTTCCGACTACAACCTGGTCACGGATGCCAGCGGAAATTTCGACAGCTACGTGGAGATCCCGGGAACGGCTGCCGTCGGCACCGGGAAACTGGTCGCGACCTTCGCGGGTGGCGCGAACCTGCAACCCGGGTCGGCCGAGAAGGAAATCACCGTCAGCGAGCCCATAGTCGAGAGCAGCCCCACCCCAACCGCGAGCGAGGCCACCGAGGGCGCTGCCCCGCAGGAGTCATCCCAGGCGGCCAGCACACGCCCAACCGCCACCACCTCGCAGTCCGGCGCGGCAACGCAGGGTGAGGGGCGCGGCGGATCCCTGCTTTGGTGGCTCGTGGGCGGAGGTGTGGTGCTCGTCGCGGCCGCGGCCCTGGCCGTGCTCGGTTTCATCGTCCGCTCCCGGCGCAGGGATGCGGACGAGGAAACCTCGGGGTTCATCGGCGACGGGGAACTGCTCGAGGACGATCCCGTGGGGGAGACCGGCCATGACCTGGGTCTGGGGTTGAACGACGAGACCGATGCACGTGCGGAAACCGAGTACCTGGTTCCCCAGGGCGTCACCGAGGTTGCCGCGTCCCGGGGGGAACCGGAGACGCAGGCCATGCCTCCGGCGTGGTTCCGTGAAGGGGAGGACGTGCCGCCACCTGCGCCGCGTGCTCCCGGTGAGGACTGGGACGACTTCTCCGAAGCGGAGATCACCCAGGTTCGCATGCGTGCCCAAGAGCCACCACAGGACCCGCAGCCGCGTCGCGGAGGCGATCCGCGGCCGCGTCGCGGGATCTGAGGTGCGCGGCCAGGGACCCGCTGACCCTGGCCGCTTTGCTGGAAACACCGGTTTCCTTGCCCGCGGGGTGCGCACACACGCTCCGAATTCGTCGCGTCATCCTGTCTACTCGCTGCCGCTGCGGTTCTCGTGGCGCCCCTTGAGCACGCATCCGGGGAGGCGGGCCAATGCCGGCCGTGGCGTCCCGGCGCCAGGACGTGTGAACGAGGGGCTGCCCGGTCCGGGTCCTGGTGAAGCCGTGATCGGTGCCTTCCTAGGCGAGGCTGCGGCAGCGGTCGCGGAGAGCCGCCAGGTCGCCGCCCGTGAGGGCGTCACCGAGCAGGTGCCGGTCCATGCACACTGCGGGGGAGCCCGCCTTCAACCACTGCTTGGCGGTGAAGGGGATCAGCCCGCCGCGCGGAACGACTCTTCCGATCAGCCCCAGATCCCTCAGGTGCTCCGCCATCGTGGGTCCGACGATCTCCGCGGGGCGCAGCTGCACCCCGGACACGGGCATCTCCAGTGCGGCCACCGTCTCGTTGGGTGTCATGGCGGAGGCGTAACAGGCCACCTTGAGTGTGTCCGCGGTGATCGCCAGGTCCGGGGGCAGGAAGTCGGGGAGGAGGAAGTCCGCTCCCCGCGCCACCAGTTTCGCCGGGTCGTCCACCGGGCCGTGCACCCCGATCCTGACCCGGCGGCCGTAGAGGGCCACGAGTTCTTCGAGGTCCGGTGCCCCGGCGGGCAGCGACAGGTTTGCCACTCCTTCCTGGGCCAGCACCTCGACAACTCCGATGAGGTCGTCGAGGGGAGCGTCGTCGAGCAGCGCGACGGTGCCGTTCAGGGGTGCGTCAGACATGGTGGCCATCATGCCATCGGGGCTGCGACCAGGTGCTCAAGGACCTGCGCAAGTGGAAGCTGTCGTGGGACACGATCGCGGGGCCGGGGCCATGTGCCCAGCCGGGTATCCGGGGACCTGCGGACGGGGCAGCAATCATAACTCGGGGTCAAAACCACCCGGCCGTGGTCCTGGGTGCCGGGACGGACCCCCCGGGACCGTCCCGGCAGAGGCCGGGCGGGCGACCCCGGGGGGCTGACGAAGGGTCGCCAAGCCCCTTGTTGAAGGTGAATGTCTCTTCGGGAGGGCCAAAGGGTGGGCAAGAGAGATTGCTCGCGGTTAACGTGTCGATGGGCAAAGGATTATTGGCGGTTAACACGAGGGGCGTTTCGTTTCCCTGCGGGGGTCGAGTGCTGTAACGTAGTTCTTGCCGGAGCGCAGGAGACGTAGCCTGTTCCCCCCATCTGGGCAGCGGACCGCGATGCCGGCTCCCGGCTAACCGGGACCCAAGGACGCCCGCGCCCGCCCGAACCCCCCCATCGGACGGGCGCGGGCCTCTGGTTTACCGAAACTCCACCACGCGCCGCCCCGTTGATGCAGCAGGCCCTAGGGTGTTCCCATGAGCAACTGGCTGGGTACCCTGCTGTCACGGATCCTTCGCGACCTCGTGGCCCAGTTCAGACCCGACGTGAACCGGTCACGCCGGAGCCGCAGCACGAGGAGGCGTACCACGAGAACATCCAGCAACACGGGACAGCACCCGACCGGCACTCGGCACACCGGGAGATCGGCGCGCCGCGAATACCCGGGCGATTTCAAGGGAACCCCCAGGATCACCTACTCCCCGGCCCCCGGGCAGGAGGCCGACCCGGGCGAGGTGGTCTGGACCTGGGTGCCCTACGAGGAGGACCACAGGGAGGGCAAGGACCGGCCCGTGCTGATCATCGGCCGCGACCGCGAGTGGCTGCTCGGGCTGCTGCTGACATCCAAGGACCACGACCGCGACGCCGCCCAGGAGGCTCGCAGCGGAAGGTTCTGGATGGACATCGGGACGGGGGAGTGGGATCCGCAGCGACGTCCCAGCGAGGTACGAATCAACCGGATCATCCGCATCGACCCCGACGGCGTCCGCCGGATCGGTGCCGTCCTGGACCGCGACGTCTTCGAGGCCGTCGCGGATGCCGTCCGGGGGTGAGGACGCGAACCGGGCGGCGCGGACAGCGCAGGAATTTACTTGGGGCCCTCCTGGTTGATGCAATTGTGCGGCCTCTGAAGAGCACGCCAACCATCCAGGAGGGTTCTTGATCACCGTAACCGACCTGCGCAAGGTCTATCACCAGTCCGGGCGCAAGGTGCGTGCCCTCGACGGAGTCTCCCTGACCGTCCCCAAGGGCAGCGTCCACGGCATCATCGGCCATTCCGGGGCGGGAAAATCCACCCTGGTGCGATGCCTGGCCATGCTGGACCGTCCCACCTCGGGAAGGATCAAGATCGGTGGTGTGGAACTGACCAAGGTTCACTCAACCGCGCTGCGCAACGCCCGCCGGCGCCTGGGGTTGGTCTTCCAGCACGCGAACCTGTTCGACTCCCGCACCGTGTGGCGCAACATCGCCTACCCCCTGGAGGTCCATGCCTCCAGACGGGAACGTTCACTCGAACTGCTTGAGATTTTCATCCGTTCGATCCTGGGGCCGTTTACCGAACACATCAGCCGGCCCAACTTCCGTATCGGCAGATGCCTTTTGGAATCCCAGGGGCGCCGGGACTCCATTCGGAACCGCGCCCTCGAACTGCTGGACCTCGTCGGGCTGGCGGATGCCGCGAAAGCCCATCCAGCGCAGTTGTCGGGCGGACAGCGGCAGCGGGTCGGCATCGCTCGGGCGCTCGCCACGAACCCCGCCGTGTTGCTGTGTGACGAACCCACCTCCGCCCTCGACCCCCATACCACCGACGAGATCCTCGACCTGCTCCTCGACCTGCGCTCCCAGCTGGGCCTGACCATTCTCGTGATCACCCACGAGATGCACGTGGTCAAACGCATCTGCGATTCCGTCTCGCTGCTCGAGGCGGGACGGATCGTAGAATCCGGACCGCTCACCGAGGTGATCCGCACCCTCGACGGGTCGCTGTCTCAGACGCTGCTGGGAATCCCACCCCACGACCCCAGCGTCGAGAACGGCGGCCAGCTCATCGACGTGCTCGCATCCGGCAGCACCGCCGACCGTCCCGTGGTCGCGCTCACATCGCAGCACTTCGGGGTGACGATCCCGATCGTCGCGGGCAGCGTCGAGCACCTGGCCGGGATCACCTTCAGTCATCTGAGACTCCGGGTGCCGGACGGAACCGACCCCGACGCAGTGGTGGGATACCTGCGCCAGCTCGGCGCCGATGCCAAACGCACCCCCACATCCGAGCTGAACGGAGCCGGCCGATGATCCTCCTTGAACTGAGCCTCGACGACATCCTCCGGGCTCTCGGGCCCGCGATCTACGAGACCCTCGTCATGGTCGGCATCTCCAGCCTCGCCACCGTTGTCCTGGGGCTGCCGCTCGGTGTGGTGTTGTTCGTCACCCAGCGCGGCGGGATCGTGGCGAATCCGGTGCTCTCGATCACGCTGTCCACCATCGCCAACGTCACCCGCTCCATTCCCTACGCCATCTTGATGCTGAGCCTCATTCCGTTCACCCGGTGGCTCACCGGATCATCAGTGGGACCGCTGGCGGCCTGCGTGTCGCTGACCATCGGTGCCGTGCCGTTCTTCGCCCGGCTCGTGGAATCGGCGCTGCGCGATGTCCATCCCGGCAAGGTGGATGCCGCCCACGCCATGGGATCCACCCGGATGCAGACCGTCACCAAGGTGCTGCTGCCGGAGGCCGGTCCGTCGCTGGTGGCGGCCGTCACCACCACGGTGGTCACGCTGGTCGGATACTCCGCCATGGCGGGGCTGATCGGCGGCGGTGGACTCGGGCGTCTCGCCTACAACTACGGCTATCAGCGTTTCGAGACATCCGTGCAGCTGATCACCATCGCGATCCTCGTTGGAATGGTTCAGCTGATCCAGATGTTGGGAGATGTGGTGATCCGTCGCGTCGATCACCGCTGAACAGGAACTGGCGCGGCACGAGACAACAGCGGCCAACTCGTGGTTGGCCCGGAAAGGACGCAGCCATTATGCGTAAACACCTGTCCCTGCTCGCGGCCTTGTTGGCCGCGACCCTGATGCTGACCGCCTGCGGTGGCGGCAGTTCGTCGGACAAGACCAAGGTGAGGGTCGGGGCCAGTCCCGTGCCTCACGCCAAGATCCTCGAATACGTCCGCGACAACCTCGCGGCGGAGGCCGGGATCGAGATCGAGATCAAGGAGTTCGACGACTACGTGCTTCCGAACTCGTCCCTGAGCGATGGTTCCCTGGACGCCAACTACTTCCAGCACCTGCCCTACCTGGAAGACGAGATGAGGGAAAAGAGCTACAAGTTCGCCCACGGAGAGGGAGTCCACGTCGAACCCCTTTCCGTGTTCTCCAAGAAACACACCGACCTTTCCACGGTGCCCGACGGAGCGACCGTCGCCATCAACAGCGACGTGACGAACCAGTACCGCGCTCTCAAACTGCTGGAGCAGGCCGGCCTGCTGAAGAATCTCACCAAGGAATCCACCGTCCTCAACCTGACCGCCGAGCAGAATCCCCGCGGTCTCGACTTCAAGGAGAACCAGCCCGAGATCAACGTGCAGCTGCTGGACGACCCGGGTTTTGACCTGGTCTTCGTGAACTCCAACTTCATCCTCAGCGCCAACCTGGACACCAGCAACGCGCTGCTGGTCGAGCAGGTGGAGAACAACCCCTACGCCAACATCCTCGTGTGGCGTGAGGACAACACCAACCAGGGTGTGAAGAAGCTCGACGAACTGCTGCACAGCCAGCAGGTCAAGGACTTCATCAAGCAGACCTGGCCCAAGGGCGAGGTCCTCGCCTCCAAGTAGATCTCTCCAAGGGGATCCCAGATCCCAGATCCCAGCTATCCCGAGCTGGTTGAGCCGGCCTGCTGGTTCTGCGAGTGGGTCGTGTTGAAACCATGGTGAGGGTGGCTGGGATCTGGGGGTCGGGTTTGGCTACCGGGTACCGACGTGCTGGCTCGACCAGCTTTCCCGGTTTGAAGTTGGTTGAGCCGGCCTGCGAGCGTCAGCGAGTAGGCCGTGTCGAAACCAAGTGGCCGTGGTCGGGGTTGTTTTTCGGGTGCGGGGTGGTTTCGACTCGGGTCGCTCCTTCGTCGCGCCCCGGCTCAATCAGCTTGGGGAGGGGGGCGTGCCCCGGCTCAACCAGCTTCAAGAAGACGAACCCCTTCCACACCCCCCTCTTCCCGTTCACGAAACGCGGAAGAAAAACGGTTCAACGTCGTGTGGCGACGTTGAACCGTCGAATCTCCGCGTTTCGTGAACGGGAACCACCCCGTGCGACCCTCACCCCCTCGTCGTCAACCCCTCGCCGCGAGGTCGCGGGCCGGCACGTCGTCATCGACAGCCCGGGTGCGAGCCTCCTCCCTCGTCGTCACCCTTCGCCTCTAGCGGAAACGCGGCAGGCGACCGTAGAAGATCCTCTCCGGGGTCCGGTAGGTTTCCTCCCGCCTCGCTCGATGGGCCGCGAAGTAGCGGAAGTAGCGGTTCGTGGCTGGCAGGAACACGCACACCGCGCCCAACAGGGCCAGGCCGACCGCGACCAGGGCCCACATGTCGAACAGCAGAACAGCGACCCCGGTCAGGGCCAGCGCCGCCACCGAGATGGCCCGGGCCCAGCTCCAGCCGATCCACGCCTGATAGCCGGCGACGGCGCAGGCGCCCGCGACCAGCACCAGGACGAGCGCCAGCACCCCTTCCAGGGTCAGCGACAACCACTTGCCGGGCTCGGGGGCCATCCACTGGATCAGGTGCGCTGACGACGAATAGGAGTCGGGATGCACCGCGAGCCACCAGTGTCGCGCATAGACCAGGATCACGGCGACGGCCGCCAGGCAGAACAGCACCAACCCCACCAGCACGCTCCACGGGCGGGGTGGTTCCCCCGTGCGTTTCGACAGCGGCACGTCCTGGCGCAGCACCGGCAGCGGCGGTAGCGTCGCGATCTCCTTCGGAGCGGGCGGGGCAGCGGCGACGGCTGCGGCCCCGTGGGGTTGGGGGCCGTCCGCGAGCCGGCGGGGTGCCGCGGCGCTCCGGGGGGCGGGGGCCGCCGGGGGATGCGGGACGGGTGAGGGAGGTGTCGGCTGGGTGGTCATCACCGACCAGATTACTGGGCGGAGGGCGCGAGGTGCCTGTGGGCCAGTTCGGCCAGCAGGGTGGCACCGTCGGCGATCACCGAGTCGTCGAACCGGCAGTAGGCGGAGTGGTTCGTCGGGGCCGTGGCCGGATCCAGCTCCGGCAGGCAGGCCGACAACCCGATGAAGCAGCCGGGTGCGGTCTCCAGGATGCGGGAGAAGTCCTCGGCCGCGGCCAGGGGTTCGCTCCAGCGGACGTGCCGGTGTTCGCCGAAAACCTCCCGGACCACGTCGGCGACGTGATCGGCGGCGGCTTCGTCGTTGACGGTGACGGGGTACTGCTCCACCACCTCGATCTCCACCCCGACGCCGTGGGCGCGGGCGATGCCCTCCAGCAGCTCCGGCCACAGCTGCTTCAGGCGCGTCCGGGAGGCATCGGAGAAGGTGCGCATGGTGGCGTCGAAGAAGGCGTCCTCCGGGATCACGTTCGCGGCGGTGCCGGCCTGGACCCGGCCGACGCTGACCACCACCGGATCGAAGACGCTGAACCGTCGCGTCACCATGGCGTGGGTGGCGGTGATCATCTCCGCCATCGCGGGGACCGGGTCGGCGGCCATGTGCGGGGCGGAACCGTGCCCGCCGCGCCCGATCACCCGCACCTTGATCTCGTCGGTGCTGGCCATCACCGGGCCGGGTTTGGTGGAGAAGGTGCCGAGAGGATCGAGGCCCGCCCACACGTGAATGGCCCAGGCGGCCTCGGGGCGCCGTCCCGCGACGTCGAGAAGGCCCTCGTTCAGCATGTGGAGGCAGCCGTTGACGCTCTCCTCGCCCGGCTGGAACTGGAAGATCACGTCCCCGGCCAGTTCGTCGCGGTGCGCGACGAGGGCCTTCACCGCCCCCACCAGCAGCGACATGTGCAGGTCGTGGCCGCAGGCGTGCATGTTCCCGTTCGTCGAGGCGAAGGGCTCGCCCGACAGCTCCTTCACGGGCAGCGCGTCCATGTCGCCGCGCAGCAGCACCACGGGGCGTTCACCCCCGCCCGGGGCGGTGCCGCGCAGCACCGCGACGACGCTGCTCAGCGACCTGCCCAGCGTGATCTCCAACGGCAAACCTTCGAGGGCCTTCAGGATCCTGGCCTGGGTCAGCGGCAGGTGGAGGCCCACCTCGGGGATCTGGTGGAGTTCACGGCGCAGGGCCACGAGCTCGGTGTTCAACTGGCTGCAGTATTCCCGGATGCTCACGGAGCCCAAGTCTTCCACGATCCCGCGGATCTCCGGGAGCTGCCCGTATCGCGACTCGCCTCTGTCCAATGCCACGTAAATGCTGTGAGAAACATAAGATGTCCTCATGCAAGCCGCCCGTAAGCCCTATCTGGTGCGTCGGCAATCAGCGTTGATGCTGAAATGCTCGGACACGGAACCGGTTTTGCAGACCCTGCGTGAGCGCCTGGATCCGTCGGCCGCCGACGGGGTATCGGCGCATCTCAACCTGCTGTACCCGTTCACCACCAACCTGTCGATGGACGAAGACGACGCCCTGGCCGAGGTGTTGCGCGACTTCGGGCGGTTCCACATCGATTTCACCAGCACCGCATGGTTCGGCACGGATTCGGTCTACCTCGTTCCCAACGAGGCGACGGTGCTGACGAACCTCGTCACCCGGATCCGTGAGGTCTTCCCCGAATACCCCGCCTTCGGTGCCGTTCCTGAACGGGCCGTCCCGCACGTCACCATCGGCAAACGTGCGCCCCTTTCCGAGCTGAAGGCGGCGGAGGCCGAGGTGCTCAGCAAACTACCGATCCGCCAGGTCTGCACCACCGTCGAACTGTGGAGCGGCCCACCCCCCGGAACCGGTCGCTGGCAACGGCACCGCACCTACCAGCTGGGAACCTGACCCCATCGTCCCGCACACGAATCGCGCCGCCTCGTGTGCGACCCGCCGTCTCTTCGCCCCTCCCTCTCCAGGCACGAACCGCGGGGGATCGCTGTAAACGTAGAGCACGCCGTGATAGACGTCTCTTCGCCCCTCCCGCTCCAGGCACGAATCGCGGGGATCCGACGGTCCAACGTCGTCACACGACGTTGAACCGTTTTTCTTCCGCGATTCGTGAACACGGGTGAGGGGCGTGGAAGGGTTCGTCTTCTTGAAGCTGGTTGAGCCGGACTGCGACGAAGGAGCGGCCCGTGTCGAAACCACTTCTGGCGCCCGGTAGAAGCTCCCGACCCGCGGGTGGGGCTGACCTGTCCGGGTCCGTCGGCGGTTCTGTCCGTCAGTAGGGTTTGTACAGGTTGTTCAGCGAGTTTTGGGAGAATTGTCGTGTCGATGCCGCCAACGAGCCCAGAGAACCCCACGCCGTCTCGTAGGTATTCGGTGTTTGTGAGTTATTCCCGTCGGGATGATGCCGTGGGGTGGGTGGAGCAGTTGGTGGAGGCGCTGCGCCGGGAGGCCCGGGAGGTTCTTGATGACGGGTTCGAGGTGTTCTTTGATCGTCATGACCTGAGGACTCGGGAGGAGTGGCGGACCCAGTTGGCGTGGGCGGTTCGCGAGTCCGAGGTGCTCATGGCGTGTGTGTCCACACCCTATTTCGAGAGCGATTTCTGTTTGTGGGAGTTCCAGGAGTACGAGGTCAAACCGACGGGCCCGGGCACCGGGGAAGGGTTGGTGTCGGTGCTGCTGGAGGACACATCCGAACAGGACCAGCCCGATCAGGAACATCGGGCCTGGCATGCCCGGGTGACGAAGATGCAGGGTCAAGACCTGAAGGATGTGTTCACCCGTGATGCCGCCCCAACCCTGGAGGGCGCGGAGGACCGGATCCGGGACCTGGGCGATGACCTGTATCAGCAGAGACAGAACCGTCGCCGTTGGGAAGGTGGCGTCGGGAATCTGGCGCGCGGCACGTCCCGGTTTGTGGGTCGCCATCAAGAACTCTCCCGTCTCGGTGCGGTGTTGGCGTCGTCGTCGACCATCGGTGTGGTCACTGCGGTGCGGGGTTTGGGTGGTATCGGTAAAACCGAGTTGGTTCGGCATTACGGAAACCAGCATCGGGGCCACTACGCGGGAGGTATCTGGCAGATCCCCGCGGAAGGGGCACGGGAGATGCTGCCCCTGCTGGCCCGACTCGCCCCAGACCTACCAGGTCTCCTGCTTCCCGAGGAGGCCCAGGGTAATCCTGAACTCACGGGCAGGCATGTGTTGATGGAGTTGCGGCGCCAAGCCGCCGGTGGTCATGTGTTGCTGATCCTCGACAACGTGTCCGAACCGGCTCTGTTGACCGATCCCCAGGTGGGTGTGTTGCCGCAGGACAGTGATATGCATGTGGCGGTCACCACCCGCCTCGGCACGGAGGATTTCGCCGGCTCCAGTCGTTTGAAACAGATCCACCTCCAAGGGTTGAGCATCAGGGAATCCGTTTCCTTGTTGCAGGCCTTCCAACCCAGCAGTAGCGGGGGTCATCGTGCCGATTTTCGGAGCGAGGATGACCGGGCAGCCGCCGAGGAGTTGGCGGAACTGCTCGACGGCTTCACCCTGGCGGTCGAGCAGGCCGGGGTGTATCTGTCCACCCACCCGGAGGTCACGGTCCGCGACTACCTGGATCATCTGCGGTCCCAGAACCTGACCGCCAGCGACACCATGCTGAAAGACAGGGAGAAAACCCAGATTGAGCATCGTGAGAAGTTGTTGTCGGTGATCCTCGATCAGTCGCTCACCGACCTGGAACACACCCTCCCCGGCTCCTTGCAGGTCCTTCGACTGGCTGCCGCCATGCCACCCGACACCATCCCCTGGCCCTGGCTGGAGGAACTGACCAAACGGACCAATCCGGAGGTGTTTGAGTCGACACCACAGTTCCTGAAGGGCCGCTGGACCCGGATCCGCCGCACCCTGGAAGGCCGCGACCTGATCACCGAAGGACGCCACCCCGGAGCAACAGGCCGCATGCACCGCCTCGTCGTAGACCACCTCAAAACCCACAACCCACCAGAAACCGATCTCGTGGACGATTTCATCATCCAAAGAGCTGATGAGCTCGGCAGCGATTTCACGAAAGCACCAGAATTGTGGGAGGTCGATTCCATCACCGACGCCCTACCCGACATCCTGACCCGCAAACCGGAACTCCTCAAAAAGGTTCCGGATTTCATTCGGCATGTTGCTTTGAGGTATGTGACTGATACCCGCATCACCGCCATGCTGCACAACCTGACCGCCCACCTAGCAGGCACCAGCACCCAAACCAGTTTCCTCGCTCATTCGCTGCTGGGAGATGTCCTCCGAAACACCGACCCTGCGCAAGCCCGAGAGAGCTACCAGAGGTCCCTCGCCATCACCCGCCACTTGGTCGAGATCTGGCCCGAGGATCTCCAGGCTCGTCGGGACCTCACGGTTGCTTTGATCAATGTTGCGGGAATGCTGGAAACCAGTGATCCTCGGCGGGCTTTGGGGCTGTATGAGGAGTCTCTTGATATCAGTCGGGAGCTGGCTGGGCGGTTGTTGGGTGATTTGCAGGCTCGTCGGGACCTCACGGTTGCTTTGATCAATGTTGCGGGAATGCTGAAGCATAGTGATCCTCGGCGGGCTTTGGAGTTGTATGAGGAGTCTCTTGATATCAGTCGGGAGCTGGCTGGGCGGTTGTCGGGTGATTTGCAGGCTCGTCGGGACCTCACGGTTGCTTTGGACAATGTTGCGGGAATGCTGGAAACCAGTGATCCTCGGCGGGCT
>NZ_DBHHFZ010000012.1:0-117019 GCF_057238465.1 Arachnia sp.
CGTCCGCCTGCCTTACCCCCGTCCGCTTGCGCTGTAGCGCAAGCACACGACCACAAGGCAAGCGTTTCCTCAGAAGGACAAACGGACCACGGGAAGGAGCGACGCGACCCGAGCCAGCCGATTCGAGGCAAGCCTTTCCTCTTCCTTCTCCCCTCACAAGGGATTTCCCCCCACAGCCCACCCGGTCACCGGAAAGCAATTCGCAAGCCTTTGATTTTCGAAAAAACAATAGCCGCTAAAGCCGGGAAATTACGCGTCGATTTTGTGTATTTACCCAAGTCAGCAAAGGGTTCTCTTGCTTGCGGAGGGTTGGGAACGGACGTAGCGTATTTCTCGTCAGATGCACCACAGACGAAAGGTCCTAGAAATGCCCACCGCCGCTCCCGTCAAGTCCTGCAACACCACCACCTGCGCTTTCAACAACCAGGGCTGCACCGCCTTCGCGATCACCGTCGACGGCACCTCGGCCTGCACCACCTTCATCACCCTCGACGCCCGCGGTGGCCTGCCCACCGCCGATGGCCGCGTCGGCGCCTGCCAGCGCCTCGAATGCGCCCACAACAAGGATCTGCTCTGCAGCGCATCCGGCGTCACCGTGGTTGACGGCGTCTGCACCTCCTACGAGGCCCGCTGACTCCCCTGAACGGCCCACAGGGCCGCCACGTCTGAAAGCAAAAAGGCTCAGGCCCCGCTCGGCGCGGGGCCTGAGTGGTTCTCGGGACCAGCCGTCAGATGCACCGCTGGGAGTGCACCGGCCCCGAGCCATCGACGAGGCGCGTCACCTGAGCCGCCAACGCCGGCAGCGTCACGGGAGGCACCTCAAAACCTGCGAAGACCGTGGCGGTCTCGTGTTCCCCGATGTGCATCAACGTGACCCCGAAACGGTCGACGTCGATGCAGAAGACCTTGTCGAGCACATGCCCGCACAGCCCGGGTGCGCTTGGACGGACGCTGGCCTGCCCCGGGATCCTGCCATCGATCACGGCTCGGCAGACCTGGCGGAGTGCTGAGCATCCCTGCGAGGCCACGATGTCGTGCGCCTCGAAGTCGTCGTACCAGACCTCGGGCACCTCCGGTTGAGCCTCCAGGAGGTCCTCCCACGGGATCGGGGTGACCCCACTGTGGTCGTGCACCAGGATCCTGTCCGTGACCACCAACCCGACCCGGGTGCCGCTGATCCGCGCCAGTTCCGCGATCCGCTCGGGAAGCTGATCCTCGGACAGCAGGCGATCCACGGCCGCGTTCGGCAACAGGACCAACTCGCCCAGCAGATGCGCGGAGGCTGCTATGACCGAGAGCATCACGTCGTGACTGTGGCGGACCAGGTCCATCCGCACCACTGTCCCGGCCCCCGCGGGCAGGGTGGACAGCATGCAGCCCTCATCGGGCCTGACGGCCACCACGATGTCCCCCTGGGCGGTCAACCCGTGGGCGACGAAATCGTACTGACTGCCGATCCGCCAGGCGACCAAGGTGCAGGCCGCCCCACCTTCCAGCATCCGCCCCGCCAAGGAGCGCGCGCGCTCAAGACACACGTCCTGGGAAACCTCCGGTGAAGTGGCCATCAGCGCCCGCCTTCCAGCTCGATTAACGTCAGCCTAGCGCACTGAAAACCGTGAAGGAATGCCTGTCCTCCTGTGAATGTGGCGGGATCAGCGTTTCCGCTGCACCCTCACCTTCTGGCCTCCCCCGCCACGGCCGGAGCGCCCGGACTTCTGCTCCGCCAACAGGCGCTGCTGCTCCTCACGTTCGTCCATCAGGGCCTGCTGATCGAATCCGGAGCGCAGGACCAGCCAGGTGATGACGGCGAGGCCCAGCGAGATCCAGGAGGGCCAGCCCAGGACGAGCGGCAGGGTTATCAACGCGACGATGTCGATGCCGCGGATGAAGGAGAACATCATGCCCGGCGGCATGGCCCCGATCCCGATCGAGACCATGGGGCCGCCATAGTTCGGGGGTTTCGCGCACACCCATCGGAAGGCCGCCAGCAGGCCACCCAGCGCGGTGATGAGGGAGGCCGAGAGCCCGGTGACCGGATCGAACCCACCTTCGCCGAAGATCCCCCCGAACGCGGGTATCGTCGCGGCCGCCCAGAGCAGCGCCAGCAGGGCGGGCACCGTCATGGCGGCCTGCCTGACATCCCCCGGGGCGAACGGGAAGCAGCGCTGGAGGCCCTTGGTGCGGGTCAGCACGCGCAGGGTGTTGCAGAAACCGATCAGGGCGGTCATCAGCACCAGGGCGGAGATCGACGGGTTCAGCACCTCGATGCCGAGCGCATGGACGGCGTAGGGAACGACCATCGAGACCAGCCAGAACACCAGCGGCCTGGGGGTGCGCCACAGCCGCTGCAGGTCGCGCAGGACGATGGCCCACGTGCCGCTGCCCGACCCGCGGGTCGGGCGGACGTGTCCCCGGCGGCGGGACTGGTCCTCGACCAGGATGTCGCGGACCAGGGCGAAGTCGAGGGCGAACGCGGCACCCTGCATGCCCGCGAGCAGCGACGAGCCCGCGGTGAGCCGCTGGCGACGCATGTGCCGCAGCCGGAGCCAGGCGGGCACGATGGAGATCAGTCCCAGCAGCAGACCACCGCCCGCCACCACCCAAGCGAAGTCAACGCTCAGCGCGGCCACGAGACCGATGGACGCCATCCCGGCGGAGATCGCGACCAGGACGAGCAGGGCGGCGAAGGCGATGATCCCGATCAACCACAGCAGCGCGGTGGTGATCCAGCGCCGCTCCACACCCTGCTCGGCGGCGGCGAAGGCCACCAGCCCAAAGCATCCGAGGCCGGATGCCAGCCCCCAGGTGAGAACCTCCGTGGCGCCACCGCCGACCAGGGCCGCCACGAGCACCCCGAGTCCTGCGCCGAGAACCAGAGCCACGATCACCGAGGCGATGAGGCGCCCCGCAAGCATCCTGCGCCGGTCGACGTTGCCGTCCATGACCCAGAAACCCTCGGCGGCCGAGGCCACGACGGGACCGAACAGGCGCGCAGCCACGAGCGCCAGGGCCAGGAATCCCGCGACGGCGGCCCAGGGCAGCAGTCCCCGGGCCGCCAGGCAGGACTCGGCCGCGCAACCCGCCACGCTGCGCTGGGCCTGCATGATGGAGCTGATCACCATGGCGCCGATCAGGACGAGGGCGAAAACCATCACATAGGCGTCCTGCAGGGCCTGGAGGAGGTTGCGGTCAGCCCTGCCACGGCGCCAGTCACGCACGAGGAGACGGAGCTGTTTCTCGTCGACCTCGCCGATGACCCCGAACCGTTCGTCGCTCATCGATGCTCCCCCAGCCTCACCTCACGGGCGCCGATGGCGGCCAGCAGGCTGGGTTCGTGGCTGGCCAACACGATCGCCAGGCCGTCCCGCAGCTCCGCCTTGAGGCGGGCCCCGAGCCACTCGACGCCCTCGATGTCGAGCCGCTGCTCCGGCTCGTCGAGGACCAGCAGCCGCCGGGGCCTGACGAATGCGGTGGCCAGCGCCAGGCGTCGCCGCTGACCGGAGGACAGCGTCGAGGGCAGCTGTCCGGCCTGCGGGACGAGCTGCACCTCGTCGAGGATCTCGTCCACCAGATCGTCGGGGTCGGCGATCCCGTGGGCCCGGGCCAGCAGGTCGAGGTGCTCCACGACGGACAGGTCGGGGAAGAAGTCGAGGTCGTCGATGACGGTGGCGACGTTGCGACGGATCTCCGGGCTGGTCTCCTTCATCTTCACCCCGAGCACCTCGACGGTGCCCTCGTCCGGGCGGTCGGCCCCGACCAGGCATCTGAGCACCGTCGACTTGCCCGCGCCGTTGCGGCCCGTCAGCGCGACGGCCTCTCCCGCGGCCACCTTGAGGTTGAAACCCTCCACGATGGTCACGGGCCCGTAGGCCTTCTTCAGCTTTTCAACCTTGAGAACGATGTCCTTCTTCGCCACGGCGACCATTGTGGCGCATCCCGGCCGGTCGGGAGAGAACCGCGCAACGGTATGCGACACTTCGGATCTCCGCTGTCGCCATTTGTCCTTTTTGTGTAAGATTCAGGAAATTACCAATGGAGGTAGACCGTATGAGCGGAATCGCCCGCATCCAACCCGAGGCCACACTGCATCCCAGCAAGCTTGAGCTGCTCGCCCAATGGCTTCCCGACCAGTGGTGGTTCGACGGGGACCCCTCGGACCTGGAAATCGTCGCCAAGTTCCGATTCGTCGATCCCGACGACGTGGTGGGACTCGACTGCATGCTGGTGCGTTCCACGGACGCCGTCTACCACATCCCCGTCACGTGGCGGCCCCAACCGCTGGACGGCGGCGCGCTGATCGGAACCCTCCAGCACTCGGAGCTGGGAACCCGTTACTGCTACGACGCCCAGACCGATCCGGTCTACCTGGACGAACTGGTGCGGGTGATCCGGGAGAAGGACTCGGACGCCGACATCGTGGAGGTCGGGCAGGACACGCCATGCCCGAAGAACATCAAGGTTTTCGGCAGCGGCCTGGTCGCCGGGGAGACATCCGGGTATCCGCACGTGGTGCACAAACTCAATCGCGCCCCGATAAACGACGTCGTCGGCCAGTTGATGGGCCAGTGGCGCCACCGCGGCATCGACCGCGTCGACCTGTTGGCGGTTCTGCACTGAAAGCTGTCGGGGCCGGGCGCTAAGGTGTGCGCATGCAGCAGACCCGAGCCGACCTCGACAAGAACCGCGCCGAGGTTTCGGCCATGTTCGACGGTGTCGCCGCGCGTTACGACCTGTTGAACTCGCTGCTTTCGCTGGGCAGGGACCGCGGTTGGCGCCGGGAAACCGTGGCAGCCGTCGCCGCCCGTCCGGGTGAACGCGTCCTGGACCTGGCAGCCGGTACCGGCACGTCGTCGCTGCCCTTCCTGGACGCGGGTGCGCACGTCTTCCCCACCGACTTGTCGATGGGCATGCTGAAGGTCGGCAAGCAGCAGCAGCCCGGGTTGTCCTTCGTGCGCGGCGACGCCCTGGCCCTGCCCTACGCCGATTCGGTCTTCGACGCCGTGACCATCAGCTACGGCCTGCGCAACGTGGAGGACACCGCTGCCGCGCTGCGGGAGCTGCTGCGGGTGACCCGCCCGGGCGGGCGCCTGGTGATCGCGGAGTTCTCCACCCCGGTGAACCGGGCGCTGCGGTTCGCCTACGCACAGGGAGCGCTGCGGGTGCTGCCCGTGGCGGCCAGGGTTTCGAGCAACCCCGTCGCCTACGGTTACCTGGCCGAGTCGATCCTCGCCTGGCCCGCGCAAAAGGAGCTGGCGGACCTGATCGCGGACTGCGGCTGGCGGGATGTCGAGTGGAAGAACCTGACGGGCGGCATAGTGGCTCTGCACCGGGCTTGGAAATGACTTTTCTGCTGGACCCCTACGCGGCACGAAACTGCCCCGTCAAAACCTTCAACGCCTTCGACCCCGGCACCCCGAAACCCGAGAAGCCCCTGGACGAGTCGCTGCTGGAGGCGTTCTCGGGTGGTTCGGAGTTCCGTGAGTCCGTGCTGGAGACCCTGTGCCGGGGCGGCGAGGTGATCGACCTGCGCGACGAGGGACACCCCCCTGCCGAGACCCTGGCAGCGATGGACGCCGGGGCGCCCGTGATCGTCGGCGGCCACCTGCCGGTGGACGTGCCGGGGCACCGCTGCGGGCATCCCGACGCCCTGGTGCGCGGCGACGACCGACCGGGCGGGCGTCCCGGCTACTGGCCGTTGCGTGTCAAGCCCTACCGGCTGTTGGAGAAGCAGCGCAACGCCAATGAGCTGCGTGCCTCCGCCCTCAACTCCCCCACCGTCCTGGAGCCGCTGCCGGGGTTCCGGTTCCGCTCCTACCGGCAGGGGGTGCTGCTGGAGCTGGCGCACCACTGGCGGCTGCTCCAGGCATGCGGCCGAGCGGCCACCAGCCCCGTCGCCGGGGCGATCGGTTTCGACGACCAGCACAAGGGGATGATCGTCTGGGTGCCCCTGGAGCTGCGGTTCCTGCGCACCTTCTCCCGCACCTCCGCCAGCGGACACCGGCTCCGTTCGGCGCTGGAACGCTACGACCACGAGTACGGCTTCCGGGTGCACGTCGCTCAGCAGGCGATGGGCCGCGAACCCGGCGATCCACGTCCCCCGGTGGTGCGCCCCATCCGGGTGCCGGAGTGCGAGTGGTGCGCCTGGTGGGAGACTTGCCGCCCCCGCATGGATGACGACGACATCTCCCTGCGCATCTCCAAAACCCCCCTCGACGTCCGCGAACTCCAGACCTTGATGGGACTCGGCATCACGACGGTCTCTCAGCTGGCCGACGCCGACGTCGAGGCCCTGCTGCCCGACTACCTGCCGCTCACCGCCCATCGCGACCGCTCGGAGGCCAGGCTGCGCACCGCGGCCCGGCGCGCCCGGATGCTGAAACGGGGCGTAGCCCTGGAGAAGGTGTCGGTGGAGCCCATCGGGGTCCCCCGGGCGCCGGTGGAGGTGGATCTGGACATCGAGACCGACGACAGCGACCGCACCTACCTGTGGGGTGTTCTGCTGACCGACCGCGCCACGGGAAAACAGAAGTACCAGCACTTCAGCGCCTTCAGCCACCTCTCCCCCAGCGGGGAACAGGAGCTCGCCGCCAACTTCGCCCGCTGGTTGGTGCGGTTGGCGAGGATGCACCCCGACCTGCTCGTCTACCACTACTCCGACTACGAGGTGGTGCACCTGCGCCGCCTGGCCCAGCGCAGCGGGCATCCCGACCTGATGGCCGCCTGCGACCTCATCAAGGGGCATTTCGTGGATCTGTTCCAGCTGGTCCGCGACAATTTCGTCGCCGTGGACGGTCTGGGGTTGAAGGTGGTCGCGACCAAGGGCGCGGGCTTCTCGTGGCGCGACGAGGAACCGGGAGGGTTGAACTCGCAGGCCTGGTTCGCCACCGCCGTCGACGGCGGCAACGCGGCCGAGCGGAGGGCGGCCCGCAGGCGCGTGCTGGAGTACAACGAGGACGACGTCCGGGCCACCTGGCACGTCCGGGAGTGGATGGAACTGCTCGATTCCCGATCCCCCGAGGACGGAGAGGTCACCTGACGGGGCGGCGTCGTGCCGTCAGCTGGCAGCGGCCAGCGCCTTGTCCAGGAGGTCGTTGGCCACCTGGGGGCCGAACCGGTTGGTGTCAACGTGATTTCCGTCGGGACGCATCGGGCTGCCGTCCACGGTGTCGTCGCACAGCGGCCCGGGACCGACGCTCGGCGCGCTCCCGCAGAACAGGGAGTCCCCGTCGACGGTACGGATGTCATCGCGTTGCGCCGCCACCTCCGTGACGATCTGGTTGAATCGCTGCCGGTACTCGTCGTGTTCGATCGAGTACTTGACGATCATGGACGCCAGCTCGTTGTCGGGGCGCGACAACATGCCAAGGCCGGGACGCTCGGTCAGCACCACCACCAGGGTCTCCCCACGCCCCGTCAACCGGTCGGCGGTGGCGATGAGGTCGCGGCGCTGAACCTCCCAGAATTCCTCCGTTTCCGGGGAGAGCACCCGGTCGCCCTCGTAGCGGTCGATGTACTCGTGCCGGGACCACCACACAACTATTCCGGGAGAGTGGACCCGGATGGCCTCGTCCTGCACTTCCTTGACGGGCGGGCAGAGCTCACCGAACTTGTCGCCGGGCCCGAAGTACAGGAAGGCCCCGGTGGGAGTGCACATGCCCTGGGCCGTCCCGATGACCGTCAGTCCCCGTTCCTGCCCGGCCACGGCCAGGGAATCGGCCATGCGCAACGGGACGGAGTCGCCGACCAGCATGAGGACGTCACGCCTGATCTCCTCCCCGCCGCGTCCCAGGTGCAGCGCCCGCGCGAGCGGGGTGCCACCCACGAAGCTGCTGCTCAGGGCCATGATCGTCATCGCCGTGGCCCCCGCGACGATCGCCCGCCACGGTTTTAGGAAATCCCCGATCCGCCCCTGCCTGATCGGCATCTCCATCAGGTGATATGAGACGGAGGAGCACGCGAATGTCACTGCCAGCACGGCCGCCGCCCGCAGGGGCCGGAAGGTTCCGGAGTTGACCCCGAACCACACCGCCACGGGCCAGTGCCACAGGTACAGGCCGTAGGAGATCCTGCCGAGGTAGCTGATCGGCGCGAACGCGAGCACCTTGGCCTCGGGCGTCGCCAGTCCGTAGCGGACACCGAGGATGAGCGCACCGGTTCCCAGCGAGAAGAGCAGCGCACCGCCCTGGAAGTAGAACGGGGCGGGGCCGTCCAGCACGGCGAACAGGGCCACGGTCAAGACCGCGCCACCCCAGAACAGGAACCTGGCGCAGCGGGTGCACCACGCGGCGAACCGGGGGTTGGCGGCGAGGATCGCCAGCAGCGCCCCGAGCATCGGTTCGAAGGCCTTCGCGTCGGTTCCCATGTAGGCCCGTTCCGCCGCCCGCGGCGCGTAGAGGACCGCCAGGAGCACCGCCGAGACCACGATGATCACGACGGCGACCCCCGCCAGGACCCGCACCGCGTTCCGGTTCCCGGCCCGGAAGACCCTCAGCACCAGCCAGGTGAATCCTGCGATCAGCAGCGGCCAGAAGATGTAGAACTGCTCCTCGACGGCGAGACTCCACATGTGCAGCAGGGGCGAGACCGTGCCGTCGTTCTCGAAATACGAGGCCGAGCCTATGAAACGCCAGTTCGCCAGGTAGAAGATCGTGTACCAGGCGTCGAGGGAGAGATTGTCGCGGCGATGCACCAGCGCGAACTTCCCCGCCCAGACGAGAACGACGCACACCACCAGCAGGGCGGCGGGCATGAGTCGTTTGATCCGCCTGCTCCAGAAGTCGCCCAGGGATATCCGTCCGGTGCGTTCGACCTGCGCTATCAGCCCTGAGGTGATGAGGAAGCCGGAAAGCACGAAGAACATGTCCACGCCCAGGAACCCGGCCGCCATGCGGGGGGCCGAAACGTGGAAGAGAACCACCAGGCCAACCGCTATGGTCCGCAGACCGTCAAGCGCGTCGAACCGGTTGCCGTGACGGGCAGGAGCCTCGGGCAGCGAATTCACGGGCGGCATGCTAGCACCGTTCGCCAGCCCCGCGCCTTCCTTCTTGGACGGCGCGGGGCGTGAAAAGCGTCCCCACCGCTGTTTCCCCGGGTGGAGTGACCGGGGTTCAGCCGGTGGCGGACCTCAGGTCGTCCAGGATGGCCTGGACCGTGGCCTTGGCGTCGCCGAAACACATCACCGAGTTCTCGTTGAAGAACAGCGGGTTCTGCACACCCGCGTATCCGGCGCTCATGGAACGCTTGAAGATCACCACCTGGCCTGCCTCCCAAACCTTGAGCACGGGCATGCCGGAGATCGGGGAACCGGGTTCGTTCGCGGCCGGGTTGACCGTGTCGTTGGCCCCGATCACCAGCACCACGTCGGTGTCGGCGAAGTCGTCGTTGATCTCGTCCATCTCCAGGACGATGTCGTAGGGCACCTTCGCCTCGGCCAGCAGCACGTTCATGTGGCCGGGTAGCCTTCCCGCCACGGGGTGGATACCGAACCTCACGTTCACGCCGCGTTCCCGCAGCCGCGCGATCAGCTCCGCGACGGGGTACTGGGCCTGTGCCACGGCCATCCCGTATCCGGGTGCGACCACGACGGAACGGGCCCCGGTCAGCATTTTCGCGACCTCCGAGGTGGTCGCTTCCCGGTGTTCACCCATCTCGCCGCTGTCCGCGACGGGGGCGTCACCGAAACCGCCGAGGATCACGGAGACGAAGGAACGGTTCATGGCCCGGCACATGATGTAGGACAGGATCGCACCGGAGGCGCCGACCAGGGCGCCCGTGATGATGAGGATGCTCTGGTCCAGCATGAATCCGCTGAAGGCCGCCGCCCAGCCGGAGTAGGAGTTCAGCATCGAGATCACCACCGGCATGTCGGCGCCGCCGATGGCCGCCACCAGGTGGCAGCCCAGCGCCAGCGAGATCAGGGTCACCAGCAGCAGCGGGATCAGCGACAGCGTCGCGACGTACCACCAGCCGAACCCGACGACCGCGACCAGCGCCGCCAGGTTGAGCCAGTTCCTGCCGGGCAGCATCAGCGGTTTCGATGCGATGCGACCGTTGAGTTTGCCCCAGGCCACCAGCGAGCCGGTGAGGGTGACCGCGCCGATGAAGATCCCGAGCACCACCTCGACGGCGTGCAGCACGTCGGTGTGGGTGGCCGAGAGGTGCACGTTGAAACCCACGAGCACCGCGGCGGCCCCGACGAAGCTGTGGAGCAGGGCGATGAGTTCCGGCATCCCGGTCATCTCGACCCTGCGGGCCTTCCAGATCCCGATGACCGCGCCGATGGCGATCGCCCCGTAGAGCAGGGCCGCGGTGGTCCAGTCGAAGCTCATCCCGTCGCCGGGCTGGGCGATGGCGTAGTTGGTGGCCACCAGGGCGAGGCCCATTCCGAGAATGCCGAAGGCGTTGCCCTTCTTCGCGGTCTCGTGTTTGCTGAGACCCGCCAGGGCGAGGATGAACATCAGGCCGGCGGCGATGTAGGTGGCGTTGACGAGGTTGGTCAGCACGGCTCAGCCCTTCCGGAACATGTTCAGCATGCGGTGGGTCACCGTGAACCCACCGAAGACGTTGATGGAGGCGATCAGCACCGCCACGAAGGCGATGATCCTCACCACCCAGTTGTCGCTGGGCAGCTGTGTCATGGCACCTACCACGATGATGCCGCTGATGGCGTTGGTGACGCTCATCAACGGGGTGTGGAGGGCGTGGGTGACGTTCCAGACCACGTAGTAGCCGACGACGATGGCCAGCACGAAAACGGCCATCAGACCCACCAGCGGCGCCGGGGCGAGGGTCAGCAGCGCGATCAGCGCCACCGACCCGGTGCCGACCCAGGCCACCTGGTGCCACCAGGGGCGCGGGGATTTCGCAGGTGTGACGGGCGTCGGTGGCTTGCTTGCCGCGGCGGCCGGGGCGGGTGCTGCGGAGACCTTGATCTCCGGGGGCGGGAAGGTCACCTCCCCGTCCCGGACGATGGTCATGTTGCGCACCACCTCGTCGTCGAAGTCGATGACGAGGTTCCCGTCCTTGCCGGGTGTCATGAGCTTGAGGGCGTTGACGAGGTTGGTTCCGTAGAGCTGCGACGACTGCCCGGGCAGCCTGGAGGCCAGGTCGGTGTAGCCGATGATGGTCACCCCGTTGTCGGTGACGTAGCTCTCGCCGGGCCGGGTGAGTTCGCAGTTGCCGCCGCCGACGGCCGCCAGGTCGACGATCACCGACCCCGGTTTCATGGATTTCACCATCTCGGCGGTGATCAGCTTGGGCGAGGGTCTCCCGGGAATGGCCGCGGTCGTGATGATGATGTCCACCTCGCGCGCCTGGGAGGCGTACAGCTCGGCGGCGCGTGCCGCGTAGTCGGCGCCGACCTCCTTGGCGTAGCCATCGGAGCTGATCCCCTGGTCGGCCTGGTCGACGTGCAGGAAGGTGGCTCCCATGGAGGTGACCTGCTCCGCGGTCTCGGGCCGCACGTCGGTCGCCCGCACGACGGCGCCCAGCGAGCTGGCGGCGCCGATGGCGGCGAGCCCCGCCACACCGGTGCCGATCACGAACACGGTTGCGGGGGGCACCTTGCCGGCTGCGGTCACCTGGCCCGTGAAGAACCGCCCGAAGGCGTGGGCGGCCTCGACGACGGCCCGGTAACCGGAGATGTTGGCCAGGGAGCTGAGGGCGTCGAGGGCCTGGGCGCGGGAGGTGCGCGGCACCATGTCCATGCTCAGCGCATTGATGCCCTGGGCGGCGATCCTCCTGGTCAGGCTCGGATCCTGCCTGGGTGCCAGGAAGGAGATCAGCGTGGCTCCCGGGCGCATGTCCAGCAGCTGCGCGTCCGAGGGGGCCCCGACCGCGAGCACTATGTCGCGGTTCCAGGCGTTGTCGACGATCACCGCACCGACTTCACGGTAGGCGTCGTCGCTGAATGAGGCCCCGAGACCGGCCCCCGATTCCACGAAAACGTGGTAGCCGAGTTTCCGCAACTGGGCAACGGTTTTGGGAGTTGCTGCGACACGCGTGTCGCCGATCTCCCGTGGTACACCAACGTCCATGGGATCACGCTACCGTCCCTCGGTCTTCCTGTGCACCCGGGGTTTGGATGGCACCGTGTCCGGAAATGAAACGGGCGGCCGGCGAAACCGCCGACCGCCCAACGTCTGGACCGGACCGGGAACGCCTCTCGGCGAAAGGCCGCTCGCAGCGGCTAAAGGTGGAGCCCGGGGTTACCGCGATCCGGTTGGATCCATATTAGCGTGAACTTCGCGAATCACCAGAGTGTCCCGGCGTACCAGGACCTGGCGCATCCCTCCAGCTCCGCCGCCAACTGATCCCAACGGGGCCCGAGCCGTCTGCCAATGATCGCCGCCCGGGTGCACAGATCACCGAAGTCTCCCTCGTATTCCCCTGCGAGAACGCTGCGTACCTCCTCGGCGACGGGCCCCTCGGGGAGCTTCCGTTCGATTTGTCGCAACCGCCACAGCGACCCGGGCAGCGAAATCGCCGCCGTCCGTGACCAGAGTTCCAGAAGGTCCTCGATGCCCTCGGCCGCAATGTATTCAACCAGCCGGGCACGCACCGCGGGAACCGCCTTGTCCCCCACCAGGTGGACGAGCACAGCGGCGGTGTCGTGCGCCGCGCTGCTCTCGTCCGCCGGGTCCCCGGAACCATCAAACTCTTCAAGGACATCACTTGGTCGTCTCACCGGCTTGTGGAACTGACGCACTTTGTCTTCCCTCCCTGAATGAGTATTCATTCGGCACTCCTTGCAGGCTAGTCCTGACCCAGAACAATATGCAGTAACTCACGGTCAGAGCTTGGCTCGGCAAGCACCCGACGCAGTGATTGTATGCAGGTAACTTCTGACGTCCGCCACCCCATCGAACGGACCACCGCTCCCAGCTCAACCCCTTGTGGAGCCCGGAACACCCGGTCGAAGGAGGCTGCGAAAGCTGGCTGTCCCTGCTCCAGGGATGCGAATATCGTCCCTCCATGGTCGTCCAAAAGGACTACACGTAACCGCACCTCATGTCCAGCTTCGGGCGTGGCCAACGCCCCCAGGTCGTGCTGCAGGGTGAGATCGCCCAGCAGCAGCGTCGTCGGCGCCCCGGTGGCCAGGGCGATCCCGGTGGCCGTGGCAACCGTGCCGTCTATCCCGGCCAGCCCGCGGTTCGCCCAGCAGGGCCCGGGGTTCGGGTTGATCGGCGCGAGGTCCGCGTAGCGGATGCTGGAGCTGGCGCCGAACACCAGGTTCTCGCCCGGCCGCGAGGCCGCCACCACCTCCGCCGCCACGGCCTCCCCCGTCAGTTTCCGTGGTTCCTGCGGGGCCGCGCCCCCCGGCTGTCGCCAGCGGGCCAGCCAGGCGGGATCCCCGGGCGGCAGCAGGACACGGTCGACCACCCGCGCGGCGGCGTGCCCGGGATCGATCCAGTCGGCGTGCGGGGCGACGACGATCAGCTCCACGTCGCCGCGGCCCAGCAGTTCGGAAACGGGCCTGGACAGCGTGGGATGCCCGAAGACCACGACCCGTTCGATCTCGGGGCCGAGGACGGGCAGCAGCTCCCGGTAGCGGGGAACGGCGCCGCCGGTGCGGGCGTTGCTGGAGGGTTCGGCCAGCAGCGGGACCCCCGCCACCTCCGCGGTGGCCCTGGCCTCCGCACCCACGACGGGGGGCGCGTCCCCCGCGAGCACCACGGTGCGGGCCGGCCCCGTCACCTCGTACACCTCGGTGCCGGTGCTCGGGGCGAGGACCGGGCGCACCTCCTGGGGTTCGGGTGCGGGGGTGGCGGGATCAACGAGCGGGGTCTCGAACTCCACGTTGACCTGCACGGGTCCCGGGCGGCGGGTCCTGGTACCCGCGGCCAGGGCGCAGGCCCGGGTGATCGTCGCCCGCCAGGCCGGTTCGGTGCCCGTGCCGGAGGCCAGCCGCAGCACCCCGACCGCGGCCGGGCCGAGGATCCCCAGCTGGTCGCAGGTCTGGTTGGCTCCCGTGCCGACCAGGTGCGCGGGACGGTCGGCGGTCAGCAGCAGCAGCGGGATCCCGGATGCGCGCGCCTCCATGGCGGCGGGCACCAGGTTCCCCACGGCCGTCCCGGAGGTGGTGACCACCGCCACGACCCTGCCCGAGGCCTTCGCCATCCCGAGGGCGGTGAAGGCCGCGACGCGTTCGTCGATCCTGACGTGCAACCCCAGCAGCCCGGCGGTCTCGGCGGCGTGGAGGGCCAGGGAGATCGGGGCGTTGCGGGAACCGGGCGCCAGCAGCACGTCCCGGACCCCGGAGGCCAGCAGGGCCTCCACGATCACCTTTCCCAGCAGCGGGGAGTTCACGGCAGTTCCACCCCCGCGACCGCGGCCACCCGGTGCAACCTGTCCAGCCACCAGCTCTCGGTCCGCATGCCGGCGCGGCAGGCCTCCAGCAGATCGGCGTCGACGTGCGCGGGGCGCACCTCGATCCGGCCCGCGGCCGGCAGCAGCGGGTGCTCGGTGACGTCGCGGGCCAGGAGCCGGCCGGTTTCCAGGCCGCAGGCGAACGGCAGCTCCGGCAGCGCCGCGGCCAGTCGCAGCCCCGCCTCCAGCCCGACGGAGGTCTCCACGGCGCTGGAGACCACCACGGGAAGCCCAAGCCGGTCCGCCAGGTCGAGGCAGGCTGCGGCACCGCCGAGCGGCTGCACCTTCAGCACCACCACGTCGGCCGCGCCGAGATCCCGCACCCGCAGGGGATCGGAGGCCCGCCGGATGGATTCGTCGGCAGCGATCGCGACCAGGCCGTCCAGGCGGCGGCGCAGCTCGGCGAGCTCCTCCGCGCTGGAGCAGGGCTGCTCCACGTATTCGAGACCGAACTGGGCGAGTTCCCGGATCGCCTCCTCGGCCCGGGTGGGGCTCCAGGCCCCGTTGGCGTCGACGCGGATCGCCCCGCGGGGCAGGGCGGCACGGGCCGCCGCCACCCGGGCCACGTCGTCGTCGAGACTCTCACCGGGGGCCGCGACCTTGACCTTGAGGGTGCTGCACCCGGATTCCGCGGCCCGCCGCGCCACCTCACCGGGGCTGATGGCCGGGATGATGCCGTTGACGGCCACGCTGTCCCGCAGCGGCTCGGGATGACCCTCCCGGGCCACCGCGACGGCGGCCCTCAGCCAGGCGGCGGCCTCCTGGTCGCCGTACTCCCGGAAGGGACTCCACTCGGCCCAGCCCGCCTCACCCTCGAACAGGACCCCCTGCCGCCGGGTGACGCCCCGGAACGGAACCTGCAGGGGGATGTCGAAGACGATCACCGGCCGACCACCGCCCCCAGCAGCAACCCGGCGGCCATCGCCAGCTCCGTGAAGGACGTGGCCTGGAGCATCGCGATCAGGTCACGTCCGATGGCCCCACCCAGCAGCCGCGCGGCGGGACCGAGCACCAGGACGAAACCCAGCAGCCCCAGCCCCGCCCAGGGCGTGCTGAGCGCCATCACCCCCAGCACCGAGACCGCCCCCACCACCAGCAGCACCACGAAGAAAACCCGGGTTCCGGAATCACCCAGCCGGGTGGCCAGGGTGCGTTTGCCCACCTCGGCGTCGGCGGTGAGGTCGCGGAGGTTGTTGACCACCAGCAGGGCGCTGGCCAGGGCCCCGATCCCGACGGCCGCCACCCAGGAAGCCGGTGGGGCCGAGTCGAAGGTGACCAGGGTGGTGCCCACCGTCGCCACCAACCCGAAGAACAGGAAAACCATGACCTCTCCGAGGCCGTGATATCCGTAGGGCCGGGAACCGCCCGTGTAGTACCAGGCCGCGAGGATGCTGACGGCCCCGACCAACAGCAGCCACCAGTGTCCGCTGATCACGACGGTCGCGCCCCCCAGCACCGCCGCGACACCGAAACACAGGAAGGCGGCCCGTTTCACCGCTTCGGGGCGCGCCAGCCCGGAGGCGGTCAACCGGACGGGACCGACGCGCACGTCGTCGGTGCCGCGGATGCCGTCGGAGTAGTCGTTGGCGTAGTTGACCCCCACCTGGAGGGCCAGCGCCACCCCGAGACAGAGCAGGGGCAGCAGGATCAGGCGCCATGGGGGCGGTGCCGGGGTGGTTCCGAGACCTGCGGCCACTCCCGCCATGATGGGGGCGGCTGCGGCAGGAAGGGTCCGGGGCCGGGCACCGGCCACCCACGTGGAGAAGCTCATGATGGGGCCATGCTAATGGTTCTCGCCCGCGATGAGGCCATTGAGCGCCTCGCGGTCCGGTTTGCCGCCGGGGGTGCGCGGGATCGGGGTGACGACGAGCCGCTGCGGCAGCCACGCCCGGGGCAGCGCGCCTGCGAGGGCCTCGCGCCAGGCCCCGAGGTTCCCGTCCCCGGCGAACAGCACCACCAGATGCCCCCACTCCGCGTCCGGGACGGCCAGCACCGCGGTCTCCGGGTCGATGCGGGCCGCGGCGGCCCGCACCTCGGCCAGGTCGACGTTCACCCCGCCGGAGATGACCACGTCGTCGACGCGCCCGGTGATCACGAGCCTGCCTTCCTCCCAGCGTCCCCGGTCACGGGTGAGCAGCGTGTCCTCCTCCATGGCCTCGGCGGTCGCGGCGGGATCGTCCAGGTAGCCGTCGAACAGCGTCGGGCCACCAATTCCCACCCGGCCGTCGCGCAGCCCGATCCGGATGCCCGGCAACGGTTTGCCGTCCCAGACCACCCCGCCGCTGGTCTCCGACATGCCGTAGCTCTCGACGACGGCCAGTCCCGCGTCCCGGGCGCGTTCCCGCAGCTCGTTACCGAGGGGGGCGCCGCCGAGCAGGATCAGGTCGAAGGCTCGCAGCCGTTTCGTGACGGCGGCATCCCCCAGGGCGCGGTGCAGCTGGGTGGGCACCAGGCTGATGGCGTCGCCGTCACCGGTGGGGATGAGCCCCTTGAGGTCGGTGGGAACCACGGGTGTCCTCCGACCCGCCGCCGCTGAGCGCACCTGCACCATCAGCCCGGCCACGTAGCGCCCGGGCAGGGCCAGATGCCAGGTCAGGTCACCTCCCACGCGTTCCCGGGCCGCCTCCGCGGCCGCCCGCAGCGCATCCCTGGAGAGCACGACGCGTCGGGCCGACCCGGTCGTGCCGGAGGTCTGCACCACCGCCCCCACATTCCGCGGCAGCCGGGGGGCCGGGCCGTCCGCCAGCCACAGCGCCGCTCCCCCCTCCAGCATCCGGGCCACGTCCGTGCTCATCGTCACCGCCTTCGCTTCTCGGTAGCGACGCGACCCTAACACCGGGAGTGAAAAATGGATTCCGGGAGCTAGAATTGTCTTGTGCTCAGGGTGCTTTTACTCGTCGCAGTGGTGATGCTCACCATCTACTGCGTCGTCGAACTTGCACAGACCAAGGGAGCTCGCGTACGCGCCATGCCCCGGTGGCTGTGGTTGTTCGTCGTGATCTGCGTCCCGGTGGCTGGTCCGTTCGCCTGGTTGCTCGCGGGGCGCCCCACCTCTCGCCCCCGGTCGCGCCCTCTCGCCCCCGACGACGACGAGGACTTCCTGCGCGGCCTGCGCTGAAATCCACTTCGACTGCTTCTGCGGGGAGATCGCCCCGAAACGGAAAGGACACCCATGCTTGACGGCCCTGATGCCCTGAGCGCTTGGCTGAAATCAGCCGCCGCGGAGTTCGAGGCCCGCATCGACGAGCTGGACGGGCTGGACGCCGCCATCGGCGACGGCGATCACGGCACGAACATGGCACGCGGCATGGCGACCGCCGCCACGATCACCCCCGGCCCGGACACCACCACGCGCCAGTACCTCAACCAGGTGGGCATGGCCCTGGTCAGTTCCGTCGGTGGGGCCTCGGGGCCGCTGTACGGGACGTTCTTCCTGCGCGTCGGGCAGCTCTGGCAGTCCCCGTACACCGTCTCCAGCGTCTGTCAGGCGTTGAAGGCCGGACGCGACGGAATCGCATCTCGGGGCAGGGCGAAGGTGGGCGACAAGACCATGCTGGACGCCCTGTGTCCCGCCATCGACGTGCTCGAACACGCGAGCCTGGAACGCGACGAGGACCCCTCCACCAGCCTGGCCCGGGCCGCCGCCGCCGCGAAAGCGGGCGCCGAGGCCACCCGCGACATGCTGGCCCGCCGCGGCCGTGCGGCGCACTACGGGGAACGCTCCATCGGACACATCGACCCGGGGGCGGTGTCCATGGCCTTGATCCTCGACAGCGCATCCCGGCATCTCTGATCCCCGCCGACCCTCCCGTCACCGGTTCGCTGGCCTTGTGAATGGTTTGCTGGCCTTGTTCACGTTTGCCTGCGCTGTGAGGCCAGCGAACGTGAACAAGGCCAGCAAACCGGTCCCACGAGATTCTGGGGAGTGGTTCACCCGCCGACCCGCCGGGCCATCCCATCGATGATGAACTCGATCTTGCGGTCCAGGAAACCCCGGCCCGTCCAGCCCTCATTGGGCACGAGCTGATCCGGAAAATCCTTGGCGAGTTTCTCCCGGTTGAAGTTCTCGACGGCGGCTTCCAGCCCCGTCGCAACCGCACCATCCTTCCCCGGGAGGATCGCACGGTTCGCCTCGATCACCAGGCGGGTGCACAGCACGGTGTCGCCGATGAAATCCACCACGAAGGTGGCGTCATCCGGGCTGAACCCCCGTTCGACCAGCGCTTCGATGCAGGTTTTCATGCCCCGGGCGAAGTAGTGGTGTGCCCAGGTGACCACCAGGAAGGTCTCCGCGAGCCCGGGGTGCTTGTCCGCCAGATCCCACAACCACTCGGCCTGGTGTCGCAGCAGTTCTCGCCACCCGCCTTCGGGGACGGTGAAGTTGTTCTCCCGGGCCAACCGTTTCAGACAGTCACGCAGCAGGTCGTCCCGCGACGCGATGGTGCGGTACAGCGCCGGGGTGCCGACCCCCAGGAGTTTGGCCACCCCCGCGAGGGTGAAGTCACGGATCCCGATCTCCAACGCGGCCGTGACGACGTCGTCGTGGGTGAAGCCCGGTTTCGGACCGGTACGCCTCCCGTGTGATCTCATGCGGTTAACGTACTCGTTGCCCACGTCACAGCGTGGCGTTAAGGTGAACCTCATTGAACACTGAAGACCATTTCCCAATCTTTCGAGGTGTAACTCATGACGACGCAGGAACTTGAACGCGTCGAACCGGACCAGCAGGACGATCCGCTGGAGGAGAACAAACGGAAAGCGCAGGAGGGGCAGGCTGCGATCAAACGCCTGGCCGCCCCGGTGCGCGGACTGCAGCGGCTGGGGCAGGCGTTCGTGATCGCCTCGGCCATTCTCACGACCGCCCCCTACCTCGCCCTCGTCCAGCTCGGTGATCTCCTGCTGGCCGCCCACAGCTCCGGCACCGCCGTCGACGCCGACCGGGCCTGGTCGGCGATCGGACTGCTGATCGGCGCCTTCTCCGGCCAGCTGCTGCTGTATTTCGTCGGCCTGCTCATCACCCACGTCGCCGACCTGAGGCTGCGCGACCAGTTGCAGCGCGGCATCGCGCAGCGCCTGGCCCGGGCCCCGCTGTCGTGGTTCACCGAGTCGACCTCGGGCATGATCCGTAAGGGCGTCCAGGACGACACCCGCGCCGTCCACACCGTGATCGCCCACGGCCCCGTCGAGATCCTCAACGCGGTGGTGACCCCGCTGGCCCTCCTCTGTCTGGCGTTCTGGCTGGACTGGCGGCTGGGGTTGCTCAGCATCGCCACGATCCCGCTGCACATGGCCACCTACGCCGTCTCCATGAAGGGCATGCCGGAGAAGACCGCGGAGATGGACGCGAAACTGGCGAAGGTCTCCTCCACCATGGCCGAGTTCGTCGCCGGGATCTCGGTGGTCAAGGCCTTCGGGCGGGTCGGTAGGGCGCACTCCGCCTACGTGGATTCCGCCGACGAGTTCTCCCGGTTCTTCCGTGCCTGGGCGCTGCCCCTGGTATCGATCAGCTGCGTCTCCATGGCGTGGATCTCCATTCCGCTGCTGCTCGTGGTGAACCTGGGGGGCGGGGCCCTGCTGATCCAGGCCGGGGTGGTCACGTTGCCCAAGGTGCTAGCGGCCACGCTGATCGCGTTGGTGCTCCCCGGTGCCGTGCAGGTCGTCTCCTCGATCTCCTGGTCCTACCAAATGGCCGGGGCCGCGGCGATCCGGCTGTGCAACATCCTCGACACCCCCGTCCTGCCCTACCCCGAGACCTCGCAGGTCCCCCAAGGGTGCACCGTAGAACTCGATCACGTCACCTTCTCCTACGGTGAGACCCTCGCCGTCGACGACGTCAGTCTCACCCTGAAGGAGGGAACCGTGACGGCCCTGCTCGGCCCCTCGGGTTCCGGTAAGTCGACCCTGGCCACGCTGATCGCCCGTTTCGCCGATCCGGATTCCGGGAGCATCCGGCTCGGCGGCGTCGATCTGCGGCAGCTGACCGAGGAGACCCTCTACTCGAAGGTCTCGTTCGTGCTCCAGGACGCCCAGCTGCTGCGGGCCACCGTCCGCGACAACATCGCCCTGGGTCGTCCGGGGGCGGGGCTCGACGAGGTCCGGGAGGCCGCGAGAATGGCCAGGATCGACGACTTCGTGATGTCGCTTCCCGATGGCTATGACACCGTCATCGGCACCGACACCTCACTGTCCGGCGGCCAGGAGCAGCGGATCGCGATCGCCAGGGCGATCCTGGTCGACGCCCCCGTGCTGCTCCTCGACGAGGCCACCGCCTTCGCGGATCCCGAGTCCGAGGCCGAGATCCAGCAGGCCCTGAGCACCTTGGTGAAAGGCCGCACCGTGCTGGTGATCGCCCACCGGCCCGCCGCCATCCGGGGAGCCCACCGGATCGTGGTGATGGAACGAGGACGCATCCAGGCGCTCGGCTCCCACGAGGAGCTGCTCGACGAACCCCACTACCGGGCGCTGCTGCGCCAGAGCGGCGAGCTGCACACCGCCCCAGCCGAAGAGGACCACCGATGAGCGACATCAACCGCAACGCGTTGCTGCCCCGCTACCGCCGCCTCATGACACCATCCCAGTGGCGGCAGTTGTCCACGGGCCTCACCATTGGTGTGGCGGCCGGGACACTGACCGGGTTCGCGCTGCTGGCGCTGCTGCCGACCTCCGTAGCCCTGACGACGGGCTCCCCGAGCTGGGGGCTGGATTTCGGCGGCTGGCTGGTGGTTCTGCTCATCACCGCCGTCGGCACCCTCGCCATCGACTTCATAGGCACCCGCACCGGGTACCTGGGTGCGCTCGGTTTCATGCAGAGCGTCCATCACAGCATCGGCGACAAGGTCGCGAGGCTGCCCCTGTCCTGGTTCGATCCGTCGTCGGCGGGCTGGATGTCGCGGATGGCCAGCCAGGAGATGATGTCCCTGTCGCAGTCGGTGGCGCACTTCCTGTACAAGCTGCGGGTCGATGCGGCCGCCTGCGTCGTGATCGGGATCGGAGCCTGGTTCTGGGACTGGCGGCTCGGTCTGCTGCTGACCTGCGCGGCTCCCGTGCTGACCGTGGGCCTCATCATCGGACGGCGCATCCTGAACCACGGCAAGGCCATCGCCGAACCCTCCGAGGTCGAACTGGCGGCCCGCATCATCGAGTTCTCCCGCTGCCAAGGGGCGCTGCGTTCCTGCAACGCACCAAACCCACCGGGCCTCAGGACGGCATTCGAGAAAAACCACCGCGACTCGCGGCGCGCCTTCTGGTGGGAGGCCGTCGGCAACATGGTCAACGGCGCCTTCGCCCAACTCGTGGTGATCTCCATGATCGTCCTGTCCGCCACCCTGGCGCTGTCGTCGCAACTCGCCCCGCTGCAGGCGATCGTCACCATCGGCATGTGCCTGCGGTTCATGACGATGCTGAGCGACGTCGGGGCCATGATGATCGGTTTCGAGGAGCGCCGACAGATGATGAACCACATCGATCAGGTCATGGACTCCCCCGTGCTGCCCGAACCCGACACATCCCCCGATGTGCCCTCCGACGGCAGCGTCGAACTGGTCGACGTCGATTTCGGCTACCAGGCCGGCGTGCCGGTGCTGCGCGGGATCTCGATGACGGTGCCCAGCGGTTCGATGTGCGCCCTCGTCGGCCCCTCCGGCAGCGGCAAGACCACCATCGCCCGTCTGGTCGCACGGTTCTACGACGTCGACTCCGGGCAGCTCAAGGTTGGCGGGGTGGATGTGAAGCAGCTGACCACCGAGGACCTGATGTCGCAGCTGTCTATGGTTTTCCAGGACGTCTACCTTTTCGATGACACCCTGGAGGCCAACATCCGCCTGGGCCGCCAGGACGCCACCGACGACGAGGTGCGCCACGCCGCAGACCTCGCCGGGGTGACGGAGATCGTCGAACGGCTCCCCGGTGGCTGGGAGACCCGGGTCGGTGAGGGCGGCAGGGCCCTGTCCGGTGGTGAACGGCAGCGCGTCTCCATCGCCCGCGCCCTGCTGAAACGGGCACCCATCGTGCTCCTCGACGAGGCCACCAGCGCCTTGGACGCCGAGAACGAGGCGAACATCGTGGCCGCCTTGGAGGAACTGAGGCGCTCCTCCACCCTGATCGTCATCGCCCACAAGCTGGAAACCATCGCCGCCGCCGACCAGGTGGTGGTATTGGGGGCCGATGGCCGGATCGCGCAGCAGGGTCGGCACAATGACCTGGTGGGAATCGACGGCCCCTACCGCGACTTCTGGGAGTACCGCAGCAGCGCCAGCGGATGGTCCTTGGTCTGAACCCGAACCAAAGAAACCGAACAGCAACACGAGAAAGCAGGAATGATGAAACCTTGGAGATTGCGTCTGGGCGCCGTCATCGTGGCCGCCGCCCTGGGACTGACGGGATGCGCATCCGGTTCCGGTGGCAGCTCCCCGTCGGCCTCGGGCGCCTCCCAGCCGGTCAGGATCGGGGCGCTCTTCGCCCCGACCGATTCCCTCGACCCGGTAACCGCCACCTCACCGGGCTCGATGCTGCTGGCGTTCAACGTCTACGACTCCCTGGCGGTCATGACCAAGAAGGGGGCGACGCTGTCACTGGCCAAGTCCATCGAACCCAACGCCACCGCCGATGAGTGGACCGTCACGCTGCGCGACGGCCTGACCTACTCCGACGGCACCGCCGCCACCGGGCAGGACGTCCTGGATTCCCTCTCCCATTTCGCCCAGTCCCCCAGCTACGCCAGCCTGTACTCCGACATCGACTTCGAGGCCTCCAGCGCATCCGGGTCGACGGCGACGCTGAAGCTGAAGAAACCCGCCTCCGATTTCCTCGAATCCTCGCTGGGCATGTTCTCCTCCATCGCCCCGAAGGGCCAGTTCACCGGCATCGGCGCCGGCCCCTTCGTCGTCGACAAGGGGGATCCCAGCACCGGCTACCAGCTGCACGCCAACGACAAGTACTGGGACGGCACCCCGCCCATCCCACAGGTCACGATGGTGCCGATCCCCGACTCCACGGCCCAGGCCAACGCCCTGCGCACCGGCGAGATCGACCTTGCCACCGGCCTCAACTCGGCTGCCCTCACGACCCTGTCCGGGGCTCCCAACGTCAAGGTGGCCGAGCCCACCCTGGAGTCCGCCTCCGCCCTGGAGTTGGCCCTCAACACCCGCGTCGCGCCCTTCAACGACCCGGAGGCGCGACGGGCCGCGAAACTCACCGTGGACCGGGACAAGCTGGTCAACACCGTCCTCGGATCCACCGGTGAGGTCGCAAACGACATGCTCGGCAAGGGATACGACAACTACCCGGAGGACGTGGCCCAGACCGTGGCCAACAAGGAGGAGGCCAAGCGCATCTTCGCGGAGAAGGGAATCACGTCCTTCACGATCGTCGCGGCCGACGTCATGCCGGGCATGGTCGCCTCGGCCGAGTTGATGGCCCAGGAGTTCGCCGAGGTTGGGGTGCAGGTCACCGTCGACAAACGCGACCCGCAGACCTACTACAGCAACATGGAAGAACTGCACCAGGCGCAGGCGGCAACCGCCTACTGGATCAACCGCAATCCCATCACCGAGTTCCGCATCCAGGTCATACCCGACTATTCGTTCAACCTGTCCGGTTTCAGCTCCGAGACGATCCAGCAGAACCTGGCGAAGGCCACCTCCACCCTGGACGCGGCCGAACAGAAGAAGCTGGTGGGTGAGATCAACAAGGAGATCCACGACCAGGGCGGTGACCTGATCTGGGGCTTCCAGAAGCAGGTCGCCGCGTACCGGGCCGGGCTGGAGAACTTCACCACCGTCCAAGAGGTTCCCTGGCTGACGAAGGCCACCTTCAACCCGGTCGGCTGATCCGGCCTTGGGACGAACCATCGACGCGTCGCCGCAGCGACCCGCCTTCACCGGCTGGTTGCTGCGGCGGCTGGCGCGCTCCGCAGTCCAGTGCCTGGCGGCCTCGTTTCTGCTGTTCCTGTTGATCCAGGCCCTGCCCGGGGACGCGGCAACTGCGAGCGCCTCGAGGAAAGGGGCCGCCGCGGTGGAGGCGGCCAGGGCCCGGATGGGTCTGGACCGGCCCGTCCTGGAACGCTACCTGGAATGGGTGACGGGCATCCTGCGGGGGGATCCCGGGACCACGCTGATCACGTCCCGGCCCGTGGCGGAGACGATCGCGCAACCGGCCCTGGCGTCGTTGAGCCTGGCCGCGGTGGTGCTGCTGGGGTTGGTGCTGGTCACCCTGCCCGTCGCGGTCGTCACCGGAGCGCGTCCGAGACATCCGGTCAGCCGGTCCCTGGCGGGGATCTCGGTGGCCACCGCCGCGATACCGGAGTTCGTGGTGGCGATCGCACTGCTGGCCGTCCTGGCGGTGTGGACCCGCTGGCTGCCGGTGCTGTCGGTGCCCGGCGCGGGTCGCACGGTGTGGGAGAACCCCGTCTGCCTGGTGATGCCGGCGCTGTCGCTGTGGCTGGTGTGTTCCGCATCCCTGACCCGTCGCATCCAGGCCCTGGTGTCCGCCCACGCCGCGGCGCCCTACGTGCGCGAGGCAGAACTGGCGGGACTGACGCGGCGGCGGGTGCTGTCCGGGCACCTGCTGCCGTCGGTGGCTCCCGGCGTCCTGCAGCTGCTCGCGCAGACGATCCCCTACCTGCTGGGTGGGGCCGTGGTGGTCGAGACCGTGACCTCCTTCCCCGGCCTGGGGTTCGCGCTGGTGCGGGCCGTCGGGGACAGGGAGGTGCCGGTGGTGATGGCCGCGGGGGCGTTGATGATGGTGGTCGCGGTGGTGGCCTTCACCGTCGCGGATGCGCTTTCGGCGCGCCAGGAACGCATGGTTGCGGTGGTGTGAGGTGAGCATTTCAGCGAGGATCTGGGGCGGCATCACCCTGCTGGTGGTGCTTTTCACCATGGCCGCCCCGTGGTTGGCGCCGGCGACCGGGAATTCCGCGGCCACGACGTCCTTCGCCTATTCGGTGGGCGGTCCGGGCGGACTGGGACACGACTACCTGGGGCGGCCGGTGCTGCCCCAGCTCCTGGAGGGCGGCCGGGCGTTGCTGATCGCGGCCCTCCTGACCGCGGTGGTCTCGCAGGGCGTCGGGCTGGCCGCTGGTTTGTGGCTCGCCACCCGGGCCCGGGGGGCATGGTTCGCGCGGTTCGTCCTGGATGTCGTCCTGGTGACACCGATGATCGTGGCCTCGCTGGTGGTTTATCAGCGCGCCGGGGCGTCGCTGTACGCCACCATCCCGATCGCAACCGCCCTGACCCTGCCGTTCACGTCCCGCTACTACCGGGCGGCCGCGGAGCCACTGCTGGGGGCGGCGTTCTTCGAACAGGCCCGGGTGGCCGGCGACAGGACGTCGGTGGCGCTGGTCCGGGAAGTGGTGCCGGTGCTGCTGCGTCCCGTCCTGGCCGACCTGGGCTTGGCGACGATCACCGCCCTCTACCTGATGGCCACCATCTCCTTCCTGGGCACCACCGCCGCCGAATCCGGTTTCCTGTGGCCGACGATGGTGTCGCGGAACCTCGACGGTCTGGGGCTCAATCCGTGGGCGGTGCTGGCCCCGTTGGGTGCGATGGTGGCGTTGACGGTGCCCGTGAACCTGTTCGTCGATGCCCTCGGAGGTCGCCGTGACTGAACCAGCCGTGCAGGTCGACGACCTGCGGATCCGTTCGGCCGCCGGAACGATCCTGGATGGAACCGCCCTTGCCGTGGAGCGGGGCGAGCGGGTCGGGCTCGTAGGGGAATCCGGTTCCGGGAAGTCGACCCTGTCCCTGGCCCTGCTGGGTTCGATCGCGCCCGGTCTGGAACTGGCGGCGGGGAACGTGACGGTACTGGATGTGCCCGTCGTTGCCGATGGCCGGTTGGCCTCCCCCGGGGCCCTGCGAGGGCTGCGGCGTCGCGTCGCCCGGCTGGACCAGGACCCGGCCGGGGCGCTGACCCCGACCCGCCGCATCGGATACCTGATGACGGAGTTGTCGCGGGGTCCGCGTGAGGATGCGCAGCGACTCCGCGACGAGGCCCTGGAGGTCTTCGGGCTGCCGACGTCCCGCGACTTCCTGAATCGTTTCCCGGCGGAGCTGTCGGGAGGGCAGCGGCGGCGGGTGGCGCTGGCCCGCGCCCTGGCACGCCGCCCCGAGCTGCTGGTGCTCGACGAACCGACCGCCGGGCTCGACCCGTCGGCCGTCGACGCCGCCCTGGGTCTGGTGGAACGGCTCGTGGCGGAACTGGACGCGACCCTGCTGGTGATCACCCACGACCCCGCGGTGGCGGCGCGCCTGACCAGCCGGGTGGTGGAGATGCGCAACGGGCGTCTCGCCGACGGTGGCCCGGCGCGGGAGGTCGTGGCCGCGGACCGCCCGGGAGCGCCGCGGAACGATGGAACGCGAGGGGACGCGGAGCCCGTGCTGTGCGTGCGGTCCTTGACGGCGGGCGCGCCCGGGCTGGCCGATCCTCCCGTGACCGGCCTGGACCTGGACGTTCTCGAAGGGGAGGCGGTGGCGTTGACGGGACCGTCCGGGTCAGGCAAGTCGACGGTGGCGCGAACCCTCGTCGGGCTCTGGCCGAGGCGCGACGGCGAGGTGAGCGTGGCCGGGACGGCCCTGCCGGCGCGGCTGGACGACTGGCCTCGTTCGGCGCGCGGGACTATCGGGTGGGTGCCGCAGGATCCCGCGACCTCGGTGAACCCGGCGTGGTCGCTCGGGCGGTCCCTGGCACGCGCCCATGCCAGGGCAGTACGGCTCGGCGGGGCGGGAACGGGCGTCGAGGAGGCGGCCGAGCTGGTCGGGTTGCCACCCGGCTGGGAAACCCGTCACCCGAGGCAGCTGTCCGGAGGCCAGCTGCAGCGCTTCGCGATCGCCCGGGTATTGGTCTCCGGGGCGCGGCTGCTGGTGCTCGACGAGGTGACCTCCAGCCTGGACGCGACCACCCGCGACGCCATCTGCGAGGTCCTGGCCGAGGTCAGGAAACGCATCCCCATGCTGGTGATCACCCACGACCCGGCGGTGATCGCCCACTGCGACCGGGAGGTCAGGCTCAACGACTAGAGCCAACACGCGAACACCCCTCCCCCTGTACACGAAACACGGGGCGAAGCCCATCAGGTCGCGGCATGGCAGGACCCCCTCCCCCTGTACACGAATCGCGGAAGTTCGACGGTTCAACGTCGCCACACGACGTCGAACCGTTTTTCTTCCGCGAGTCGCGTACAAGGGAACGACAAGGAGACAGGCGAAACCACGAGGGAGCAGGAGATACCCACCCGATTCATGCCCCTGCCCCGTATCACCCACCCGCCTTGGTGCGGTAGCGCTGGCGCGGGCTTCGAGGAGGTTCCATCGCCTCAACCATCCCCTCCCCAATCAACTGATTGAGGGCCTGCTGGACGGCGGTCCGGCTGAATCCCGTCGCGGCCACCAGCTCGGTGGTTGTCGCCGAGGCCCGTTCCTCCAGTGCTTTCTCGATCCCCGCGCGGGCCGTGTTCCTGCGTTCCCCACGGGCCAGCCGACGCCGACGGAAGGTTACGGTGAAACTCACCAGGTCGTCGCGGACCTCGATCGGAGGCATGAGGGCCTTCTCAAGTTCCGCAGCCATCACCGCGAAACCGGTTCCCCGGTTCTCGGCGACGAGACCGCCATCGGGAAGCCGCACGTTCTCGAGCAGGGAGGCCAGCCGCTGGTTGCGGCTCGAGCTGATTCCCGCCGTCCCGAGCGTTCGCAGGGTCACCGCGCCGTACAACCCACCGGGGTTGATGACCTCGAGCCGGTCGACGTACATGTTGAGCTGCACCTGGGTGCCGCGCGCCATCGGAGAGTAGTCCCGGTGCATGAGCGCGTTGACCAGGGCCTCACGCACTGCGACCAGCGGGTAGTCGGGCAGCTCCCGGCGGTAGACGTCGTCGATCAGGGCTCCCTGCCGCATGTTCTTCTTGACCAGCGCCAGCCCCGCCTCGACCAGCTCGGGTATCGGGCCCGTCAGTGTGGCGCTGTCCAGCAGCCGCACCCCCGTTCCGATCTCGCCCTTCGTGGTTCCGGGAAACACCGCGAAGGTGACCGTGAGCCGGGGGAAGAACTCCTGCGGATACTCCCCCATGGCCAGGAGGCCAGCGAGGGTGGGATGCCCGTCGCGCACGACCCGGAGGCGCCTGAGCGCCGCGTCATCGCCCTGGGCGAAGGTCCGGGGACGGCTTTGGCGCTGCCCCTCCAGGTAGCTGGCGAGCGCATCGGCGTCCAGGTCCTCCGGGCGGGCCCCGGGCACGGGTTCCTCGTCCCAGGCCGGCTGGACGTGCTCCTCCACCAGCCGGTCGACCTCGTAGTGCTGCAGCCTCACGTCCCCGTCGCCGGTCCGCAGGTAGCTGCCCTGATAGCGTCCCCTGGAGGTCACGTGACAGGGTTTGTCGCGAGGCAGCATCTCGGGCACCGTGGCGACCACCACCACGTTCCCTTCGAAGGGCACCAACACAATGTCGGGGCGCACCGTCGGCGTCATTTGCTGGCAGCGGGACACCAACGCATCCCGCTGGGCCATCGCGTCGAAGCCAGGCACCGGCAGGAACCCCCCGCGTTCCTCCAGTCCCACCAGAATGGTGCCACCCGCCCCGTTGGAGAAGGCGCTCAGGGTCTCCAGCACCGCTTTCCCGATCCCGCTCTTGACCTCCACGCGCTGCTGATCCGCACCCACCAGGCGAAGTCGTTCCACGAGCTCGCGCAGCTCTTTCTCATCCATGCTTCCCTCCCAGCTTCCCACTTAACTTAACACCCTGGGAAGTTAAGTGGGAAGCTGCGGGAAGTCGGTTGAGCCGGACCGCACCGAAGGAGCATCCCGGACCGCCCCCTTTCCACCGTCCACCCTGCGCACGAATCGCGGAGGTTCGACGGTTCAACGTCGCCGCACGACGTCGAACCGTTTTTCTTCCGCGAGTCGCGCACGGGGAAAGGACTCGGGGGCCGGCTCAACCAGCTTCGGGGCGGGATGGCCTCGACACGACCCCGGCTCCGAGAAGATCCCCATTCGATCCGCAGAGCTTCCCACCCAACTTCCCACTTGGCTTACCATCCTGGGAAGTTAAGTGGGAAGTTGCGGGAAGCCGACTGCGACCCCGGCCGTCAGCGTTCCGCGGCAGGACCTAGATCACCAACGCTCGTTTGGTGGTGTGGAGTTGTCGGACGCCGAGCCTCACGGCCAGCGCGCCGGCCAGGAGCAGCGCCCCGGTGAACAGCCCCAAGCCGAGGAAGTTGACGCCCGCCAGGTCGAACACCGTCGGGTAGAGCCAGTGCAGCAGCGCCGTCGAGACGAGCCCCGCGACGAGCCCGAGCCCGAGCGGCACCGCCAGGACGGGGCCGATCACCCCGGACAGGACTCGCCGTGCCCAGCTCTCCGGCATCCCCATCGCGGTGAGGTTCCGGGCAAGGGGACGCAGCGCCTGGACCTCGCGTTGAAGGGTCCACACCAGCAGCGGGATGGCCAGCAACGCCACACCGGTGAAACCGATGGTCAGCCACAACGGGGCATCGGCGCCGGTTGCCGGTCGGTGCACGTTGACCAGCACGTCGCCGTGTCCCGAGGCGACGGGCCACTGCCCCATACCGGCTTCCTGCTCCAGGGTCATGCCGACGTATACCCGGTAGACACCGGCCCTTCCCTCGGCGACCGGCACGGTACTTTTCAACCCGAAGGCGTAGCCGGTGTTCAGCCGCCTCTCGGGACTGGGTTTGAACCCGACGACGCGGACCCGAATGGTCTGCGAAGGGTCGGTGAAATCCGTCAGGACGACGTCCTCGTCGGCCCCGCCCAGCTTGAGCAGGCCTCCGGAGGCCAGCACGGCCGCCTGTTCCGGGGTCAGTCCCAGGACGGCGGTGGCCTCCTCCACCGAATCGAACACCTGGACCGCGCCTTCCCCGTCGATCCCGTAGGAGGTGTCGTGGAGGGTGGCGGCCGGACGAACGGCGTTGTCCCGCTCGAACTGCGCGATCACATCCTCCGGGATCCGTTCCCCCGCGGGATCGGTGACCTGCAGCAGGACCATGCCCGGCGGGAGTTGCGGGGCCAGCAGCAGGATCTGCGCACTCATGGATGCGGAGATGTTGATGAACACGCTCAGCACCAGCCCGATCAGGAGGGTCGCCACCCCGCTGACCCCGGCCCACCGGGCCCCGTCCTCGCGGAGCAGCCGGGCGGCGAGGTCTTTCGGCGACGCAACTTTGCGTCCCAGGGCACCGCTGACCCGGGCGACCATGCCCGGGGCCAGGGCCACCGTGCCCAGAACGGTGAAGATCACACCCAGGCTCATGGGCCACAGCTTTCCCGCGGAGGTGACCAGCGACCAGATGGCGAATCCCCACAGCCCCAGCGCCGCCCAGCCCAGCGCGCCGGACATGGTGGCGGACAGCGGACGCGGAGCGCGTTCCGCGAGCCGGGCGCACACACGCTGGGAGGCGTTGAGCGCCAGGAAACCGAGCAGCGCCCCGCCTGCGGTCAGCAACGCCACCTGAACCAGCCAGGCAAGCGAGAACTCCCACGGCCCGAGCGGCAGGCCGCTGTTCGCCTGCTGGAGCAGGGGACGCAATGCCAGAGTCGCGAGCATCCCGAGCGCACAGGCGACGGCTGAGACGACAAACGTCCCGCCGAGCAGAGCGGCCAGGGCGGCCCGGAGCATCACGCCGGGGCGGATACCGGAGCGGACCAGGACCTGCTGGATTCCCCGGATCCACCGCGCCAGCATCCCCGAGAAGACGAAGGGAATGCCCACGAGCAGGGCGAAGACCAGCGAGTAGCCTCCCAGGAAACGTTGCGCGGAAACCTGTTGCTTCTCCAGCAGATCGGTGCGAAGCATGATGGAGGTCTCGTGGCCCGCACCGGTCTCCGTCTTCAACCTGAGCAGTTCATCGCGCGGGCCTTCGAGGTAGTAGTTGGCGCTGAGGACCTCGTTGCTGTTCCCCTTTCCGGCGCGCTCCCGCCAGGTACCGGGGGCGCAGGCCAGCCGGTTGCCGCTGAGGGAGTAGATCTCGCGGAACTTTCCTACGACGTTGACGGACCATTGCTGATGGGTGGAGGACCACTGCCCCACGGCGTCACCGCTCGCCACGCATTCGCCGGGGCGCGTCGGCCACATCCCGGACACCAGTTCATACCGGCCCCGGCTGGCGACAGAAGGCAGCGGCAGTTCGGTGTAGTCGAATCTGTGGGCCTCACCGTTCTGGGCGAGGTCCGCCTGTCCCGAGTACTCGACCGTAACCGTGGTCACGGTGGAGGTGGCGAGCAGGGCCGGGGGCTCGGGATAGGTTCCGACCTCCACCTGCCCCTCCTGCCACGTCTCCAGCACACCATCCGCCGAGCCGAGCAGCTTTTCAGCGGTCTGTTCGGGGCTGAGGGTGAGGGAGTCCAGGCTGCACCTGAAGATCCCGGCACCCAAACCGACGACGCACACCGCCGCGAGAAGTCCCCGGAACACCCGCGACCGGAGCAGCAGCGGTATCAGGTGTTTCATGACAGCCGACCATCCACAATCTCTAGTACACGATCGGCGTATCTCTCCGCGAGGGGGTCGTGGGTGGCGATGAGACACGCCACCCCGGCCCGCCGGGTGAGCTCCCTGATCTGCCCGAACAGAGCTGTCGAGGTCCCGCTGTCAAGCGCCCCCGTCGGCTCGTCGCAGAGCATGACCGGCCGCTGCCCCGCCAAGGCGCGGGCCACCCCCACCCGTTGCCGCTGTCCGCCCGACATGGCATCCGGCATCCGGTTCCACAACTCCCCGATACCGACGAAGTCAAGCAGCCGCCGAGATTCCGCCTCGGCATCCCGGCATCCCTGGGCCCGGAGCACGATCTGGAGGTTCTCGCTGGCCGTGAACTGGGCGACGAGGTTGTGTTCCTGGAAAACCAGACCCACCTGACGCAGCCGAAGATCCGTGCGTTCCCCCTCCGGCAACCCGACGATCTCGCGCCCCACCACCTGGACGGAACCGGCCTGCGGCACCTCGAGCCCGCCGATCACCGACAGCAGGGTGGACTTCCCGGAGCCACTGGCCCCGTAGAGACAGACCAGTTCCCCGGCCGCCACCTCCAGATCCACCCCGTCGAGCGCCCTCACGGCACCCGCCGGGGTGGGGTAGCTGAACTCCACCCCAACGACCCTCACGGGAACTTGCATCATCAGCCTAACCCCAGCCGGAATCTCGATGTGCGGCAGGGCCTGCCCACCGCCCTTGAGAACACACCACTCCATCCCCGGTAATCGGACCCGGTGCACAGGAGCAGCTGCTTCGCAACAGCCACGGGAGCCGCGGCCGCGACGATGCAACCATGAAGAGACCTCTTCATCTCCACCTCGGTTGTGTCATTGAAAGCTTCCTGCTCTCGCCGAGAAGCATATGGGCAGTTCCATTGGACCGCTACAGATTTCTCAGGTCGTCGTCTCGATCCAGTTCCATCCGGGAGAGCTGGTCAGCGGGCGGAGCGTTTGACGCCCCAGGTCCCGATGCCGAGCAGTCCCACTGCAGCCGCCAGATACAGGACGCGGAAGTCCAGATTGGCCACCAGAACAGCGCCGAGGATCATCGTGCCCAGCGCCGCTGCTGTCGCAAGGTCTGCCACCAGCAGAGCAGCCTTGCGTGGAAGCCGGTCCAGAGGCTCCCCCACAAAGATGCCGAGCAGCCGGGGCGCCATGACGGCAGCGGTGCACAGCCCGGCGAGGGAGTTGGAGCCGGTGAGTTGTTTGGCCCACACACCGAGCGCGAGCAACATCATGGACCCGGCAAGAACAGAACTTGCCTGACCGATCAGGAAAAGCCATACACGTCCACGCATAAATCAAAATCCCGTGCAGCTGAAAGCGAGGGACTGAACGCAGCATATCGAGCGGTGAGCCGATCTGATCGACTCGGACGGCAAGCCATGGAGCAGAGGGTGATTCAAGACATGTTGAGACTTATCCACAGCCTTCCTCAAACCCGCTCGGATATTTTGCCGGCGGCCCGCGGTTTGTGCATTGGTTTCTGCGAATCGTGGATGGCCTTGGCGGAACGTAGGTTTGGGACATGAGGATCGAGGACATTCGTGAGCTGTTGCGTCGCTACCCGGTGGTGGCGGAGGTTCCCTTGGAGCAGCCCGATGAGTTCACCCGGGCGGGCATGGTCCAGGTGAAGTTCCACGGCGGCAAGGAGGTCGGGATGGCCCTCGGCCTGTTCGACCAACGGCCGGGCGAGTCGCGCCAGGAATGGAAGGAGCGCCTCGATCACATCGTCAACAGCTGGGCGACCGAGGAGATCTCCGAGGTCGTTGACGTCGAACAGGCGGTCCCGGTGGTGCGCAGCATCGACTACTTCATGCCACGTGGTAGTTTCCGGACCCCGATGTGGGACCGGCTCACCGAGTTCATCGGCATGGGGTTGGCGATCGACACCCCCAGTCAGATCCAGTTCCTGAACAGCAGCGACCTCCCCGAGGATCGCAGCCCGGAGAACGTGGCCAGGCTTCGGGAACGGGCCTGCATCAATCTGGTGAACCTCTCGCAGCCGCCACTGGTCCAGGAACTTCCGCACGGCCCCGACGTGGTGACCTTCACCACCCCGCACGCCTACCAGGCGTCCTGGTTCGCGCACACCGAGGTGCTGGCCGACGCGCTGAACCACTACCAGCGCACCACGAACACCCCGTGGCTGGTGATCCCGGCCCTGCGTAAGGACCTGGTACTCATCAACTCGGCCTCACCCGGCTGGGCCGCCCTGCTGGATGACCTCGAACCCCTCGTCGATGATCGCGAGATCATTCATCCGGTCCCCCACATGCTGGTCGACGGCAGGTGGCGCGAGTACCTGCCCCCGGTCTCACCGGAACTCCAGCGCCGCCTGACGATGCTGAAACTCCGCGCCGAACGCAACGCCCACGAGAACTGCCGGGCGCAGCTGGAGGAGTTCTCCCCCGGGACGGTGGACCACATCGCCGGTTTCAACGTGGCTGTGAAGGACGACCGATTCATCACCTGGGCTGCCGTCTCCTGCGACTTGGAAACCACCAGCATTCCACGCGTGGACCAGGTGGGTTTCCACATCTCCAACACCCGGCTGTACATCGTGTGGTTCGAACATCTCATGGCGCGTCTGCCCCATCTGGTGGCCAGGCACGAGGACGCCATGCCGACCCGTTGGATCGTCTCGAAACCCTCCGAGAAGGACCTGAGGGTCATCGCCGACATGGCCATCGACCTCTGAACCGCTTTCCCACCGGCCACGCACGCTCCGCCCCACCGGGTGCGGGCCCCGTCGAGGAGCTGTTTCCGGAGTGGGATCACCGTCTCCTCGGGCAGGGCCGGCTGGCGGTCGCGGTCGGGGCGGTGATCAGTCGTTCTCCAGGCGCTCGGCGATGAGGTCCACCAGCACCCTGGCCACGTCGTCCTTGCTGCCGGAGGCCCGGGCCACCTCGCGACCCTGGACGTCCAGAACCACGACCGCATTGGGCACGTCACCGAACCCGAGGGCGGGACCGACGGCGTTGACGGCCAGCAGGTCGGCGCCCTTCCGCCACGCCTTCGCGACCCCGTGGCTCAGGACGTCGCCGTTCTCGTCGCCGGTCTCGGCCGCGAACCCGACCACCAGGGTCCGCCCGTCCTCGCCCCGGGGCGGGTCGGAGACCAGCCCGGCCAGGATGTCGGGGTTCTCCACCAGCGTGATCACGGGCGGCGGGACGATCCCCGTCTCGTCGTCATCCAGGCCGTGTTTCTTGATCTTCGCGGCCGAAACGGTGGCTGGCCGGTAATCCGCGACCGCGGCGGCCATGACGACGGCGTCGGCGTCGGTGCAGAGGTGCCGCACGACATCGTTGAGTTCCAGGGCCGTGTTCACCGGGATCACCTCGACGGAGGCCGGCAGCTGGGCCAGGATGCCGGCATCGACGTGCGCCGCGGCCAGGGTGACGCGCGCCCCGCGGACCGCTGCGGCCCGCGCGATGGCGCAGCCCTGCCGCCCGGAGGAACGGTTCCCGAGGAACCGCACCGGGTCGATCGGTTCGCGGGTGCCGCCCGCCGAGACCACCACGTGCCGACCCTCCAACCCGTTGGGCCTGCCCTCGGCATCCGAGCTCTCCAGCAGGGCCAGGGCCTCGGTGACGATCCGGTCGGTATCGGGCAGCCTCCCAACCCCGGAGTCCTTGCCGGTCAGGCGCCCGGAGTCGGGGGTGAGCACCGTCAAACCCCGGCGGCGCAACGTCGCGACGTTTTCCTGGGTGGCCGGGTTGAGCCACATCTGGGTGTGCATGGCGGGGGCCAGCAGCACGGGCGCAGTAGTGGTGAGGATCGTCGCGGTGAGCAGATCGTCGGCCCGTCCCGCCGCGACACGGGCCAGCAGATCCGCCGACGCGGGAGCGACCACCACGAGCTCCGCCCACTCCCCCACCGCGACGTGTTCGACAGCGGCCGGGTCGTCGAAGACCCCCGACGACACCGGACCCCCGGAGACGGCCGCCAACGCCGGAGCCCCGATGAACCGCAGCGCCGCCTCGGTGGGCACCGTCTTGACCTCGTGCCCGGCCTCCCGAAGTGTTCTGATGACGAAGGGGGCCTTGTAGGCGGCAATGGAACCGGAAACCCCGACGACGATGCGTCGCGGCCTGGCCGGTGTGGGCTCGGGTGTGTCTGACATGAAGCCATGATCCCACGTCCCCGGGCACGGGAAACGGGCCCGCCACCAGGTCGGCCCCGCCTGCGGCCAGCAGGTCACGTCCCCGGGCACGGGAAACGGGCCGCGGGTTTCCCGCGGCCCGTTTCGATCATCAGCTCACTCCACGACGTCGTCGTCGACCCAGTCGAAGGTCTTGGTGACGGCCTTCTTCCAGTTGCGGTACAGGCGATCGCGTTCGGCCTCGTCCATCTCCGCGCCCCAGCGCTTGTCCTCGGCCCAGTTGTCGATGACGTCCTGCTCACCGTTCCAGAACCCGACGGCGATGCCCGCCGCGTAGGCCGCGCCGAGCGCCGTGGTCTCAGCGACGACGGGACGCACCACGTCGACACCGAGCTGGTCGGCCTGGAACTGCATGAGGGTTTCGTTGGCGGTCATGCCGCCGTCGACCTTCAGCTCGGTCAGTTTCACACCCGAGTCGGCTTCCATGGCGTCCAGCACCTCGCGGGTCTGGAAGGCCGTGGCCTCCAGGACGGCGCGGGCGATGTGACCGCGGTTGACGTAGCGGGTGAGACCCACCAGCGCACCACGTGCGTCGGCCCGCCAGTAGGGGGCGAACAGACCCGAGAATGCGGGCACGATGTAGGCACCGCCGTTGTCGTCGACCGTCGCCGCGAGGGTCTCGACCTCGGGAGCAGAGTCAAACATCCGCAGGTTGTCGCGCAGCCACTGCACCAGCGACCCCGCCACCGCGATGGAACCCTCCAGCGCGTAGACGGGTTTCGCGTCGCCGATCTTGTAACACACCGTGGTCAGCAGGCCGTTCTTGGAGGGGACAATCTCCTCGCCGGTGTTCATGAGCATGAAACAGCCGGTGCCGTAGGTGTTCTTCGCCATGCCCTTCTCGAAACAGGCCTGCCCGAAGGTCGCGGCCTGCTGGTCACCGAGGATGCCTGCAACCGGAACACCGGCCAGAAGACCCTGCGGACGACACACGCCGTAGACCTCGGCCGACGACCTGATCTCCGGCAGCATCGACATCGGGATGCCCATGTCGGCAGCGATGGAGGGCTCCCAGTCGAGGGTCTTGAGGTTCATCAGCATGGTGCGGGAGGCGTTGGTGACGTCGGTGACGTGCGCGCCACCCTTCACACCCCCGGTGAGGTTCCACAGCACCCAGGTGTCCATGGTGCCCATCACCAGGTCGCCGGCCTCGGCGCGTTCCCTGGCGCCCTCGACGTTGTCGAGGATCCACTTGACCTTCGGTCCGGAGAAGTAGGTGGCCAGCGGCAATCCGACGATCTCCTTGTACCGGTCGGCCCCCTGCTCACCGCCGAGTTCCTCGACGATCTTCTGGGTGCGGGTGTCCTGCCAGACGATGGCGTTGTAGACGGGCTCACCGGTTTTCCTGTCCCACACGAGAGTGGTCTCGCGTTGGTTGGTGATACCGACCGCGGCCAGGTTCTCCTTGTTCAGCTGCGCCTTCGCGAGAGCCTGGGCGACGACCTCACGGACGTTGTCCCAGATTTCGGCGGCGTTGTGCTCCACCCAGCCGGCGCGGGGGAAGATCTGTTCGTGTTCCTTCTGCCCCACGGCGACGATGCGGCCTGCGTGGTCGAAGATGATCGCGCGCGACGAGGTGGTTCCCTGGTCAATGGCGAGCACGTATTTGGTGTCTGTCATGTGATGGCTCCTTCGTGAAACGCCGGTATCTTTTCGGGGCTGGGTTGGATCACTGCAGCGGGAAAACCAGCAGCGGGGCTGCCAGCAGACCACCCAGCAGGCCGCCGATCATGGGTCCGACGACCGGGACCCAGGAGTAGCTCCAGTCGGAATCGCCCTTGCCCTTGATGGGCAGGACGGCGTGCATGATGCGGGGGCACAGGTCCCTGGTGGGGTTGATGGCGTATCCGGTGGGGCCGCCGAGGCCGGTGCCGATGACGACGATCAACAGGGCGACGCCGAACGCGCCCAGCCAGCCGGTCTTTCCAGCGTTGTCGGTGTAGATGCCGCCAGCGATGACCACGAAAACCAGCACGAAGGTGCCGATGATCTCGGTGAGGAGATTGAACACCGGTTTGCGGATGGCAGGTGCCGTGCAGAACACAGCGAGTTTGGCACTCTGATCGGCCTCCTCGTCGAAGTGTTGCTTGTAGGCCACCCAGCACAGGAAGGCACCGATCAGCGAACCGACGAACTGGCCAGCGATGTAGGCCATCACCGTGCCGAAATCCATGGCGGGCTTTCCCTGGGCGACGTCATTGACGAGCAGACCGATGGTGACAGCCGGGTTCAGGTGGCCACCGGACTTGGCGGAGGCGATGACACCCACGAACACCGCGAGGCCCCACCCCCAGTTCACGAACAGAAAACCTGTTCCTTGTCCCTTGGACTTGGCCAGCGCGGTGTTTGCGACCACGCCGCAGCCAAGGAGGATCAGCAGCATCGAACCGACTGCTTCCGACAGGAAGATGGCGAACATCTCTAGAACTCCAGTTCTGACTACTTTGTCACGGGCGACGCCGGGGCGGCACCCTTGCAAGGACTGACGAGGCGGGACCTCGTCACCGTCCGAACCATTCGAACAGGCACAGCCAAGCGCTTCCACCGGGAAAAACGCAAGACCTGTGCACGTTCATGCACCACTTCTTGAGCACGGTGCACGAACCATCCGCTCGTGCACCCGGATCGCTCACGGTCGCAGGAAACCACCGGACAGACTGCTCCGCCCGGACCGGGATGAAAGGGCCAGCCAAACCAGGAATCGCCCCCATCCCCTGGGCACCGAGGCCGGGGAAAGCCGCCGCTGCCCCGCATCCCTCACCGGTCACGCACCCATTCGAAGACGTCAACGACCTCCCTGCGACCGCCGGGGTGGACCAGCAGGTGGAAGGTCGCGCGGGCCATGGCGTCGTGGATCGGCACCACCGCACGACCGGGCGGCCGGGCCGCGAAGAAGGGCGCATCGGTGACGAAATAGGGAAACGACGAGCTGCGCGTGAGCTGCTCGAAGACGGCGCGGTCCTCCTGCACGACGAACTCCGAGTTCGGGAAGTGTTCGTCGCACAGCCCACGCCAGAATCCGATGCCCTCGAAGAGCAGGAAGGTCTCGCCGTCGAGTTCGGCCGTTCCCACGCTCGGCCTCGTCGCGAGCGGATGCCCGAACGGTAGTGCGACGGAGAGGTTCTCCACCATGAGCGGGCACGAACGCGTCACCGGCTGGGCCGCGGGGTGCAGGGTGATGCCGAGATCGAGTTCCCCGCCGAGAACACCGGCCTCCACCTCGTCCTCGGGGAGCATCCGGGATGTCAGGACGAGCTCCGGGAAACGCTCCGTCATGAGCGCGGTCAGCCGCCACAACGGCGCAGGCGCGACAGTCCCCACCCGCAGCGCGCGGGTGCGGCGGGCCAGGTCCTCCAGGGCACCGCGCATCGCCTGCTCGTCGCGGAGAAGCTGGCGTGCGTGTTCGAGGGCGACACGGCCGGCGTCGTTGAGCACGAGACGGCGCCCGGCACGGTCGAAGAGTTGCAGGCCGAGTTCGGTCTCCAGGCGCCCCAGCGAGCGGGACAGGGCGGGTTGTGAGATGTGCAGGACGCGGGCGGCGGCGCTCATGGTTCCCTCGCGCGCAATGGCGTCGAGCTGTCTCAGCTGCTCCAGTTCCACACCCATCCCCTCCGTACCGTCGCGGTGTCGGTTCACATCCCGGCTCATGCGCTTCGCGCATCAACCAATTCGATATTTGCATTTTACAAAGCCGGATTTCCGGCGAGAATTGATGCAGCAGGGTCAGAATTCCCTACTACCCGATACCGGGAAAGTTGCCGCTCTTCGTCACCACATCCAAGGACTACTCCCAGCAGACCCGACCGCCTCACACCACCGGAAGGACACCACCATGCTCCACAAGACTCTCAACAATGGCGTCGAGATGCCCATGCTCGGCTACGGCGTCTTCCAGACCCCGCCCGAGGAGACCGAACGCTGCGTGGCCGAGGCCCTCGATGTCGGCTACCGGCTCATCGACACCGCCCAGGCCTACGACAACGAGGAGGGCGTCGGTGCCGCCGTGCGCGCCAGCGGCATTCCCCGCGAGGAGGTCTTCATCACCTCCAAGATCTGGGTGGCCAACATGAACTACGAGCGGGCGGCCGCCTCCATCGACGAGTCGCTGCGCAAACTGGACACCGACTACATCGATCTGATGCTCCTGCACCAGGCGATGGGTGACTACCCCGGCGCCTACCGCGCCATGGAGGACGCCTACAAGGCCGGCAAGCTGCGCGCCATCGGGGTATCCAACTTCTACCCCGAGCGTCTCATCGACGTGGCCCTGCTCGCCGAGATCCCGCCTGCGGTCAACCAGATCGAGACCCACCCCTTCCGCCAGCAGGACGCGGCCCACGAGGTGATGGCCGAGTTCGGCGTCGCCCACGAGGCCTGGGCGCCCTTCGCCGAAGGCCAGAACAACGTTTTCACCAACCCGGTGCTCACCGGGATCGGTGAGAAGTACGGCAAGAGGCCCGGGCAGGTGATCCTGCGGGCGCTGATGCAGAAGGATGTCATCGTCATCCCCAAGACGACTCACCGCAACCGCATGGAGGAGAACTTCGACGTCTTCGATTTCGAGCTGAACTCCGAGGACCTGGCGGCCTTCTCCGCACTCGACGACGGCAGTCTGCCGCGCATCTTCGACCACTACGACCCCAAGGCGGTCACGTGGATGCTGCGTGACTACGTCAAGAACAACCAGCTGGGCGGCGGAACGCTGTACTGAAAGCGCCGCTTCGTCCATGCGATCCGTGCTGACGCGCAGGGAACTCGGTCTCGCGACGGGAGGCACCGTGGCGGCCGCCATCCTCGCGGCCGTCACGGGCTGCTCCCCGGCCTCGGGCACGCAGCTCCCTGAGAACCCGGGCCCACGCACAGCAGGAGGTGAGGGAGTCGTGAACGGTGACACGCTCATCGCCGATGTCATCAACAACCCGCTGCTGGAGGACTACGGCCGTTTCCTGTTCCCCATCACCTTCAACCCACCCCGGCCCGGTGACACCCTGGCCGACGTGGCCGGCCTGCTCCCCTGGTACTCCTTCGTCAACGTGAACACCACGGTTGACGTCGTGGGCGACCTGCTCGGGCGCCGCGAGAAGGGTGAGGTCGTCTTCCACGACATCTACACCGAGGCGGAGAAGTCGGCAGATCCGACCCTGAAGGACACCGGCTTGTTCGTCTTCCCGGCGCAGCGCACGGTGACGGGTGAGCGTCCGCACGTGGCCGTGTGCAGCGCGGGCGGTGGTTTCGCCTACGTGGGTTCCATCCACGACTCGATGCCGCACGCCCTGTGGCTCTCGCGCCACGGCTACACGGCCTTCACGCTGCAATACCGCCCGAGTCTTCGGAACGGTTGCGCGGACCTGGCCCGCGCCGTCTCCTTCATTCACTCCCGCGCCGATGAGTTCGGCGTGGACCTCGCCTGCTACTCGCTGTGGGGCGGCTCCGCGGGAGCGCGCCTGGCCGCCTCCCTCGGCTCCCACAGCCCCTCCCGGTTCGGGGGCGATGACGTGCCCGGTCCGGGCGCTGTCGTCATGCAGTACACGGGGCTCTCGGAGATCTCCGGGACGGAACCGCCGACCTACGCCTGTGTCGGCACTGCGGACGGGATCGCTCCCTGGCGCACCATGCAGGCGCGCATCGACGCCATCGCGGCTGCGGGGACACCGTCGGAGTTCCACGCCTACGACGGTCTGCCCCACGGCTTCGGGCTCGGCGTCGGAACCGCCGCCGAGGGTTGGATCGAGGATGCCACCGCTTTTTGGCAGGCGCGGATCGACGCCGCCGTTCCGTGACCCGGAACCGGCCGGCACGCAACAGAACTGTTAGGGAAACGGAGATGACAATCACGAGACGCACCTTCACCGCTGGCATCGGCGCCCTCTTCGTTAGCCACACCGTCAGCGGATGCACCGACCCGGCCACGGGTTCCGGCGACCCCGGCGCCTCGAACACCGGTCCTTCCGGTGTCCGGGAACTCGTCACCATGGACCAGCCGGACTTCACCGGGGTGGACCTCGGCCATGTCAGCCCCGACCCGGCCGGCGTCGAAGCAACGGTCGCGACGGCGACGGTGGATCCGTCCCGCCGCCAGTGTCTGTTCCTGTGGGAGGAGGGCAATGCGCCCACCACCACGGGGCCCGGCGGCGGTGGCCACGACCCGGCGGGCTTCCGCCCCACAGTGACGAGCGTGCCCGCCGCAGGGAACACCACCGTCAAGGGGGCTGTGCTCCTGTGCGCGGGCGGGGCTTTCGCCCTGCGCGGGGACAACTCGGACTGTTATCCGACGGCCGCACGGCTGTCCGCGCTCGGCTACCACTGTTTCGTCGTCGACTACCGCGTGCGGCCCCACACGCAGGCCGAGGCCGGCTGCGACCTGGCCCGCGCCACCCGGTTCGTACGCGCCCACGCCGCCGACTACAGCCTGCCCAGCGCGCAGCACATCGCGCTGGGCGGCTACTCCGCCGGCGGCATCCTGTGCGGCGAGACGATCCTGAACTGGTCCGGAGCCACATCCCCGACCGAACTCGACGCCGACTACACACCGGACGCGCTCGACGCCGTGAGCGCCGATGCCGCCGCGACCGCGATGATCTATTCCTTTTACGGCCGCCTGTCCGTGGCGGAACTCGATCCGAACCGCCTCACCGGAGCCGCTCCGACCTACTACTGCTACGGCACCAAGGACCCCTTTTACGACCAGTTCGAGGCGCAGGTGGATGTGCTGGCGAGATCCGGTGTCACGCTGAGAGCCCGTGTGCTCGACGGCTGGCCGCACGGTTTCGGCGCCGAGGGCGGATGGATCGAGGAGTACGACGCCTTCCTTCAGCAGGCCTTCCCAACCACCTAACCACCCCGCACACAGCACACAAGGAGCGCATGAACATCACGAACACCGCCTCTGCACACATCATCCCCACCCGCGCCCTGGCGAACGGCGTCGAGATGCCGGTCCTCGGATACGGCGTCTTCCAGACCCCGCCGGAGGAGACCCTGCGCTGCGTGCACGAAGCTCTCGAGGTCGGCTACCGGATGATCGATACCGCCCAGTCCTACGCCAACGAGGAGGAGGTCGGCGCCGGCCTGAGAGACTCCGGTCTGGCCCGGGAGGACGTCTTCCTGACGACGAAGATCGCCCCGGTCAACCTCACCCAGGAGCGGGCCGCCGCCTCCATCGACGAGTCCCTCCGCCTGCTTGGCACGGACTACATCGATCTGATGCTCCTGCACCAGCCGATCGCCGACTTCCCCGGCGCGTACCGCGCCCTGGAGGAGGCCTACCGAGCAGGCAAGCTGCGCGCTATCGGCGTGTCCAACTTCTACCCGGACCGTCTGGCGGACATTGCCCTGCTCACCGAGGTCCCGCCGATGGTCAACCAGGTGGAAACCCATCCCTTCCGCCAGAACGCCGAGGCGCATGAGTTCATGACCTCGCTCGGCGTGGTCCACGAGGCCTGGGCGCCCTTCGCCGAGGGCAAGAACGGCATCTTCACCAACCCGGTGCTGACCGCTATCGGCGCGAAACACGGGAAAACCGCCGGGCAGGTGACGCTGCGCGCCCTGATCCAGCAGGACGTCATCGTCATCCCGAAGTCGGTGCGCCGGGCCCGCATGGAGGAGAACCTCGACGTGTTCGACTTCTCCCTCGACGAGGAGGACATGGCCGCCTTCGCCGCCCTGGATGACGGCTCCTTCCCGCGCATTTTCGATCACCGCGACCCGAAGATGATCGCTTGGCTGGTCAACGAACGCATCCGCAAGGCCGACCCATCCGGCGCGGCCCTCTACTGACACACCAGCGGTTCCCCGCCCACCGGAGGGGGCGACAACGGACCGAAGCTTCGTGGGGAACAATCCCCTGCGCATACCCGAGGGAAACAACCATTTCTCGTTCCGCGTACCGGGAAGCCATGACGGTTCGAATGGGAACGAAGAACCAATGAGAGCACAGGCGGACTGATCCTTAAGCACCCTGCCCCGAAAGCATCCGGACCACCACGCACCAGGCGTCATCGCCGAAGACTTTGGGTAACGTCCCAGAGCAACCCCGGGATGGTTCAACTCCACGCGAAACACACGGAACGCCTACTCGTTGCTTCCACCACAAGCAGCGGCCCCCATGATCGCATCCGCCTCACGGAAGCGATCCAGACAGGCGATCACTTGCGAGGTCCACGGTACAACCAATCCTTGGCGCCCCACACGATCCGGATCCAACCAATTTGTATTACGTAATACACTGTTGTCATGGGTAAGCGGATGATTCAGGGACGCGAGGTCTCGGATGCTCAGGTTCAGGCATGGGCAGATGAGGCCGAAGCGGGCTATGACGTTGAGGAGTTGCAGAAGCGTTGGGGACGCCCACCACGGGCGGGAAGCGCCTCCCGGGTGGTGCCGACGCGATTCTCCGACGAAGAGCTGGCCGAGTTGATGGCGCGCGCCGAGCGTGAGGGCCTGGACCGCTCCGCTGCGATCCGGGCTGCCGTGCGCGAGTGGGCTCGCGCGTGATCGTCGCCCTGTCCGCACGTAAACACGGGATCAGCGACGAGGACGCGATCACTGCCGCGCGGTCAGCGCTGGCAGGCGGACCACTGGATGACGAGAACCCGCAGCGTGAATTGAGGATCGGCTGGATACGGCAGGCCGCCTCCTGGAAATCGTCGTGTTGCTGTGGGATGACGGTGAAGTCGAGATCATTCACGCGATGAAAGCCAGAGCCGCGTATCGACGACTCGTGTCCTGAATAAGCCCGCCAAAGGCCTCCACCCTGCAACTCTGCCATGAACCAGAATTGGCCCTGGAGCTCACGTGTCGAGGTGAGCCAACAGCGTCGGAATGAACTCCTGGTATCGGTGGAAGACACCACCGTGGCCGGCGTCGGGGTAGATGACCACGGTGCTGTTGGGAATGCGCTGGTGCATGTCCTCGGACAGCGAGGTCGGAACCATGCGGTCGTGGTCGCCATTGGCGATGAGGGTGGGGCGGAAGTCCATCGGGTGGCGCTTTCTACCGTGGCGACGTTGTTCTCAGGCATGAATTGTGACCTCTTCCGGGATGGTGGTGACGAGGACCTTGCCGCGGGCTCCCCCGGCCAGCAGCTGATCGAGTGCCTCGGAAGTGTCGTCGAAGGGCAGGACCCGATCGACAGCGGGTTTGATGACGCCGTCATCGACGAGCCGGGCAATGATGCGCAGCGCCTCACCATCGGGTTCGATGAACAGGAACCGGTAGCGCGCGCCGAGTTTACGGGCCCGGCGACGCAACCGGAGGCTGAGGGCGGACAGGGCGAGTTTGACCAGCGAACCGGCCCCGGCCTGGTCGGCCAGTGCCGGGTCGGGCGTTCCGGCGATACCGATCAGGATCCCGTCTCGGCGCAGCACCTCAAGCGACCGGAAGCTCACCTCACCCCCCTGGGTGTCGACGACGATGTCAACGGGTGTGTTGGTCAGCTTCTCGACGAAGTCGTCGTTGCGGTAGTCGATGATGATGTCCGCGCCGAGCTCCTTGACAGTTTCAGCGCTGGCCGCCGAAACCGTGGTGGCGACAGTGGCCCCCAGGTGTTTGGCGAGTTGAATGACGGCCGAGCCGACACCGCCGGCGCCGCCGTGGACCAGGACCGTCTGACCCGGCTGAAGGTGACCGATCGTCACGAGCGCCTGCCAGGCGGTCAGCGCGACAACCGGCAATGCAGCTGCTCGAGCCAGCGGAATGCCGCGAGGCGCGGGCGCCAAGGTCTCGGCGTCGACCGCGACGATCTCGGCCCAGGTTCCCATGCCGACCACGCCGGTGTAGCCGTAGACCTGATCCCCGACGGCGAACTCCGTGACCTGATCCCCGACGGCAACCACCTCGCCGGAAAGCTCCCCGCCCATCACCTTCGGCAGGTCGAGACGAAAAACGGCCTTGAACTCACCGACACGGGTGCGTTCATCGGCGTGATTGACACCGGAGGCGACCATCCTCACGAGCACTTGGCGCGGACCGGGTTCGGGGACGGGCATGTCGACGGCGCGCAGTGATTGACCGTATCTCTCCAGAACAAAGGCTTTCATGGCGTCCTTCCTGTGCCGCGAAACCCGGCAACTGGTTGCAATGTGTTATCAGTTGAAAACCAGAGTAGAGTAGGCGGTAACAAAATGCAACTACCAGCGAGGATGCCCGATGATTCCCCAGCCCCGCTCACACTGTCCGATCAATCGGAGCCTCGAAATGCTCGGCGACCGGTGGAGCCTGCTGATCCTGCGTGACATCGTCCTGCACGACCGACGCTCCTTCCGTGACCTGCTCACCGGCAGCGAGGAGCGCATCAGCGCCCCCGTGCTCTCACGTCGACTGACCGATCTCGTCGCAGCAGGCTTCCTCACCAAGGACGAAGTCACTCGTGGCAAGCAGGGCAGGTACTCGCTGACCGAACAAGGCATGGCGACAGTGCCGCTGCTGATCGAACTCGGACGGCTCGGCGCACGAATCGACCCGACGACCGCACACAACGCACCCGACCTGGGCTCCGACCACGATGGCTTCGCCGAGCGACTCTCCGCACTTCGCAAAGCCCACATCGGAACGTGACCGAAGCTTTGTTCACCGCCGCCGTCTCACCCACCCCGCCATGACCGTCGTCGGTCACACATCAGGACCACGTTTCTTCGCCCTCTTGAAGTCCTTTCTGCACTCGCTCGAGAGGGCGGTCTTGAGCACGTGCAGTTCCAGGTCATTGCGCAGGCCAGCGACGCCCCGATGGCGCTTTGCGGTTCCTGCGGCGATCGCCGCAAGGCCTCCTCGTGGGCGCTCCGCTATCCGGCCTGCGCGGAGCGGTAGTACATGACCGCCACCTGGGTGCGGTTGCGCAGGCCCAGTTTGGCCAGGATCGAGCTGATGTGGTTGCGCACCGTGCCCTCGCTCATGAACAGCCTCGCCGCCACTTCGGCGTTGTCCAGCCCCTCGGCGACGGCCTCGACCACCTCGTACTCGCGGTCGGTCAGGGCCGCGAAGACGGTGCCCCTCAGGGGTTTGTTTTGAGGACCGTCAGGTTCCGGCCGGGCGCTCAGCCGCATGGTGGCGCTGCGTTCGAGCACCTCCCCCTCCAGCACGCACACCCCGGCCATCACCGATCGCAGCGCCGGGGCGATCTGGGCGACGTCCTGTTTGATGAGGTAGCCGCGCGAACCCATCCTGAGGGCCCGCACGATGTACTCGTCGTCGGAGAAGGTGGTCAGGAAGACGATGCGCGCAGCCACGTCCCCGGCCAGGATCCGTTCGGCCGCGCTGAGCCCATCGCCGCCGGGCATCTGGATGTCCATGAGCAGGATGTCGGGTTTCAGCTCCCGGTACTTCTCGATTGCCTCAGGGCCCGAACGACCCAGGCCGACGACCTCGACATCAGCCTCGACCGACAGGATCGTGGACAGCGACTGGGCGACGAGCGCGTCGTCGTCGACGATGAGGACCTTCATGACTTTCCTTCTCTGCCTGCCGCATCCTTGGGAATCGTGGCGAAGACCGTGAACCGCGGTCGCGGGGTGATCCGCACCCTACCGCCCAGGGCCTCGACCCGCTCGGTCATGGAACGCAGACCCAGGCCTGCATTCTTGTCGCCGTCCAAGAGCGGTTCGTCCTCGGGCGGGACGATGCCGTCGTTGTCGACCGTGACCTGCCAGAAAGCGGGATAGTCGGTGACCGCCACCCGCGCGGAGGCGGCTCGGCCGTGGCGGGCGGCATTGGTGAGTGCCTCGCGCACCACTGCGACGACGCAGCGCGCCACCGCCGGTGGGGGTTCGGTCTGCATGGAGCAGTCGACGTCCACCTTAGCGATGCCGCAGCGCGAGCCCAGCAGATTGAGGGAGGTTGCCAGTTCCTCGCCCTCCTCGGACAGGGCGTGGACGGATCGGCGCATGGAGTCGAGGGCCTCGCCGAGGTCCGAATCCAAGGTGGCGAGATCGGCGACGACGCCCGGTTCGTCGCGGTGGGTGACCTGAAAGGCCTTGACCCGCAGCAGGAGGCGGGTGAGGACGTGCCCGACGCCGTCGTGGATCTCGCGGGCGATCCGGGTGCGCTCTGACAGGGCGGCGGCACGCAGTTCGTGGTCCTGGGCCTGCAGCAGCCGGGCGTTTGCGTCCTGCAGCGCGAGGACCTTCTCCCGCAGGTCGTCGCGCATCGCGTGCAGGCGCACTCGCGTGGTCTCCTCCTCGGTGGTGCGCAGCGCCAGAAGGGCTGCGAGCGCGCAGATCACCGGGACGAGCGCCAGCACCGGCGTTCCCGGCACCCGCCCGGCCACGAACACCAGGAACGGTGCGCAGCCGATCGCAGCCACCACCCGCTGCCGCCGGGTCCCGAGGGCTGCGATGCGCGCCAGGTCGTGGACGGCCAGCGGCGCCCCCGCTACCGACGCCGTCGCGAGGGTTCCGAGCAGGAGGTAGCCGGCCGGAACGGCAACGACCCAGCGCCACCGGTCAGTAGCCATGCTCAATCCGCTCGTGGCCACGGCCAGGAGCAGCCAGATCACGGCGACCGCGTCCACCTCACCGGCGAGCAGGGCCAGCAGGACGCAGCCGCACAGGATCACGCCTTTGTCGACCAAGACCTTCACGCCCCGATTATCGGCGATCACCAGCACTCCCGGGCCCGGCGCTCCAGCCCGCACTCCTGTTTCCGGCGCCCGTGACAAAGCTCATGACAGATGTCATGGCTGCCCGCTCAGCTCATGACAGCAAGCACTTCTGCCGCGACCGGCGCGGCGGAAGCATGGGAGCCATGAGCCGGATGCACCGGCGGGAACCGAGGAGCTGAGATGGAACTCAAGGGGAGCATCCGGGACGCGGATCACGCCGTGGAGGTGGAGTCCCTGGTCAAACGCTATGGGGAACTCGTCGCGGTGGACGGCCTGTCCCTGAGAATTCCGCGCGGCCAGGTACTGGGGCTGCTCGGCCCCAACGGCTCGGGCAAGACGACGACGATCAGCTGCCTCCTCCAACTGCTCACCTACGACAAGGGGTCGATCCGGGTTTTCGGCCAGCCCATGACGCCCACCGCCTACGGACTCAAACGCCGCATCGGTGTGGTGCCCCAGGATGTCGCGGTTTTCGACGAGCTCACCGTGGCGGAGAACGTCAACGCCTTCTGTGCCCTGTACGTGCACGACCGCGCCACCCGCCGCCGCCTGGTCGACGAGGCGATCGCCTTCGTGGGCCTGGAGAAGTTCGTGAAATTCAAGCCCAAGAAACTCTCCGGCGGTCTGCTGCGCCGCCTCAACATCGCCTGCGGGATCGCCCACGGCCCCGACCTCATCATCCTGGACGAGCCCACGGTCGCCGTCGACCCGCAGAGCCGCAATGCGATCCTCGACGGCATCAAACACCTCAACGAGCAGGGCGCCACCATCATCTACACGAGCCACTACATGGAGGAGGTGGAGCAGCTGTGCCACCGGATCGTCATCATGGACCGCGGCAGGCAGGTCGCCTCCGGCACCTCCGACGAACTCAAGGCCATGATCGGCACCGGTGAGCGCATCCGGGTGGAGATCGCGGACCCGGTCCCGCTGGGTGAGGAGGCCCTTGAGGGTCTGCGCCGCCTGGAGCACGTGCGCACCGCCACCTACCAGGAACCGGAGGTCCTCGTCGAGTGCTCTCCCGGGGCACACAACCTCTCCGATGTCATGGGGGCGCTGGCCGCGGCGGGAGCCACCTGCGGCCGGGTGACCTCCGAGCCCCCGACCCTCAACGATGTCTTCCTGGAGATCACCGGGCGGGCCCTGCGGGACGAGGCGGCCTGAGATGCTGGCCGTTTTCTCCCACCAGGTGCTCAGGCTCCTGCGCGACAAGGCCCTGATCGTGTGGACGCTCGGTTTCCCGATCGTTTTGTCCGTCATCTTCATGGTGCAGTTCTCCAACCTGGAGGAGTCCTACGAGGCCAGCCCCATGAGCTTCGGCGTCGTCCAGGACGAGGCCTACCGGGCGGCCCCCGGCCTGGACGCCCTCGTGGAACGGATCTCCGCCGACGACGCCGACCCCCACCTCATCACCAGGGTCACCCACTCCACCGCATCCGAGGCCGAGGCCGCCGCGAAACGCGGGGACACCAACGGCTACCTCGCCGTCGAGAACGGCGAACCCGTGCTGCACGTGACCCAGAAGGGTGACGTGCAGGAGTCCCTGCGGGTTCTGCGGGTGGTCATGGACTCCTACACCCAGACCCGGGCCGAACACGAGGCCCTCATCGAGGCCGGAACACCACCTGGGCAGGTGATGTCCCTTCAGGCCGGGCACGGTTTCACCCAGCCGGTCTCGGTGACGCCGGCTCCCGTCAAACCCGCGACCCGCTACTACTTCGCGCTGCTGGCCTTCGCCAGCGGCATGGGCATGACCGTCGCGATGATCGCCGTGCAGGGCATCGTGGCCAACTCACCCCTGGGAGCACGGCAAACCATGGCAGGCCTGCCGCGGTGGAAGGTGCTGACGGCCACGCTCGCGGCCTCGTGGGCGTGTGTCCTGGCCTGCCTGCTCATCGCCTTCGCCTTCATCGCGACGGTGGTGGGGGTGGACTTCGGACCGCACCTGCCGCTGTGCCTGGTGGCGATCGGAGTGGCCAGCCTCATGTCGAGCGCGGCGGGTGCCGTGCTGGGAACGTTCGGGAAGCTGGGGGTCGGGATGGTCTCCGCGATCACCTGCCTGCTGTCGCTGTTCACCGGCCTGTACGGCACCGGGGCACAGGCCCTGGCCGACTCCGTCGAACGCAGTGCCCCGCTGCTGGCGCAACTCAACCCCCTGTGGCAGGCCTCCCGCTGCTTCTACGGACTGCTCTACTACGACTCCCTGGCGCCCTTCGCCCGCAGCTGCGCGGCCCTGCTGGGCATGACCTGCCTGTTCCTCACCATCGCCCTGATCCGTGCCAGGAGGATGAACCATGAGCACCTTTAAGACCTCGTTGAAAGTGGTGGCGGCCCATCGGGTCTACATCCTGGTCTATCTGGTGGCGCTGTCCCTGCTCGGCCTGCTCGCCGGAGCAACCCAGACCGGGAGTTCCTCCGACCAGGTTAGACAGGCCACTGCGAGTGTCGCCGTCATCGACCGCGACGGCTCCACGATCTCCCGCGGAGTCAAGGACTACGTCGAGTCCGTCGGCGAGGCGAGGCCACTGGAGGACTCCAGGCAGGCTTTCCAGGACGCCACCGCGCAGAACCGCATCAACTACATCCTCATCATCCCCGCCGGCTACGGGCAGCGGCTCCAGGAGGCCATCCGCCAGGGCACCGAACCGCCCCGGATGGACACGGTCATCGGATACGAATCGGCCGCGGGGTCGCTGATGAACGTGCGCACCGACTCCTACCTGGGGCAGGTCGCCGACTATCTCTCGACGCTCACCGACGACCCGGCCCGGGCCGTCTCCCTGGCCAGGGACACGATGAACCACTCCGCCCCGGCCGAGCGGGTCGCCCAGGACGCGACGCCCCTGTCGTACGGCCTCACCGTCTACGCCAAGTTCTCCATCTACCCGATCATGGCCTTCGCGGTCGTGACGATCTCGACGCTCATGGCGTCGCTGGGGCGCCGGGCAGTGCGTTCCCGTCTCACCGCGGCACCGGTGAGCAGCAGGTCCCGCAGCCTCGGGGTCATGGGAGCCTGCCTCGTCATCGGCCTGGTCGGGTGGCTGTGGATCTTCGGACTGGCCGTCGCAGCCTTCGGGACCGGTGCAGTGACGACGTCGGCGCCGCTGCTGGGGGTCGTCGGGGCGGCCCTGGGTGCCTACATGCTCGTGGCGGTCTCGCTCGGATTCCTCGTGGGGCAGATCGGCCTGGGCCAGAACGCGGCCAACGCGGTCGCCAACATCGGCGGCATGGCGCTGTCCTTCCTGGCCGGCTCCTGGGTTTCCATCGAGTGGATGCCCGACGCCGTCGTCCAGGCCGCCAGGCTCACGCCCGGCTACTGGGCGGCCCAGGCGATCTCAGGGGCTTTCACCGCCACCTCGTTGTCCGCCGAAGCCATCGGCCCCCTGCTCGCCGACTGCGGGATCTGCGCCCTGTTCGCCGTCGCGATCTTCGCCGTCGCCATGGCGGTGGGCCGCACCCGGGCGCGGTCATCGCTGTGAGGGGTCCTCATGCCCGGCGATAGCGGGGTTTCTACGACGCTTCGTGAAAATGTGGACCACAACTCCAGATTTTCACACTACGACGAGGAGGAAAACACGAACGCGGGCCGGCATTGATCACCGCCACTGGCGGTAAAATATGGCGGTAATCGTCTTCACGCCCCGGACGCGACGACATCGATACCTGAGGGGACGATCGCATGGTCTACGAGCCGCCGCTGAACCGCACCTCCGAGATTGACGGGTTGTGCATGGAGATCGCCGAACTCGTCGGGGCGCTCGGCCCCGCGTCGACCCTCGGTACGAACCCCGTGCTGCACCGCGAGCTGCGCATCACCACCATTCACGCCTCCCTCATGATCGAGGGGAACACGCTCTCACGCGAGGCCGTCACGGCCATCCTCGACGGCAAGCGCGTCCTCGGTCCCGCTGATCAGATCCTCGAGGTGACCAACGCTCGTCGCGCCTACCAGCTCATGGATGACCTGGACCCCCTCTCCCCGGACGATCTCCTGCGCGTCCACGGCGTCATGATGCGCGGGCTCATCGGCGACGCCGGACGGTACCGCTCCGGGAACGCGGGGGTTTTCGAGGGGAGCAGGCTCATACATGCGGGCACACCGGCCCGATACGTCCCCGAGGTCATGTCGGATCTGTTCGGCTGGATGGCCTCGACCGATCTCCACCCGCTGCTGGTCTCCTGCGTCTTCCACTACGAATTCGAGTTCATCCACCCCTTCTCGGACGGAAACGGGCGGACGGGACGCCTGTGGCACACACTGTTGCTGTCGCGGTGGCGGCCGGCGCTGGCGTGGCTGCCGGTCGAAAGCGTGATCCGGGACCGCCAGGAGAGCTACTACAGAGCCATCGCCCGCTCGAACGCGCAGGGCTCGGGTGAGGCCTTCGTAACCTTCATGCTCACGGTCATCCGTGACGCGCTCACTCCCTATACGACGACTCACTCGATTCGGGACCGCCGAGAACGTGCGCTGTCGTTCCTCGGCGCCAACCCGGATGCGACCATCGCGACGCTGGCCGAGCACCTGGGATGCTCGCGCAGGACGGCGGAGCGCCTGGTCGCCGGGCTGCGTCGGTCGGGACATTTGGCCCGGCACGGCAGCGCCCGGGCGGGAACATGGCGGATCATCGGCGACGCAGGCCCCACGTGAATGCCGGTCGGGGTCGCAGGGCCCGAAACGGGAAGGGCACGGCACCATCCGGATCCGTGAAACGCGGCAGATAGTCGTCGAGCCGCCCTTCCTCCCGTTTCTCTCGCCAGCAGCCGCCCCAACCCGGCAGTTGGCGCCAATGCAACCGTCCATATGGCGTCATTTCAACCATGCAAATGGCGTCATGTCGTCCGGGTGTTTGGCGGCTCTTCGTCGCCTGGGGGGGCATCCGGTCCGTGCTCCCCCAGGGCGCAGTCGCTGCGGCCTGAATCCCGCTCGGCGCCCAGCTCCCGTTCCGGGGGTGCCGCGCAACCGGGTTCCTGATCAGGGCACAGGAGCGTCCCGGACCCGGTTACACCCCCACTGCCCTTACCACGCGGCTGCGGAACTGGTCGGCGGTCAGGCGCCGGCGGGTTGCGATCGCCAGGTACGACAACCCGACGGCGATCGCCCCGAACAGCAGGGCCGCCCCGCCGAGCGCCACCAGGCCCGACCCGCTGGCCAGGAAGGTACGCACCAGCAGCAAACCGTTGTGCAGCGGCGAGATTCCCGCGACCCCCTGGACCCAGCCCGGTGTGGTGGAGGTCAGCCCGAGGGCGACGGTGATCACCAGGGCCAGCACCGAGATCCCGCGGCCCACGTTGCCGAACCAGCCGGTCAGGGCGTGGTTGACGACGGCGAAACTCACCCCGACCATCGCCAGCAGGGCGGCCGCGCCGATGGTGCGTCCCGGCGTCAGTTCGAGTGCCATGCCGACCGTGACGCCGAGCAGCAGGCCCTGGACCGCTCCGAGCGCGGCCGGGGGCCAGAGGGTGCGCAGCCACAGGGTCGCGCTGGTGCGGGAGGACGCGATCAGGTCGGAGGGAACGGGACGCGCGAAGCTCCACGACAGCAGCGACCCGAGCCACAGGGCCGCCACCGCGAGCAGCGCGGCCAGCGGCACCATCATCGCCTCGTAGACCTTCCCGTCCTTCAGCACGGGCGAGGCGACCACCTGCGACAACGTGTCGCGGTCGGAATCGCTGTAGCTGGGCAGCTTGTCCCCGGCCTCGGAGAGCTTGTCGTGGAAGGTCCCGAGCCCCTGCGACAGTTCCCGCGACCCCGCGCCGAGCCGCAGCAGCCCCGCGGCGAGCTGGGTTGCCCCGTCGGCGGCCTGGCCGACGCCGGTCACGTACCTGCCGGTGCCGTCGGCCAGCTGCCCGGCCCCGGAGGAGAGCTGCCCCACCCCCGAGGAGAGCTGCCCGGCCCCGTCGGCCAGCTTCGACGATCCGCTGGCGAGTTGATTCGCCCCCTCGGCCAGGCGGGCCGTCGCGGCCGGCAACGCGGAGGTCTGGTTCCGCAGCTGCCGCAAACCGCCCAGCAGCTGGGTTGCGCCGGTGCCGAGCTGTTCGGCGTTGGTGCGCAGCGGCTCGGCCTTGGTGAGGATGGTGTCGGCGCCCTCGCGGAGTTTCGTGACCCCGCCGGTCAGTTTCTGCGCCTGCTCGGTGATCTTCGACGGCAGCTGCTCCAGGGCGGTCAGGGGATCGGTTCCAGCGGGCACGATCTTGGCCATCGCGTCGCGCAGCTTGATGGCCGACTCGGTCATTCCCAATCCCATCCGCGAGAACCCGCGGGCGGTTTCCAGCAGGGTCTTTCCGGTCTTCGGGTCGGTTTGCTGCAGCACCCCGAGGGCTGCTTTCGCCCCCTGCTGGAAACCCTTGGTCAGGGCATCCCCGACCCCCTGCTGGTAGGCCTCTCGGAGCAGCTTGCAGGTTTCGGCGTCCTCGATCGGGCACTTCCAGTTCGCGACCAGCCGCTGGGCGAACTCCTTCAGTTCCGAAGGCGGCGGGGTCTCACCGGAGGCGTAACCGGCCAGGGTGGAGTCGAGCTTGTTCAGCTGTGCGTCGAAGGCCGCGAGTTTGGAACGCACCTCCTCGATGGTGATGTCGCTCGCCCCCGGGAAGTACTGTTTGAGGGCCTGCTGGGCCTCGCGCAGCGCCGGGACGAGCTGTCCGAGGGCCGCCTGGGCCTCCTTCATGGCCTCCGGGTCGAGCTGGGAGTTCAGGCTGGATTCGAGCTGTGCCAAGCCGTTTCGCAGTTCACCCACCCCGTCGAGGACACCGACGGTGCCCGAGGTGTATCCGGGAACCCCCTCCAGCAGTGGCGTGGCCCCGTCGGTGAGCTGGTTGACCCCGTCCGCGAGCCGCGGCGCCTGGGCGTTCAGCTGTGCGATGCCCCCCGCGAAGCTCCGGGTGCCGTTCGCGAGGTTCCCTGCCCCGCCCGCCAGGGTTCCCGCTGCGCCGCTGAGTTTCTGCGACCCCTCGGCCAGGGTGTTCGCGGCGCTGCCGAGTTTCTGCCCCTGGGTGGACAGCTCACCAAGCCCGTCGGCGAGCTTCCCGGAGTTCTCGGCGGCGGTGGTTGCGCCGTCGGCGAGCTGGGAGCCGGCCTCATTGAGTTTGCCCGCCCCGTCGACGACCTGCTTGAACTGCTCCCCCACCTTGTTGAAACCGATGTAGATGTTCTCCAGGTAGGCCTTGGTGAGGGTGGCGTTGATGGTGTCGGTGGCCAGGCCCGCGATGTCGTGTGCAAGGGCCGCGTCGGCGAAGGGCGCGTTCTTGGAAACCACGACGTCTATGGTGGCCTGTTTCGCGATGGCGGCGTCGTTGCTGCTGAAGGAGGTGGCGGCCTCGGAGAACCCCTCGGGGATGGTGACCACGGCGGAGTAGCGGCCGTCTTTCAACCCGGCCTCGGCGTCCTCGGCATCGGCGATGGTCCACGAGATGTTGGTTCCCTCCCGGGCCACCATCTCGGAGGCCAACTGCCGCCCCAGCGGCACGATCTGGCCGTTGACGGTCACCGCCTTGTCGTGGTTGACCACGGCGGCTTGGATTCCCTGGTTGTTGCTGCCGCGCACCAGCCCCAGCAGGGCGCCGACCGCGAGCAGCGGCACCAGGGCCAGCACGACGAGCCCCGGCCAACCGAGGCGATGTCCGGAATGAATGCTTTCAGGTCTCATCGGATGCTCCTGACGGGCTGGTCGACGACGAACACGCCGTCGACGGGAAGGGCTTCGAGGATCGATTCGCTGCTGGCGCACAGCACCAGCGCCGAGGTTCCATCGCCGCGGAACCGGTCGATCAGACCGGCCAGGCGTTCGTCACCGACATCGATGGTCTCCACCGAGTCGACGAAGACGACGCTGCCCGGGATGGGGCGCAGCGAGGACAGGGCGGTGGGGTCGTTGGTGAGGTCGGCGTAGCGGGTGCGGCGGTGCACGGCGGTGGCGGCTCCGGGCAGCAGCTCCCCCGCCACCCGGGCGCGCCCCGAGGTGATGCCGAGCCTGCCCGAAAGCGCCAGCGCCAACCCGGTCCTGGACGAGACGGGGCCCGCGACGCCGATCACGTTCCCGGCCTCCAGCACCAGGCTGGTGGGCGGCAGCAGTCCCTCGACCGCGACCTCCTCGGCGTAGAGCAGGTGGTCGCCGCCGGGCCACCGGGCCAGTTTCAGTTTCTCCGTGAGGACCTCGCCCTCGACATCGAAGGTGGGCAGCGCCTTGTCCAGCCAGCGCGGCAGCCACCAGGCCCGCTTCCCGAGCAGCGCCATCACCGCCGGCACCAGCGTCATGCGCACGCAGAAGGCGTCGATCGCCACCCCGACGGCGAGAGCGAAGGCGATCTGTTTGATGGAGCTGATGCCCTCCGGGACGAAGAACGCGAACACCGAGAACATGATCACGGCGGCGGCCACCACCACCGGCCCGGATGCGGCCATGCCGTCACGGATCGCGTCGACGGGTTTCTTGCCGTGCACGTACTCCTCGCGGATCCGGGAGACGAGGAACACCTCGTAGTCCATGGCCAGGCCGAACAGGATTCCCATCAGCAGGATTGGCAGGAAGGAGATCACGGGCATCCCGCGTTCCAGGTTCACCATTTCCTTCAGGTAGCCGTCGTTGAACACGAGTTTGGTGGCCCCGAAAGCGGCCCCGACCGACAGCAGGAAACCGAGGGTGGCCTTTACGGGCACCCACACCGACCGGAACACCGCGGCCAGCAGCACCAGCGACAACCCGACCACGAGTATCCCGAACGGCAGCAGCGCCCCCACGAGACGGGAGTTGACGTCGATCTGCATGGCGGTCATGCCCGTTACGGCGGTCTCGACGCCGTAGCGTTCCAGCCACTGGTCGTGCCGGTCGCGCAGGGTCTGGACGAGGTCTGCGGTGGCGGGGTCGTCGGAACCGGTGGTGGGCACCACCTGGAGCATCGCGACCTCCGCATTCTGGTTGGGGGTGGCCAGCGGCACCGCGGCGACACCGTCGATCGCCTCCACCTCCTCCTTGAGGTCGGCCACCAGTTTCAGCGGATCCTTGCTGGAGATGACGTCGGCGGTCAGCACCAGCGGGCCGTTGCGCCCCACCCCGAAGTGCTGCGAGATCAGGTCGTAGGTGACACGATCCGGAGCGCCCGCGGCGTGCTGCCCGGAGTTCGGCAGAGCGGTGCGCAAACCCAGGCCCGGGATCGTCAGCGCCCCGAGACCGGCCACCACGACCAGCAGCACCACGACGGGATGCCCGGTGGTGACGCGACCCCACCACGCGAACACGCCACCCCTGTGGGTTCCAGGGCGCCGGGGCCTCCTCGGCCGGGGCCGCAGCCGCTCCCCCAGCAGCCCCATCAGCGCGGGCAGCATCGTCAGCGCGATGAACACCGCCAGCACGATGGCCAGGGCAGCGAACGCACCCATCACGGTGAGGAACGGGATCCCCGAGACCCCGAGCCCGAGAAGGGCGATGAACACCGTCAGCCCGGCGAACACCACCGCCGAACCGGCGGTCCCGACGGCGCGGGCCGTCGATTCCTCCGCCGTCATGCCCTCGCCCAGCTGGTTGCGGTGGCGGGAGAGGATGAACAGGGCGTAGTCGATGCCGACCGCGAGCCCCAGCATCACCGCCAGCATCGGGGTGGTGGAGTTGATGCTGGCCAGGCGGGCGATGAGCAGCATGACGGCCATGGTCACCCCCACCCCCGTGACCGCGGTCAGCAGCGGCAGCCCCGAGGCCACCAGGGAACCGAGCACCAGCGCCAGCACCACCAGTGCGACCCCCAGGCCCGCGATCTCCGTGACGCTCATACTCGGCAGTTCGATGTTGAAGGCCTGGCCCCCCATGTCGAGGGTGGCGCCCTGCGGCAGCCGCTGGGACATGCGTTCGGCGACGGCGGTGAGTTGCGCGAGCTGCTCGTTGCTCGGGGCGCCCTTGACATCGATCAGGACCGTGACGATGGCGGCCCGGCCGTCGTCGGAGACCATTCCCGAGATCCGCTCGTCCCAAGGGGAGGTGGCCGAGTCCACGAAATCGATCGCATCCAGCTCGGTGACGGTGTCCTCGATGACGCCGCGGAAGTCGTCGACCCGGCCGCCCTCCGGGGCCACGAAGATCGCGGTGGCCTGGGTCATGGCGCCCTGCGGGAAGGTCATGTGCAGCTTGTCGAGGGCCACCTGGGAGGAGGAGCCGGGAATCTTGAACACGTCCGCGAAACTGCCCCGGAAGGCCAGGGCCGCACCACCCACGGCCAGGACGACGACCAGCCATGCGGCGAGAACCAGTTTCGCGTGTCTGAAACAGCAGCGACCGAGGGCGTAGAGCTGAGCGGACATCTTCCCCACTTCGATACAGTCATGAATCCTGACACAGAATACAAGACTGTATCGAGACTTCAAGCCCGGTGCCCCCGCCCGGGCCGGGGCACGAAACCACTAGACTGACGGGCATGACCGACCTGACGCCGCGCCGGGAGGCCACCGTGGGCCGGCTGGTGGAGGCAGCCATCACCCAGTTCGCGGCCCGGGGCATTGACGCGACCAGCGTGGAACAGCTGTGCGAGGCCGCGGGATTCACCAGGGGGGCCTTCTACTCCAATTTCACGTCCAAGGATGACCTGTGCATGGCCATCATCGAACGCTACCGCGACAACGTGCTCGCCAGCCTGTCCGAGACCATCGCGGAACTACCCCCGGATGCGGACGTCGAGACGGTGACCAGCACCACCCTGGAGCATTTCCTGAAGGTCCTCGCACCCAGCCGGGAGATGAAGGTCACCCTCACGGAGATCCGCCTGCGGGCGCTGCGCTCCCCCGGCCTGGTGACCCGGCTCGAACAGCTCAACGAGGAGACCCGCCCGGCCCTCGTCGGGTTCATCGAGAGCCTGGCGGCGAGGATGGACGTGAAGTTCGTGCTCCCCACCGAGCACATCCTCACCATCTTCGATGCGCTGTACTCCTACGAGATCCAAGGCTACAACGGGGACAGCGTCCGCCAGCTGCTCACCCCCCTGGCCATCTCCCTCATCCGCGAGAGCGAGAAACCCCAGTGATCACGTCACCGGGGAGATCGGGGTGGGCGGCGCCTCACCGCGAGGAAACCCGAAGCCTCAGCGACCTCAGCCGGGCGTAGTCCTCCTCCGAGGGGTGGGTGACGATCACCCGCGGCGGGTGCGTGCCGGGATGGGGTTTGACGAGGTGCGGAAGCTGCCCGACCACCTCGGCGTAGGGCACGTTCAGGACGCTGTGCCCGCGTTCGAAGGTGATCACGTCCACCACCGGAATGCTGGCACCGGGCACGTCCTCGGGGACGAAGGCCATCGAGAAGGGCTCATCGAAGGAGTAGAGGTCCTCGTAGTCGGACACGTAGTGGTCGTAATCCTTCCGGATCGCATCCTTGAGGACGTCGTAGACACGCCACTCCGCGTGTTGCCTGAGCTTTTGCAGTCGCCTCCCGAGCTGGGAGGTCCTCGGTGGCAGGCTCAGCTGCCAGCGCCGGTTGGCCACCACATGGGGCAACGGATGAATGCCGTCGCGGGCGAGGACGGCCTCCTCCAGGTCGTCGAGGAGGTCATCCCAGCGGTCCGTCGCGACGTTGACCAGGAAGACATCGTTACGACGGGCGGGGATAACCGCCCAGGTGGTACCCGTGCGCTCGCCGAGCCCGCCCAGGAGCTCCTCCATGGCCGCGGCATCCGCGAACCAGGCCGCCTCGTTCCCGGGCGGAGTGGTCAGGGTCAGCACATCGGGCCCGAGCCCCATCTCGGAGAAGGCCATGGCCTCCTCCATGAGGCGCAGGTTGCCGATGGCCCTGCCCTGGAGCTCGATGTCGTACTCCGCGATCCGGTCGCCCGGCAGATCCGATTCGGACACCACGCGGAGAGTGGTCGGTTCGTCGATGGCCAGCCCGAAACCGATGAACTCGGTTAGCCACCCCACCGCCGCCGGGGCCAGCTGCCCCTGTGGCACGAAGTAGTCGGCGCTGCGGACCAGCGGGACGACGGCCTCGAGGTCCTTCTCGCCCGCCTCACCGGAAGCGCTCATGACGTCCACCGCGCGGTGCACCCGGGCGATGCGGGCGGCCTCGGGCTCGCCGGCGTGAACCGGTTCGGCCAGGCGGGGGTCGATCCCGATCACCTGCTCGTCCTCCAGGCGCAACATCAGCATCCCCGAATCCGGCTCCCCCGGCTGCGGGGCATCCAGCACCTCGACCACCCCGGGATGCGTCGCGAGGATCCTGATCGCTTCTTCTCGACTCATGGGCCCGACCATACGTGCGGCGGACACACCATCGGATGATCGGCGTCAAAACTGGCCACCTGACCGACATGACCCAAACAATTACTTGCCACTTTAGAAACTACTTGTTAGTCTAGCTGTCAATTGTTGCCCGCCATCCCGGGAGGATGACATGACCGAACACCCGAACCCCACCTCCGAGGAGGCCGCAAACCTGTTGCGGCAGGCCGAGACCACCCTCACCCACACCCGGGGAAACGCGGGATGGCCGACGATAACCACCCAGATGAGCCTGGGTGCCGCCACCTCCGTGTACCTGCTGGCCAATCGCGACATCGATTTCGACCCCGTCTCCTTCATCGGCATGATGGTCTGGCTCCTGGCACCCCTGATCCTCGTGGTCACGTTCGCGAAGGTCGCCAAGAACGGTTTCGTGATTCGCTGGGGCATCTACATGGCGGTCTGGACCCTGTGCTGGATCATCTCCATGTTCTTCCCCACAGCCGCGGTCCGGGTGCCACTCGCGGCGGTGATAGCGGTCGCGTCCTTCGTCGGCGCCTTCGTGGAGGCACGCAGATGAGCACCGGACATCCCCGGCACAAGCTGGTGGACGAGTTCACCAACCCGGTTCGTTTCTCGCTGGTGGCAGGGCTGGCCGGGGTAGAGCAGATCGATTTCGCCACCCTGCGCAACCACCTCCAGGTCTCCGACTCCGTGCTCTCCCGCCAGGCCAGCCAGCTCGAGGGCCTCGGGATCGTCGCCGTCCGCAAGGGCTACATCGGGAAACGTCCCCGCACCTGGTTCAGCCTCACCCCGAAGGGCCGCAAGCTGTGGAAGTCCCACCTGGCGGCGCTGCAGGCCATCGCCGAGGGCTCCGCCCTGACCACCTCGGGGGAAGGTTCCTGAGAGGCCCGGCCCGATTTCCCGCGGCGCTTCGGCCAAGCGGGCAGACTGGGTGGCATGAACATCGAGAAACTGATCACGGAGGCCCCCGGGCAACCGGACTTCACCAACAACGCCTGGATCGTCGGCGATGACCGGGAAGTGATCGTCATCGATCCGGCCCACCAACCCGACCGCATCGCACTCGCCGTCGGCGACCGGAAGGTGAGGGCGGTGCTGCTGACCCACGGGCACTGGGACCACGTGACGGCAGCCCCGGCCTTCGCGGCCCTGATGGACGACCCTCCCATCCACCTGAACCCCGCGGACGAGTTCCTGTGGCGGGAAACCCACCCGCACGAGGCGTTCCGGCCCATCGCCGACGGCGACGAGTTCACGGTCGCCGGGGTCACGCTGCGGGCGGTCGTGACCCCGGGGCACACCCCGGGCGCGACGTGTTTCGTCACCGACGGGGTGGTCTTCACCGGCGACACCCTCTTCGAGGGCGGCCCGGGGGCCACCCGCTGGGACTACTCGGACTTCGACCGGATCATCGCCTCGATCCGGGAACACCTGCTCATCCTGCCCGACGACACCGTCGTCAACACGGGCCACGGCCCCTCCACAACCATCGGGAAGGAACGCCCGCACCTGGACGAGTGGATCGCCCGGGGATGGTGAGACCTGTCGCCTGGCCGCGTCCGATCCCGGAGGGGCACTCCTGGCGGGCGCTGGTCGGGGCGGGCTGGCCCGCCCACGTGCGGGTGCTGCATCCCGCGTCACGACGGACCGGCGGCGTGGAACACCTGGTGCGGTGGCAGGAGATCGCTCCGGAAGGAGTGTCAATCGCGACCGCTGGCTGGTCCGAGGTCTCCGGGGTCGGGCTGCACGAGGGAACCGCCGGTCCGGGATGGGACCACGAACCGGACATCGGCCCGAGTCCCCTGGTCCTGCCGGTGCTGCTCCGGCAGATGCTGCCCGGCGTCCCGGAAGGCCGCGTCTGGATTGGCGAATGGGACGGGTGGGGTGACCGGAAACGCCCTGCGGGTTCCCGGCCGCTCACGGTTCCGGGACGGAGATATCACATGACTGCGACATCACCGCGGAAGCTGCTGACGGGACTGAACCCCAACCGTCTCCCGGACGTCATCTGGGATGAAGCCGGAACCTTCATCATCCTGGCGGACATCGACCTGCCCAGCACCGTCGTCGGCTGCCACGAGGGAACCGCCGAGAGGCTCCTCCGGAACCCCGACCTGGAGGCCGTGCGGGTTGACGGCGGCGCGCCCGTCGTCGCCTGATCCCGCCCTGCGAGTGGTCGCGTTCTCAGTTCGCGCCGGGACCCGCCCCTGCCCCTGCAAGGAGCCGATGAGCCGGACCGCGCCCCGGCTCCGCCCGCGGGTTTTTCACAGCTGAATGGCCGCCAGGCGGGCGCGGTCCTCCGGGCCCGGACGCCCGATGATGAACCGGGGCGGGTAGGACTGCGGATGGGGACGCACCAGATAGGGCAGTTCCGCGACCAACTGTTCGAACAACACCCGGTGGACGGTGTTCCCGCCGTCCATGAAGTCCACCAGATCCACCTGGGGGATGCTGGTGGCTTCCAGGTCCAGGGGAACCTCCGAGAAGGTCACCACATCGTCGCCGGCGAACGTTCCCAGGAAGTCGCTCATGAGGTCCACCCGCGTCTCGCCGTGACGCTGCAGCGCGTCCCGGCACGCGCGGTGAACGACGTTCTCGGCGTTGAACTTGAGGGTTTGCAGGCGGCGACGCGTGGCGGGTTCCAGCTGCGGAACGCACTCCTGCCACCTGCCGTCGACGACGACGTGCGGAACCGGATGGACTCTCTCCCGGGCGTCGATCTTGGGTTCCAGCAGGTCCATGAGCTCTCCCCAGTGCCGGGTCGTGGAGTTGACCAGCCACAGGTCCTTGCGGAAGGCGGGGATGGCGACCCACGGGGTGCCCGTCTTCCCGGAGTAGTATTCCAGGGCTTTGGCAACGTAGGCGGGCTGGGCGAACCACGACACCTCGTAGGCGGGGGGATTCTTCACCGCGATGACATCGGAGTCGTATCCCACGTCCTGGACCAGGATGTCGTGGGCCAGGGCCCCGAAGTTCTCGAAGGCCCTGCTCAAGAACTGGAGGTCCTCGACGTCCGTTCGGGGCTGGGGCAGTTCATCCTCGGTGATGACCCGCATGCTGGAGGGCTCGTCGATGACGAGCCCGATGCCGATGAAGTCGGTGAGTTTCCCCACCAGCGCCACCCGCGCCCCGCCCCGGTCCATGAAATAGGAGGCGTCGCGCACGATGGGCACCACGTTCGTCAGGTCGAGCGGAGGGCGGTTGATGCTCTGCTGCCACATCTCCTCCAGATGCTGGTGCACCTGAGCAACGAGTTCCTGCTCCGGAATCCCGGTTCCGCCGGCCGGGAAAACGTCCGGGTTGATCCCCAGGCCCCTGCCGTCGTTCATCCGGAAGTAGACCACCCCGAGTTCCTTGAACCTCTCGGGCTGCGGCTGCGGCACCTCCGCGACCGCAGGGTGGAGGGAGACGATCCTGATGAGTTCTTCCGGCGTCATTCTCCGAGCCTAGAGGCTCCCGGGCTCATCCCGGCTGCGCAGCACTAAAACCGGAAAAAGACCCGTTTGGGCCCCGATTCCGGGTTGCGTGCTGCGCAGCCGGGAAACCTTCCGGAATCCCTCACCCACGCGGGGCGAACATGATCACCCCCGCCCCGATCAGGCAGATGCCGGCGCCGATGAGATCCCAGTGGTCGGGTCGGTAGCCGTCGGCGACGATCCCCCACGCGAGGGCCCCGGCTATGAACAGCCCCCCGTAGGCAGCCATGATCCGCCCGAACGACGACTCGCCCTGGAAGGTCACGATCAGCCCGTAGAGGGCCAGCACCAGGAACCCGCCGCCGGCCCAGAGCCAGCTGCGGTTGCCCCTGATTCCCTGCCACACCAGCCAGGTGCCGCCCAGCTCGGCGGCGGCGGCCAGGACGAACAGCACCACGGTACGAACGACACCCACGCCAGCACCCTACGCGAGCCCGCCCCACCAAGACGCAACGCTTCTGCACGCCGTCACCACCCACCAGGGTTCCAATCCCTAGACTGTCCCCAACCGAACCAGGAGACTGCGACATGAAGGTACTCATCACCGGCGGGGCCGGATACATCGGCAGCACCGTCGCCTCGGCCTGCGAGGACGCCGGCCACGACGTCATCATCCTCGACGACTTCTCCACCGGGCGCCGCGAGTTCATCGGCGAGCGCCCCCTCTATGAGGGAGACATCGCCGACGACTCCCTACTGGACCGGCTCTTCGGCGAGCAGCGGATCGACGCCGTCGTGCACTGCGCCGCGAAGATCATCGTGCCGGAATCCGTTTCCGAACCGCTGGCCTACTACGAGAACAACGTCGCCAAGACCGTCACCCTCTTGGCCGCCCTGCAGCGCAACGGCGTCGAGCGGTTCCTGTTCAGCTCCTCCGCATCCATCTACGCCCCCGACGAGAACTTCGTCGTCACCGAGGACTCGCCGCTGCAGCCCGGCTCCCCCTACGCGCGCACCAAGTTCATGGTGGAACTGATCCTCGAGGACTTCACGCGCGCCAGCGACGTGCGGGTCGCGTCGCTGCGCTACTTCAACCCCATCGGCACCGACCCGAAGCTGCGCAGTGGCCAGCAGCTGGAGAAACCCTCCCACGTGCTGGCGAAACTTCTGGAGGCCTGGGTGAACAAGGAGACCTTCACCGTCACCGGCGTCGACTGGCCCACCCGCGACGGCTCCGGTATCCGCGACTTCATCCACGTCTGGGACCTCGCCCGGGCTCACGTCGCCGCCCTGGAACACTTCGACGAGGCCACCGCCGCCGGCCCCTACCAGGTGTTCAACATCGGCACCGGCAACGGCGTCACCGTCAAGGAACTGGCGGCCTCCTTCGAGAAGATCACCGGCGACCCGCTGAAGGTGCGTTTCGGGGATCCCCGCCCCGGTGACGTCGCGGGCGTCTACACCGTCTCCACCAAGGCGAAGGATGTGCTCGGCTGGGAGGCGGAACTCACCGAGACCGACGCCGTGCGCGACGCCATCGCGTGGTTGCCCGTGCGCAAGGAGAAGCTGGGTTATTGAACGACTTCAGAACGGCTCGGTGGCCTCGGCCCAGAGCTGGCGGCGCTGTTTGGCGCGGCGACGGTCCAGCAGACTGGTTGCCACGCAGATGCCCGTCAGCAGGAGAATGGTCCAGAACAGTTTGCGGATCATGACGCCAAACCTACCTTCCCGGAAACAACTTCGAGACCGGAGTGGGGTTGGTTCGGGGTGATCCGCGACCACGGTCCGACGCCGCTGCGCCCCGCCCTTGAATAGGCTTGCCGACCATGATGGCCGATCTCTCCGAGACGCATCGCCGCCTGCTGCTGGACGCCGGGACGGCGTTGGGAACGTTCCTGCTCCTGGTGGTTCCCCTGGTTGCGCTGGGGATTCCCGAGGAGGCAGCCGTGATCGGCTGGTCGACGCTGATGGTCGCATCCTTGGCGTTCCGGCGCGTCAATCCGCTGCTGGCCGTGGTCGTGTGTGCGGTTGCGGGCACCGGCATGGTGCTGCAGGTCCCCTCCCCCGTGCCAGCGATGCTCGTGGTGCTGGTGATCGTCTTCTCCGCCGCCAAACACCTGAGCGTCACCGCAGGGCTGGTGGTAATTCCCCTGGGGATCGCCGCATCCATCCTCGGACCCTTGTCGTGGCTGGGCCGGATCCCGGAGGGCCAACAGTTCCTGGCGGGCGGGTTGCTGAGCCTGCTGTGTCTGTCGCTGATGGCCAATGCCTACCTGTTCGGCAGGCGGGTGGCGGTCCAGAACCAGGTGACCAAACTCGACGAGACCCTCGCGGAGGAACGTTTCCTGGCCGGGGCCCGCAACACCCGGGATGCGACGGAGCTGGCCGCCGACAGGGCCCGCACCGAGGTGGCCCGGGAACTGCACGACGTGGTGGCGCACTCGTTGTCGGTGATCGTCGTGCAGGCCGAGGGCGCGAAGGCCCTGGCCACCAAGAAACCCGAGGCTGCCGTCGAGGCGCTGAACGTGATCGCCCGCACGGGCCGCAGCTCGATCGGGGAGATGCGCCGGATCGTCTCCCTGCTCCGGGGCGAGTCGGATGCATCCTTCGGACCGACGCCTTCGCTGCCGCAGATCCCGGAGATGGTTACCAAGGCCGGTCCCAGGATCACCCTGGAGATGCCGGAGGAGCTGCCCCCCGTCCCGGACTCGCTGGGGTTGACCGCCTTCCGGGTGGTGCAGGAGTCGGTGACGAACTTCCTCAAACACGCTGGCCCGACCGCCCGGGCCACCGCGACGATCACCTGCGAACCGGAGGCCATCGACATTCGCGTCACCGACGACGGGGTCGGTGTCCAGGCCTCCACCGAGGGACGGGGAGCCGGGGTGCGGGGGATGCGCGAGCGCGTCGCGGCAATGGGCGGTACCTTCAAGGCAGGCCCACGCACCGGCGGCGGTTACGAGGTCAGGGCGAGACTGCCCCTGCCCTCCCAGCTGGGACGGGGCTGGCTGAAGTGAGGAGGAATGGATGATCAAGGTTCTGCTGGCCGACGACCAGTCTCTGGTGCGCAGCGGATTCCGCATGCTGATCGACTCCGCCGACGACATGGAAACCGTCGGCGAGGTCTCGAACGGGGCGGACGCGGTGATGGTGGTCAAGTCGCAGCCGGTTGACGTGGTGCTGATGGACATCCGCATGCCGATCATGGACGGCACCGAGGCCACCCGCCAGATCACGGAGCTCGGCGGGGAGACGAAGGTGCTGGTGCTGACCACCTTCGACCTGGACGAGTACGTCTTCGCGGCCCTGCGCAACGGGGCCTCCGGGTTCCTGCTGAAGGACGCCCTGCCAGACGACCTCCTGGGTGCGATCCGGACCGTCGCCGGCGGTGGGGCGGTGGTGGCGCCGACCGCCACGCGGCGCCTGCTGGATCACGTCGCCCCGAAACTGCCGGCCGGCAAACCCCGCGACGATTCCCGGCTGGACGGGCTGACCGAGCGGGAACGCGAGGTGCTGATGGAGGTGGCGCGGGGCGCCAACAACGCCGAGATCGGTTCCCGTCTCTACATGGCCGAGGGCACCGTCAAAACCCACATCGGCCGGCTGCTGGCCAAGCTCCAGGCCCGCGACCGCGTCGGGCTGGTGCTGATCGCCCACGAGTGCGGGCTGCTGGACTGAGTCCGGCTGGGGCCGGTTGAGCCGGATCGCGAGCACCCCTCCCCAAGCTGGTTGAGCCGGGTCGCGAGGAACGAGCGACCCGAGTCGAAACCCCTGACACCCGGTAGCCAGAACCCAACCCCAGTCACCATGGTTTCGACACGACCCACTCGCTGACGCTCACAGGCCGGCTCAACCAACTTCGCCATTCCCAAGCTGGTTGAGCCGGCCTGCTTCAGGAGAGCACGGGCTCGATCGGTGTGCGACCTCTCAGCCGACGATGTCCTCCGCGACCATTCGGGCGGCCGAGGCGGTGGCGTCGGTGGCCTGCTCCTCGGCGGCCAGTTCCGCGGCGATCCGCTCCCGGTAGTTCGACTTCTCCTGTTCCAGGCGGGCCTTGTCCCAGCCGAGGACGGACGCTGCGATCTCGGCCACCTCGTCGACGGCGGCGCCGCCACGGTCGCGGGCCTCGGAGTTGAGGCGCACCCGGGAGACGAGGATGTCCTCCAGGTGCAGGGCACCCTCGACTGCGCAGGCGCGGTGGACCTCGGCGCGCAGGAACTGCGGGGCCGCCTCAAGGGGTTTGCCGAGGCTCGGGTCCTCGTCGATCGCGGCGAACAGGTCGGGCAGTTCGGAGCCGTAGCGGCGCACCAGGTGATGCAGCCGGTCGGCGTCGAAGCCGTACTTCACGCCCAGACGGTGCGCCTGGTTCTCGACGGCGTCGAAACCTTCGGCACCCAGCAGCGGCAGCTGCGCCGTCACCGAGGGCCGCGCCTTCGCGAGGGACTTCCCCAGGGCGAAGTCGACGGCGTCCTCGGCCATCACCCGGTAGGTGGTGAGTTTGCCGCCGGCGATGGCCACCATGCCCGGGATCACCTCGGTGACGGTGTGTTCGCGCGAGACCTTCGTCGACTTCGACTCATCGAGCACCTTCGGCTGGAGCAGCGGCCGCAGCCCGGCGTAGGTTCCGATGATGTCGTCGCGGGTCAGCGGCGGGTCGAGGACCTCGTTGGCGTGATCCAGCACGTAGTCGATGTCCTCGGAGGTCGGCACGGGGTGTTCGAGTTGTTCGTGCCAGGCGGTGTCGGTGGTGCCGATCACCCAGTAGTGCTGCCACGGGATGATGAACAGCACCGACTTCTCGGTGCGCAGGAACAGGCCCGTGGTGGCCTTGAGACGTTCGCGCGGGATGACGATGTGGATTCCCTTGCTGGTGAGCACCTTCAACCCCCCGGTGCCGCCCGCGAGGTCCTGGGTCTGTTCGGTCCAAACGCCGGTGGCGTTGATGATCCGGTCGGCCTCGATGGTGAACTCGTTGCCGGTTTCCAGGTCGACGGCCTTGACCCCGCAGGCCCGGCCGCGCCCGTCCTTGAGGATCTCGGTGACCTTGACGCGGCTGGCGGCGACGGCCCCGTACTTGACTGCGGTGCGGATCAGCGTGATCACGAGGCGGGCGTCGTCGACGCGGGCGTCGTAGAACTCGATGGCACCGACGAGGGCGTCGCGTTTGATCTCCGGGAAGCGCCGTATCGCCCCGGCCTTGGAGAGATGACGCTGGATCGGCACGGTCTTGCGACCCTTGGAGCCGATGCGCGCGAGGGCGTCGTACATGCCGACACCGACCGCGGAGTAGGCGCGCTCGATGACGGGGGTCTTCAGCGGCCACAGGAAGGGCTGCGCCTCGACGAGGTGCGGGGCGATCGTGGTCAGCAGCCGGCCGCGTTCCCTGAGGGCCTCGGCCACCAGCTTGAAATCGAGGTTGTAGAGGTAGCGGAGCCCGCCGTGAACCAGCCGGGAGGACCGCGACGACGTGCCGGCGGCCCAGTCCTGGCCATCCACGACGGCGGTGCTCAAGCCGCGCGCCGCGGCGTCGAGAGCGATCCCCGCTCCGGTGACACCGCCACCGATGACGAGGACATCGAATTTCTGGGAGGTCATGGCCTCAAGGGATGTGGCGCGCTGTTCTTGGGACAGGACTGTCATTTGATGGCTCCTTCGCTCGGTGACCCCAGCCTCCCTCTTTGCACGAACGTTCACAACCCGATTGCACATTCGTGCACACCCGTTGTTTTCCTACACGGCGCGCGTGCAAGGACGCCGCTTACCCCGGATGCCCCGCGACCACTCGGCCGTCGCGCAGTTCAAGGACCTCGTCGGCACGCGAGATCAGCAGCGGGTCGTGGGTGGCCACCACGGTCGCGGTGCCGCGGATCCGGGTCAATTCGAGGATCAGGTCCATGATCCGCTCGGCCGTCTCGGAGTCGAGCTGCCCGGTCGGTTCGTCGGCGATGAGGACCTCGGGGCGCGCCACCAGGGCCCGCGCGATCCCGACCCGCTGCTGCTGCCCGCCGGACAGCTCCCCCGGCCGCTGCCCGGCGTGACGGGTCAGGCCCACCAGTTCGAGGACCTCCGCCACCCGCTCGTCGCGTTGCCCGCGTTCCATCCGGCGCAGCCGGAGCGGCACCTCGACGTTCTCGGCCGCGGACAGCACGGGGATCAGCCCGAAATTCTGGAAGACGTAGCCGATGCGGTCGCGTCTGGCGGCGGCCAGTTCGGCCTCGGACAGTTCCGACAGGACGTCGTCGCCGAGCAGCACCCGCCCGCTGGTGGGGCGGTCCAGGCCACCGAGGAGGTTCAGCAGCGTCGTCTTGCCGGAACCCGACGGGCCCCGCACCACGGTGAGACGCCCGGCCCTCACCTCGACGTCCACGCCTGCCAAGGCCTCCACCGCGGTCTGCCCCGAACCGTATCTGCGTCCCAGCCCCACGCCCCTGAGCACACTCATCGGTCCTCTCCTCGCCGCACGGTGATGTGGTCCTCCTCCCCGAGGATCCGCACCCGGTCCTTCAACCCGAGACGGATCACGTGTTCCTGCGGGATCTGGATGCGCCCTGCCCGGTCGATCACGGTGTACTCCTCGGCGAGGGTGCTCTCCCGGCCGTCCGGGCCGGTGATCCTGCGGCGGATCACCTCGGTGGAGGTGCGGCCGTCTCGGATGGCGACGGTGCGGCGCACATGGGAGCTGACGCCCCGGTCGTGGGTGACGATCAGCACCGTGGTGCCGAGGTTCTCCGCGGCCCGGCGCATCGCCTCGAGGACCTGCGCGGAGTTCTCCCGGTCCAGTTCCCCGGTCGGTTCGTCGGCGAGCAATACCCGGGGGTCGTTGGCCAGCGCCGCGGCGATGGCGACCCGTTGCTGCTGCCCGCCGGAGAGCTGCGCGGGACGCCGGTCGGCGCAGTCCGAAACGCCCAGCAGCCCCAGAAGTTCCCGCACCCGCCCGTCCCGTTCCCTGCGGCCCGCGATGACCATGGGCAGGGCGACGTTCTCGGCGGCGCTCAGGTAGGGCAGCAGGTTGCTGGAGGTCCGTTGCCGGACGAACCCGGCCACGTGCCGCTGGTAGTCGACCCGCTGGGCGCGGTTCATGGTGGTCAGCTCCACCCCGGCGACACGCGCCCGCCCTGCGGTGGGCCGGTCGTTGCCGGACAGGATCCCCAGCAGCGTCGACTTGCCCGACCCGGAGGCCCCCACCAACGCCACCACGTCGCCCTCGTCAATGCTCAGGTTGAGGCCCTGCAGCGCCTGCACCTCGATCCCGTCGGTCGAGTAGATGCGCACCAGGTCCTCGCACCAGATCTGTGGAATGTTCATCCTTCCTCCCCGATTCGCAGCACCCTGCTCAAACTGGCCCGCCCGGCCGCCCGGGCGCTCACCACGACCGCCGCCGCCGCGCCGCACACCAGCGCCGCCACCACCGCTGCCAGGGCAACCAGGTCCGGGTGCCAGGCGGGCCGGTGGTTTCCGGTGGTCAATCCGCTGAGGTCGAGGCAGGAAACCAGCAGCCATCCGGTTCCGAGCCCCAGGACAACCCCGAGGCTCAGCGCCACCCCGACCAGCGGCCCCAACTCCCAGGCGGTGATGCCCCGGGCCTGTTCACCGGTGGCGCCCATGGTGCGGAGCACCGCCAGCAGCCGCAGCCGGTCGGGACCACCCATCACCTGAACCAGCAGCACCGCCGCGACCGCGAAGACACCGGCCAGCGCACCGGAGACGGCGAAGATGCGTTGCAGCAACGACAGGGCCGGGTGATCCGCCACCGCGGTCAGGCCGTCGGCCGCGGTCAGCACCTGGGCGTAGGGTTCCAGCTCCTGCAGCTGGGCCGCGATGGACGCGGGATCGGTCCCGGGCCCGGTGGCCACCAGCAGGATCGCCGGGGAACCCGGGCTGCCCCGCCACTGGTCGGTCCTGGCCAGCGCCCAGTCGCCGGTCTCGCCGGCCCCGGGCAGCGCGGGCAGCGATCCGACCAGCCGCGCCCTGCCCAGCTCCGCCAGGCTCGCGGTGCCCCTCCCGATGCCCTCGCTGGTGAGCACCTTCGGTTCGCCGTCCTCCCAGAACTCCCGGGGCGGTTGCGTCTCGATGCCCTGGGCCCAGACCCGCGCGAGTTCGGGTTCGGCCAGCCACAACCTCACGTCGTGGCCCTTGAGGTCGCGCTGGTTCCCCGTGAAGAACAGCCTCCCGGCAGCCACCACCCCGTCGATGGCCCTCACCTTCGCCAGCAGGTCGTCGGTGATGCGCGGCCCCGACAGCTTCACGGCCGCCCCGACGTCCTGCCAGACCGCCGCCCGGGCGCCGTGGGAGACGGTGCCGAAAAGGCCGACGCCGGCCACCGCGACGGCGGCTCCGAGCACCACCGCCATGGCGGGAACCCCACCCGCCGCGGGGGCACGCAGCGCGCGGGTCGCCCCCAGGAACCCCGTCAGCCCCGGGCCTCGCCGGAACCACCGGACCAACCCGGTCAGGGGAAGCGGGTAGAACCGCAGCGCGACCACGCACCCGGCGGCCGCCAGGGCCAGCGGGGTGAGGGTCGCGAGCCAGTCGATTCCCGCCTCCGAGCCGGCGTCGCGGGTGAACAGCTGCCAGCAGGCCAGTGCGGCACCCGCCAGCACGGCCACCTCCGCGGCGATCCGCCAGCGCCCGCCGCCACTTACCGACAGGTCCCGGCGCCCCGTGGGGGTGGTGGCCTCGACGCCCAGCGCCAGCATCGCGGCGGGAAACAGCCCGGCCCAAATGGTGGGCAGCCACTGCCAGGCACCAACGTCGAAGGGCACCAGGAGGGTCGCTGCCAGGTGCCCCAGCAACGCGGCGGGCATCCCGGCCAGCAGCCCCCAGCCGGCCGCCCAGACGCGCAGCTGCCGCGGTGAGGCGCCACGGGACCGGGTGATGGCCAGCGTCGCCCGGTGTCGTTGCAGCACCATCCGGGCCGCCACCAGCATCAACGCCACCGCCACCCCGACGGGTCCCGCGACCACGACGGCAACCAGCGAGGCCGTGGTGCGTTGCTGTTTCACGATCTCGTCGAGCACCTCGGTAAGCCCTGTGCTGAACCGGGCCTCCTGGCGTTTCAGGGCGGGTTCCAGCGCGCCGGTCGGAACCACCTCACGGACATCGGACTGGAAACCGACGAGCTGGGTGCGCAGCTCGGACAGCGAGACCCGTCCCGCCGCCAGCGATGCGGCGTCGAGGGGATACCAGGCGAAGAAACCGACCCGGGTCCCGCTCTCGGCCGCGACGTTCAGCAGGTCCTCGGGGGCCATGAAGGCGGCGACGGTGGCGGCGGTGCCGCTGTTGGGATCCACCTCCTGTTCCAGCTGGAGGCTCGGGTCGAACCGCCAGCGCGGGGCGGCGGGGTCGGCGATGCGCACGGTGCCCACCAGGGCGATGCCCTCACCCAGCGCGTCACCCACCCGTTTGCCGATCCGGGCCGCGACGTCGTCGGGAAGCACCACCTCCACGTCCCCGGTCTGCGGCGACGCCCCGGGTTGCGGCCAGCGTCCCGAGACCAACTCGAGCTGGCTCGTCATCTCGGGGTTGGCGGTCAGGGTGACGCGAACCTGGTAGAACTCGGTGCCCTGCGGGATGAAAACGGACTGAGCCCCCAGATGGGCCAGTATCTGGGGCGACCCGAGCAGTCCGCGCAGCGGTTCGGGTTGCGCGGCGCGCAACCGGTTCAGGGAGTCGAACCAGATGCCCCACGCCTCGTCGGTGCCGCTGCCACCCACCGCGACCTCGGTGTCCCACCGGGCGCGGAGATCGCCGCGGATGGCCGAGACCTCCCCCACCCGGGAGGCCAGGTATTCCGCGTCGGCCTGCGCCAGGGCGCGCGGCGCCAGGGTGACCAGCCCCGAAACCACGGCTGCGAACAGCGCCAGCAGCAAAGGCGCCCAGATCTCGGCGGTGAACATGCGGAGCGCCAGCCGGGAAAGTTTCATGTCGCCTCCTCCCGGAGGTGTCCGTCCCGGACCTGCCCGCGGATGACGCGGCCCAGCGCCCACGTCGTCACCGCGATCAGGAACGCGAAAACGGCCAGCAGCGCACCGGGCCAGGCGGGTTCGATGCGCTGCTCGATGGGCAGCGACACCGTCCCGGGCGCTACGACACCGCCGGCCAGACCGGCCATCAGGACCCGGCAGAGCAGCCAGGACGCACCGGCCCCGAACACGGCGGCGAAGACCACGACCCCGAGCAGTTCCAGGACCCGGCCGCGGACCTGGCTCCCGGCGTCGGCGCCGAGGGCGTGCAACACCACCACCTGGCCGCGGCGCATCCCGGCCTGGGTGAAGGCAACCGCCCCGATCCCCAGCACCGCCAGCACCACCGACCCCAGGGCCGCCGAACGGAACCGGGACGCGACCAGACGGCTGGGATCGTCGGGGGCGGCCTCCGCCGGTGTGACGGTCACCGCCGAGGTCCCGGGCATTCCGCGCAACCGGTCGGCGGCCTCCCGGGGGTCCTCCCCCACCGGGGACAGCCACAGCTGGGAGGGGGCGGGCAGCTCCGCTCCCCGGCTCTCCAGCGCCCGCCGGAGCGAACCGGCATCCGCCAGCAGGGCGTTCGACCGGGTCGTCCCGGGAACGGCCTCAACATTGGCGGCGACCACGGCCAGCAGATACCGGGAGAAGAGCTGGATCTGGAACTCATCACCCACCGCGAGCCCCGTCTCCTCGGCGAGCCGCGGGGTGATGGCAACCGGCAGGCGCTGTCCTGGCAGTTGCGCCCCCAGGCCTTCCGGCAGGCTCTGACCGGAGACCGCAGCCAGCCCGGGGATGTCGGCGGCGATGGCGGTCAGCGCGACCGGGCCGATCGAGGCCTCCGGGTAACGCCACACGGGGGTCGAGGGCTGGGAGGTCGACCGCCCCACATCCGCGTCGGCCTCCCGCAGGTCCGCCACCACGGGCGCCCCGGCGGCGAGGTTCCTGAGCCGTTGCTGCAGGGGCGGGGCGGTGCCGTCGTATCCCGCCGCCAGGAGGGTGGTTCCGACGGCCAGCACGGTGGCCACGGCCGCGACGGCGAAGGCCCCCAGGTTCCGCGCCACCTGGGCAGCGGCCAGCGCACCTGTGAGACCACGACCCCGCAGCAGCAACACCTCGGCGAGACGCGCCAGGGGGCCGAGCAGGGCCACCGCCACCAGGGCGGCCAGCAACAGGAGCAGCGCGGGGGCCGCGGTGGCCAGCCAGTCGGGAACGGGGCGTTCCCGGTCCCATCGGATCGTCGATCCGACGCGCAGCAACTGCGCCGAGGCCAGCCCCGCCCCTCCCGCGACCAACGCCAGCGACGTGGCGGCCACCGCCGTCCGCAACCTGCCCGCACGCAGCCGCGAGGTCTCGTCCCGGCCCGGCCCACGCAGCCGCCCGATCCCGGCCAGGGCCACACAACCCAGCACCAGCCCCAGGGTGGCGGCCCCACCCGCCAGCACCGGCGCCACCGGGACGCCGCCGAAAAGAGTCAGCACCACCCACGCCAAACCCGAACCGGCGAACGAACCCGCCAGGGCCACGACGCCCGCCTCCACCAGATTGGCGAACAGCACCTGACCTCCGGTGGCGCCGCGGCCCAGCAGCTGCAGCATCTCGGTTTCCCGGGTGATTGCAAGCAGCCTCGTCACCCGGGAAACGGCCAGCGCGGCGACGATGGCCAGCAACCCCGACGGAATCCAGGACAGGGCCCGCGCCACCGCGAGGTTCCGGGCAGCCGAGGTGGTGGTTTTCTCCAGGTCGCCCAGCACCTGCACACCCCGCACACCAACTTCGCTGGAACGCAGCTGCTGCCTCAGGGCGGTGGCACCCCGGGCGAGGGGATCGAGGTGTTCCGCCGTGATCCGGGCGGGCTCGGGCCGGATCGTCCACCTGGCGAAGGGTTCCGCCTCGGAGGCTCCTGCGATCACGACGGGATCGGCGACGACGTCGCGTGTCACCTCCACCGGCACGTCCCCGAAACACGATCCGATGATGCGCCGCACTGTCTCGTCCTGAACGGCCGGGTCGGCGGCCCGGCGGGTGACGATCTCGGCGCCGGCCGTCCCGTCGACGGTCAGCGCCCGGCGGGCAGCGGATCCCTCCTCGAAAGCCGCCCGGCCGAGCACCCCGGAAAGGACACCCGCAACGACCGCGGACAGCGCCAGGAGCACGGCCAGCAACCCCACGGACCCCCTTGCCCGTCGAGCAAGCCACCGCCACCGCGACAACATGACAGGACTATAGATGCACTCACCCACCACGTCGTCCCCATCGACGGAAGTCGTTCGCCGCCTGGCCGAAGCCGGCTCATGTGTGGACCGGTCCGGTCGCAAATCGCCACCGCCGATGTGATGTGCGAGACCCCGGATTCATCCCGGCGACCATTCCCGGAAAGGCGACCTGCTCTGGCTCGCCGTCACGCAACGGGTCCCCGCCATACTGGATTGGCTCCGCGGACGGTGACGGTCTCACCCACACCTGTGAGGGAGACGCGGGCCGTGCGATCAGGGAATTCCTGCACAGCGGGTGCGGGATTCCCGCTCCCGGCCGCACGGAATGCGCTCGCGGGCGAGAGCAGGACCGCCGGCGGGGTCTCCGGTGTGAACGACCCCGGCCGACGATGCAGGACCGGGGTGCCGGCGCGGCCGGTCAGCGGGCCGGGGTTCCCACCAGCGACTGGTAGGCCGTGTTGTATTCCCGCTCGTCCCCCCTCGCCTCATCCCGCACGGGCTCCTCGGGGGTGGGTTGGGGTGCCGGTTCGGGTTCGTCGCCGAACATGGAACGGCGTCCCTCGAAGGCCCTGCCGAGGGTGATCTGGTCGGCGTACTCGATGTCGCCGCCGACGGGCAGCCCGGATGCGGGCCGGGTGACGCGCACCCCGAAGTCGCGCATCATCCGTCCCAGGTAGGAGGCCGTGGCCTCGCCCTCGGTGTCGGGGTCGGTGGCGAGGATCACCTCGGTGACGGTCCCGTCGGCGAGGCGCTGGAACAGTTCCCGGGTGTGCAGGTCGCCGGGGCCGCGGCCGTCGATCGGAGAGATCGACCCACCCAGCACGTGGTAGGTGCCGCGGAACTCGCCGGTGCGTTCGATGGCGACCACGTCCTTCGACTCCTCCACCACGCACAGCAGCGACCGGTCGCGACGCGGGTCGCGGCACACCCGGCAGCGGGTTTCCTGCGACACGTTGAAACACACCTCGCAGAACCGCGCCGCCTCCTTGACGCGACGCAGCACGTCGGCGAGCTGGAAGACCTCCTCATCGGGCGCGTCGAGCAGGTGGAAGGCGATGCGCTGCGCGCCGCGCGGGCCGATACCGGGCAGGCGGCTCAGCTCATCGATCAGGTCCTGAATGGGGCCCTCGTACAACTCAGAAACCCATTCCCGGGATCTGGGGGGTGGCGGAGGCAGCCGCCGACTCCACCTGCTGGCGCGCCGACCGGAAAGCGGCGACGATCAACGCGGACAGGCTCTCGGTGTCCTCCGGGTCACAGGCGGCGGGCGCGATGGTCACGTCCAGCAGCTCACCCAACCCGTTGAGCTTCACCGTGACGAGATCGCCACCCGCGGCGGCCTCGAACTCCCTGGCGGCCAGGTTGTCGCGGGCAGCGAGCATCTGTTCCTGCATCTGCTGGGCCTGGGCCAGCAGCGCATTCATGTCGAATCCTTCGGTCATGGCGTCCTTCCGTCGCGCTCAATGATAAAAGGTCCCACGGACAAACGAGTTCTCCCGCGCGCCGATCGGGCCCCGAAGCTGGTCGAGCCGGGTCGCGAACACCCCTCCCCCAAAGCCGGTTGAGCCGGGTCGCGAACACCCCTCCCCCAAGCTGGTTGAACCGGGTCGCGAGGAACGAGCGACCCGAGTCGAAACCCCTGACGCTCGTGAAGTTCGGCTCAACCAACTTCAATTGGCCGGATCAACTAAGGGGCTCGTCGGGGATGATCTCGGCCCCCAGCACGTCGGCGAGGAGCTGGGCGGCCAGTTCATCGGCGTTCTCCAGGCTCTGGTCGTCCTCGGCGATCTCGGGTTCGGGATCAGGTTCCGGAGGTGTGGGTGGTGTCGGCTCGGGCCGGCGACGCGGCTGCCTGGGCTCCGGCGGGGGTTCCTGCCGCGGGTCCTCACGTTCCGGGGTTGGGGGCGCGGCCTGCTGCTCCGGCTGGGCGGGGCGTTCGTTGGCGCCGGACATCACGGCCTGGATGCGCACCTCGACGCCTATGACCGTGATGATGGCCTGGACAAGCAGGTCCCCAACCCCGGAGGAGGAGAAATTCTCCCTGGCCCCGGCGTCACTGAAACCGAGCAGCAGCTGCCCGTCGGTGACGTCCAGCACCTGCGCGTGCTTGCTGAGCATCATGTGGGCGAAACGGCGGCGACGTTTCACGTCCTCCAGGACGCTGGGCCACACCTGACGCAGCTCCGGCGTGGTCAGGGTGCGCCCACTCTGGGCCGGGTGCGGCGCCTCCGGCCCGGGCTGTGGGGGACGTTGGGGGGCGGGGGTCTGCGCGCCGGCGGGCGGCGCCCCGGCCGGGCGGCGCTGCGGCCTGCCGGGCTGGGATTGCCGGGGCGGCTGCGTGGGCTCCGACTGCGAGCGTTGCTGCTGGTGCGGCGCGGCGGGCTCGGGTCGCGGGGGCCGCTGCTCGGGCCGAGGGGCCTGTTCGGGGCGCGGCTCCGGGGCGGGCTGCCGAGGCGATGGCTGCCGGTCCTGCTGCGGGGGTCGCTGCTCCTGCGGCGCCGGCGCGGGTGCCCCGTCGCCGATCATCCCGACCCGCCGCTCCAACCGGTCCATCCGGGCGTGGAGGCCGCGTTCGTCGGTGTCGGCCCCGGGCAGCAGCACCCGGGCGCACATCAGCTCCAGGTGCAGGCGGGGCGCGGTGGTGCCGCGCATGGCCGTCAGACCGTCGGCGATCACCTCGGCGGCGCGGGTCAGCTCCCCCGCACCCATGCCCGCGACCTGCGTGGCGAGACGCTGCGCCTGGTCCGCGGAAACCTCCAGCATGCCGTTCTCGGCGGCCTGCGGCACCGCGGCGAGGATCACCAGGTCCCGCAACCGCCGCAACAGGTCCTCGGCGAACCGGCGGGGATCCTGGCCGATCTCGATGATCTTGTCGATGCTGCGGAACACCCCCGCCGCATCCCCCGCGGCGAAGGCGTCGACGATCTCGTCCAGCAGCGCGTCCGGGGTGAATCCGAGCAGCGCCGCCGCCTGGTCGTGGGAGACACCCTCCGGACCGGCGCCGCCGAGCAGCTGATCCAGCACCGACAGGGAATCGCGCACTGATCCGCCACCCGCGCGCACCACCAGCGGCAGGGCTGACGGCTCCACCACCACACCCTCCGTGGCGCAGATCCCGGAAAGGTATTCACCGAGCAGGCGCGGCGGCACCAGACGGAACGGGTAGTGGTGGGTGCGCGACCGGATGGTGCCGATGACCTTCTCCGGTTCCGTGGTGGCGAAGACGAACTTCGCGTGCGGCGGGGGTTCCTCGACCAGCTTCAGCAGCGCGTTGAAACCCGCGGTGGTGACCATGTGGGCCTCGTCGACGATGTAGATCTTGTAGCGGCTGTGCACCGGGGCGAAGAAGGCACGTTCCCTCAGGTCGCGGGCGTCCTCGACACCGCCGTGGCTGGCGGCGTCGATCTCGATCACGTCGATGCTGCCCGGCCCGCCGCGCGCCAGGTCCTGGCAGGAACGGCAGACCCCGCAGGGCGTGGACGTGGGGCCCTGTTCGCAGTTCAGGCAGCGCGCCAGGATGCGGGCGGAGGTGGTCTTGCCGCAGCCGCGCGGCCCGGAGAACAGGTAGGCGTGGTTGACGCGGTTGTTGTCCAGGGCCCGCATCAGGGGCACGGTGACGTGGTCCTGGCCGATCACCTCGGCGAACGAATCCGGGCGGTAACGCCGGTAGAGCGCCAGCGGTGGGGGCGCGACCTCGGCGCGTGCCCGCTGGTCGTCCGCGACCGGATGCGACGGCACCTCGGACGCGGGGGCCGCTGGTCCCTCGTCCCCGGGCTCGTCGAAGAGGCCCGGCCCCTCCTGCTCGAAGGCGGGCTCGTCGAGGTATCCCTCGTCCAGGGGTGCGTACTCGTCCTCGGGTTCGCCGTCGTACTCGTCTTCCACGCGCTCAACTGTATTGGAGGCCACCGACACTTTCCCGCCAGCCACATTCCTCACCCCAGGATCGGCGAGCCGGATCGGGGGGCACCGGCGAACAGTCCGTGTCGGAACCATCCGACGGCCGGGCAGCAGGCCTGGCCTGCGAGAGGACAAGGTCCCGCCCCGGGGATCTCCTCAACCCATTACGTTATTCAATAACAGTTAGCTGCTAACATATGAGGGTGAGATCCGTTCCCACCCAAACCCGGGCCCGGCTCCGGGAGACCGCCTTGGACCTGTTCCACCGACACGGCTATGCCCAAACCTCCGTCACGCAGATCGCGAGAGCCGCGGGGGTTTCCCACATGACCTTCTTCCGACACTTCCCCACCAAGGAATCCGTGGTCGTCGGCGACCTGTTCGACCCCCTCATCGCGACCTCGGCCGCCGCCCAGCCCAAAGAACTCCCGCCCCTGGAACGCGCCGTGCGCGGATTGCTCGCCGCCCTCGACGACCCCGCCGCCGAGGCCGAGCTGGGCTCACAGGAGTTCCGGGAACGCATCGAGCTGATCGCCACCACCGACTCGCTGCGGTCGGCAGCATGGGCCTCCGGGCAGGCCACCCGGGACGCGATCCGCGAAGCGCTGATGACGCAGGACACCAGACCTCGCGAGGCCTGCGTGGCAGCGGGGGCCGTGATCGGTGCCGCGACGTCCCTGCTCCTGGCCTGGGCGGATGAACCGGCGGGCGAACCGGCGGTCCAGGCCCTGCGGGAGGGTCTGGAGCTCCTGCTGGGAGAGACGCGGTGAGTCCCGCGCTGGCCCTCCGGGGCATCACCCGCGACCTGCGAGGCCGACGGGTTCTCGACAACCTGGATCTGGTCGTCAACCCCGGCGAGTGCTTGGCACTGGTGGGCCTGAACGGCGCCGGGAAGACGACCGCCCTGCGCGTCGCCCTGGGCATGCTGCGGCCCGGATCCGGGAGCGTCGAGGTCCTGGGGCACGACGCCCGGACCTTAGGCGGTGAACCGTGGGGCGCGGTCGGGCACCTGGTGGAGATCCCGTTCTCCTATCCCGAGCTGACGGCCCGGCAGAACATCCTCGCCTCCGTCGCACTGCACGGCCACGATCCCCGACACGTCGCGGATCACATCGCCGGACTCGCCGATCTTCTCGGGCTGGGCGACTGGCTGGATGTCTCGGCACGTCGCCTGTCGCTGGGTACCCGGCAGAAGGTCGGGTTGGTGGCGGCCATGGCCCACCGACCCCGGTTGCTGGTCCTCGACGAACCGACGAACGCCCTCGACCCGCTGGCCACCGCCGGGCTGCGCGGGATCATCGCGGATCTGACCCGTGACGGCGTGGCCGTTCTGGTGACGAGCCACCACTTCGACGAGCTGACGCGGATCGCGCATCGCGTCGACGTGCTGCACGCCGGTCGCGTCATCGACTCCCTCACCCCCACGGGACCCGATCTGGAGGCCAGGTTCTTCCGGACCGTACTGGCCGCCGAGGAACGCGAGGAGAAGGAGAGGAAACGATGATTCCCGGCCACCTGTTGGGCATCGAGGCCCGGAAACTCACACGGTCGACCGTGACCCGGGTGGCGACGGCAACGTCACTGGTCCTGGTGGTGGCCACCTCTGCGGGCGGGTATGCGGCCGCGACGATGGCCCCCGACACCCAGGTGGGCACGAAGGCGGCCGGGCTCATGACCACCGTGGGCTGGTCCGGTTTGACGGGGCTGGCGGCCATGGGAACCGGGGTCACCGTCCTGCTCGCCGCCGGGATCGTCGCGTCCTGGCTGGTGGGCCGGGAGTTCACCGACGGCACCGTGGTGGGTCTGTTCGCCCTCCCTGTCGGCCCGGGCACGATCGCTCTGGCGAAACTGCTCGTCATCACCGCATGGTCCGCGGCGCTGGCCGTCGCATCCGGCGCTCTGACGGCCCTCGTGGGCATCTGCCTGGGCCTGCCCGTCACCGGGGCTGCGGGCTGCGCGGGAACCATCACCCTGGTCGGTGTGCTCCTCGGGGCCGGCGCACTGCCCATGGCGTGGTTCGCGACCCTCGGACGCGGCTACCTGGCGGGGATCGCGGCCGCTCTAGGGATCGTGATCGTCACCAACCTGGCCACCGGTCTCGGCATCGGGGATCTCATCCCGTGGGCGACTCCCGTCCTGTGGGCCACCCCGGGCGGCAACACGCCGCCCCTCGCCCTACTGCTCCCACTGGCGGCGGGCCTCGCGGGGGCCATCCTCACGACGCGGTCCTGGGTTCGGCTGGAGCTGGGAAATCGCTGACCATCCCGCGGCAGAAGAAAAGGCCCCTCGCGCACCCGGAAGAGCTCACTTACCCTTGCTGCCTTCCGACCCTGGGGGAATTGGGCGAGGTACCGCCGCGCGAGGAACCATCCACAAGTGTACATGAGACAGCACCTCGGCAACGACCTCACAGACAAACCTCCACCCTTTGAAGTCGGTTGAGCCGGGTCGCGAGGAACGAGCAAGCCGAATCGAAACCACCCCACACCCGGCAGCCAGAACCCACCCAAGTTCCCCGGACACGCGCAAGAGGTTTCGACACGACCGGCTCGCAGAGCGAGCAGGCCGGCTCAACCAACTTCCACAAGAACAAAGCCGGTTGAGCCAGCACGTGAGCGAAGCGAACGGCTGAGTCGAAACCACCCCACACCCGACAGCCAGAACCCAACCACAAGCCCACAGACACCCTCACCATGGCTTCGACACGACCGGCTCGCTGACGCTCGACCCAATCAACTTCAGGGGGTCAAGACGTCCTGGGAACGGCGCCCTCTAGGCTCCTACCGTCGCCGTTTGAGGGGTTCTGGAATGAATGCTGTTGTCGCCGCCGTCCTCGTGATGCTGATTCTCGCCACCTTCCGGGTGCACGTCGTGCTGTCGCTGTTCCTGGGTGCGCTGGTGGGCGGCCTGCTCTCCGGGATCGGCCTGGAAGCGACGATGGTCGCCTTCCAGGAGGGTCTGGCCGGTGGTGCACGCATCGCTCTTTCCTACGCGCTGCTGGGGGCATTTGCCATGGCCGTAGCCCACTCCGGGTTGACGCAGCTGCTCGCCGATGCCCTCATCCGCCGGCTCGACGGTCAGAGCTCCGGACAGAGAACCGTCTTCTGGGTGAAGTGGGGCATGTTCGCGGGCATCGCGGCGATGGCTGTGATGAGCCAGAACCTGGTTCCCGTGCACATCGCTTTCATTCCGTTGCTGATCCCGCCGCTGCTGGCGATCATGACCCAGCTGCGACTCGACCGTCGCGCCGTGGCCTGCATCATCACCTTCGGCCTGGTCACCACCTACATGTACCTGCCGCTCGGGTTCGGGAAAATCTTCCTGGAGGACATCCTGCTGGGCAACATCACGAAGGCCGGGCTCGACGTCGACGGCGTCAACGTGATGGTGGCGATGGGCATTCCCGCGCTGGGCATGGTCGCAGGGCTGCTGATCGCGGTCCTGGTGACCTACCGCAAACCCCGCGACTACGACCCCGACGTGAAGGTCGACATCGCCGCCCCTGCGAAGGTGAGCAAACCGAAGGTGATCATCGCCGTGGTCGCGATTGGCGCCAGTTTCGTCATCCAGTCGTGGCTGACGATCACCAATTCCAAGGCCGATCCGCTCCTCGTCGGCGCCCTGGTGGGGCTGTTCGTCTTCATCGCGACGGGCGTGGTGCGACGCCTGGAGGCCGACGAGGTGTTCACCTCCGGGATGCGCATGATGGCGTTGATCGGTTTCATCATGATCACCGCGCAGGGTTTCGCTTCGGTGATGAAGGCCTCCGGGCAGGTCGAACCCCTCGTCCAGGCCACCGCCGGACTGTTCGGCGACAACAAGGCGATGGCGGCCTTCGCGATGCTCCTGGTCGGTCTGCTCGTGACGATGGGCATCGGGTCGTCGTTCTCCACCCTGCCGATCATCACCGCGATCTACGTCCCGCTGTGCGTGGCACTGGGTTTCTCACCCCTGGCCACCGTCTCCATCATCGGCACGGCGGGCGCGCTGGGCGACGCGGGTTCCCCCGCCTCCGACTCGACCCTCGGCCCCACCGCAGGCCTGAACGCCGACGGCCAGCACGACCACATGCGCGACACCGTCATCCCCACATTCCTGCACTTCAACCTGCCGCTGCTGGCCGCGGGCTGGGTTGCTGCCATGGTGCTCTGAAAAGGTTCCGCCTCGGCGCCTCACATCCGGAGGTGCCGCGTTCCGCCAGGCCTGCGCCGTCTGGTCTCGGATGAGCCGGTTTTCCGCCGCCGAGACCGGCCGAGTTTGCCCAGTCCCGGGTCCTCGGGTAGGGTTCCCCGCGGAGGATTCGCCTAGAGGCCTATGGCGCTCGCTTGGAAAGCGGGTTGGGTTCACGCCCTCACGAGTTCGAATCTCGTATCCTCCGCCACAAAGAGTAAGAGCGGCTTTGACTAGGGGGTTTACCTCTGGCTAGGGTCGTTTTTGCACATTTTAGCCCCCCTTGTTAACCCCCCATTGGTCCGGCAGACGATGGAGGTCCAGGTTTTGGGGGGTGAAACCTGCCTCCAGAGACTTGGGCATCAGCGGCCCTGTGTGCGACGCAGAGCCGCCATCAGAGCTGCCGCCTGGGATTCCTCGGGAGAGCGCCTCTCGGGGACTTCAGCGGCCTCTTGAAGGCTCGCTTCCTTGGTCAGAGCGGAACCGACAGCGGGCGCGGAGAATTGAGGAGCTGGAGCAGCTTGGTGAGCAGAGCCAGTGCCAGGGTGGCGTTGAATCAGCTCGGAGATGTCTCTGTCTGTCAGATGTGCGAAGCGCACCTTCACAGGCTCACCGTCCGCCCCCAAGGTGAACCCAATGCCTGCGGTGCGGTAGCCATTAGCTATGTTTGCTGGAGCAATCGTAGTTGAGTTGAAACCCCTCTTGGCTGCATCTGGCCCCAGGAACAGGTCGTTGTAGTAGGAAGAAGGCTGCCTGAGAACCACGGGATTGCCGATGTTTGGCCGCATCCATCCCAAGACAGCCTTGTCTGCGTTCTGGGTGGCTCCTACGATGAGGATGTTGAGAGACCGCCCCATCGCCATGATTTTTGTGAGTTGATTCAGGGTGGCAGTCTCACGATTGGTCTGCAAGTCTCCAATCAGGCTAAGCATCTCGTCAATGACCAGGAAGACCATGGGATGGGTCTTCGAGGGGGTCATGCTCCGTCCCAGCTCCCCTTTGGAGAGGTCGATGGGGTTGGCCTTGGAGCGCTTGTCGAGGATGCCTGCAACGTGCCCGATGAGCTGCACGGCATCTTCCATCGAGTACACCACTTCTTTAAACAGCCATGAGTCTTCATAAGGCCTAAGCTCAGACCGTTTTGGGTCAATCCCGTAGAACTCTGAAATTCCCTGCTCCACAAACTCTGCTTGTTGGAAGATTAGGCAGTTCAGCGGCGAGGATTTCCCGCTTCCTGTGGTACCCAGAACCAAGGTGTGATGGGTAGGTAGGCTGAAAGGCTCCCCACACTCTTCCAGCGCCACGGGTAGAGAGAACGGATTCTTTGGAGGATTAGCCCTGAGGAAGTCAACCCCGATTTTGGTCTGCATCAAGGTGTCGATAGGTGCCGTTCGGTGAGCCGCATAAGCTACTCCTCGACCCCCTCGGTGACCCGGAATAGGGTTGAGTTCCACCAGGTCCAGCTGAGATGATATCTTCCCTTCGATGCGGGCTACTTCCTCAGCCCCGTGTCCATGCAGGTCAATCGAAATCTGGAAGTGCTGCGAATCATCTCCGCCTCCATATCGGGGCTCCAGCGGCACCACTGTGATGCAGCGGGCCACCTCTCGAACCTGTGCATGAGCATCTAATTTCTTTCCCCTGGCCGCGCCGCGATTGGCCTTGATGCTGGCCTTGACCGCGCGGGGATAAGGACTGAGCCAGGCTGCCCCGAAGCTCATGACGCCCTTCGCCTTCTCTTCTTCCGTCAGCTCCTTCAGGAAGTTGCTGGCCGGGGCGAACAGCTCCCGAAGGCCCGAGTTGGCCAGAAGCATGCTCTGGGCTTTGAAGAGAGGTCTGCTCTGCATGGCAAACCAAGTCCCGGGATTGATGGTCCTGCGTCCCGCAAAGTTCCTCCAGCGGGCGGCCGCCTTGATGACCAGAGGCACCAAGATACGGATGGCAAGGATGGCCCCGGTAAGTGAGATGCCGATGGCCCAGAGGTTCGCGCCAATGTAAGCGTCGTAGAGCGAGTAGAGCTTATCCATTATGATGTTCCTCCAATCTGGTGCGGCTTGTCATGCGAGTTTGATGCGGCGATTGTCGCTGTAGGGGGTCCCATCCCGATGCTTCAGGGGCAAGATTAAAAGCTTCCCCGTGTTGATGAGGCCGAGATTTCCACTGATATCCACCTTCTTGAGTAGTGTGGGAATCTGGGTGCCGATGGTGAAATAGATTGCCCTACCGTAGGTCAGCCCTTCCTTCAGTTCGGCAGCCAAGGTGGCCAAGATGGCTTCATACTCCTTCCAGTTCTTCTTGCTTAGCTCCACTTCAATTAAGAGATTTTGAGAGCGAACCCCGCCCGCTGGCGCTGGCACCCTTGCGGCCAAGTCAGGCTGGTGCACCGCCTTCCTGATGCTCCCCTCGCGCTGCTTGAAACCCAAGGTCCAAAGCATGGGCTCAGCATCCACAACATCCTCGTAGACCAAGGTCCCTTGGGCCACCTGCTCAAATCGCGCCTTCATGGTGGCAGCGCGAAGGGGGCCGAATTCGCTCGGTTCACCCCTTTTCTTGGCCTCCCTCAGAGCTGATTTTACCGGCTCGAAGGCATTGCGCATTTCCTTTTCAGAAATGAGCGCATCCAGACTTAGGGGTGCAATCCCTAGCAGGTTCTTGAAGAAGCCAGCGGGGCTGTAGAGTTGGGCAGCCACTTGAGCAATAGCGGAAAGATGAGCTGCTCGGGTCTTGGCGACCCCCCGGAGCGTTTGCATGGCGCCAGTTTCGTACCCCTTGGAGCCCAGGGTTTCGATACCTTCGGTAGTGATGGAGAAATAGTTCTCCTGGGCTGCGGGGTCTCTGTGCCAGGTGAGCATCCCCATGCGCCTCAGCTTCTTCAAAGTCGCTTCCACACCTCCAATTGCCCTAAGGACACCAGCCTCATAGAAGGGGTTGGCCTGGCGCACCTGGAGCATACTCATCGCTTCCAATGTGGCTCCAGGAAACTTGGCCAGGAAGGCCATGAGTTCTAGGTTTCCAGGGGAGATTTCTGGTTGGCGACGGTTCTTGGATATGATTCGTCTGCTATGTGCAGCTTCTTTTTCAGGTAATTTCAGTAGTGTTGAGACCGGCTTTATCAAATCCATCTCTTCCGGAGAATCGTCTAGCAGTTCGGCCAATAAGTCGGTTGGTTCGAGCATGATTGCCTCCAATCTGACACTGAGGGGTGTTCCCGTTTTCTATATCGCCACACTTTCCCCTATCCCCCTCCCTATCCTCTTCTAATTCCCGCCTACTCCTACCCCAGAACATTATTATGAGCTGTTTTGCCTCGTAGATAAGAGGGTTTTTTGGCGACGGAAAAGCGAAAGATGTTCTGCTTAGACAAAGTCTTCAGCAGAACCCACGTAATCCTTCCTTGGATTCCCTCCAATGGCCCAGCAGTTGGCCGCCAAGAATGACCCAAGTATGACGACAGCGCGTCCAGTGTCGATGGCCCTGTGGGCATTGCGTCTACGCCCGAGGTTTTCAGGTCTCCTCTCCCTGCCGCCTCACCCTCCCAACCCTCACCACGACTAGAGCCATTTAGATATTCATACCAATGCTTTCCCGCCAGGACGCATTGACCCCCAGAGGAATCGACTTCTCCGGGGGTCATTTTTATTGTTCAGATATTAGTAGCGACTCCGGCGGACGAGAGAATGTTGAAAGCAGCAAAGAATGAATAGAGCGCCAGGGTCAACCCCTGGGCGCTTTTTGGGCGCCACCAGGTTTCGGGCCATCCGCGTGTTAGGGCCTTCGGGCAGATGGACGCTGGCAGTGGGGCACAGATATCTCTGTCTCAGGCATTCCCAAGATTGACCAAGCGGTGAACCATGGCACCGTCTCGGACTAGACCATGATGGCAGGGTATAAAAGATGCTCACTTCGGTGAGTGGGTCCTAATTCCCTACGGATGCCAAGCATGGCATTCAGGTCGAGGGATACCTGGACCCTTCCCTATGGGGCCGCACTTGACTTGGATGCGGACATATTTGGAACGCTAACCAGCACTTAGGGAAATCGCGGGTACCGGAGGCCCAGGGAATCTCTGGGGTGTCGTCAGGAGGGTGGGCGGCCATCCAAGTCCCTCACTTCAGGGTGGGGTCATAGATACCTCTATGTCTTCTTTCCTTCTGCACCCACGTCTCCCTAGTCTTGGTGTGCGCTCATCTACTCTCGTGCCGAATGAGTTCTATCGTGAGGGACAGAGCATATTGGAATTAGGAGAACTTCCAGTTCTGCCTGCGCACGTAGTCAAGAAACGTTATTGTGGAGACATTGAATTCGGCAGCCACGTTAGGAATCTTTTGGTTATGGTCAGCAGTTCCAGGGCCCTTCTTAGTCTCCTCGGTCACGATAGTCGCTCTTTCCGCCTTCGCGTGCGCAATGATAAATGGGTCTGCCTCATTTACCTGGCCTTGTACCCATCCGGGGTGCGCTGATGCAATCTCCGCGACTGTCATGAGCTCGACGTCAGTTACTGGGCAGACAAACCCGGGAAGATTCTTTGCCCAGGTGTGGAGTTCGTCGCCGCCTCGGTGCACCTCGCGAAGGATTGCCTCACATATACAGCTATTTCCTGCTGCGACCGCACCTTCCAGTCGGTCCCACATAGCTGGGAAGATGTCTCGTGGATAGCGTCGAACGAGGCCGACAAGGATGTTTGTATCCAGGGTGAATTTCACCGCGCGCCGCCGGTACGGTAGTATTCTTGCAGCATTTGCTCGACAGTTGGAAGTCGCGCGTTTAGGAGATACGTGGCGTCAACAAGGTCGACCCGCCCGTCTTCAAGAGCTCCTGCAACAACGCCAATAAAGGTGCTTCCCAGGTCTCTGTAGCGAAGCTTCCATTGGGGCACGAAACCACTCTTCTTCTTGGTCGTTTCCCGCGCACGCTCCCAAGCATCATCGCTGGCCATTCTGACTTCCTCTAGGCTCGCGTCATCGATGAGCCCGAATCGGCGAAGTCTCACCGCCACGGCCAAAGTGCTCACGCGGAAATGTGCGGCAAGTTCTTCGATAAACGCTTTGACATCGGCATAATCACGCGCAAGCGTCAGGAACTCGTCGCGAGGCATCAGGAACTCAGCGGCGAAGTTGTTAGCCAGGGCTTCTTCAAAGACCCTGTCCTGTAGAGTGCATAGGCCGCTAGTACGATTTATCAGGTGCGCGACCTCATGGAACAATGTAAAGGTTTTCCCTGCTGGGCTGTCGGCTCCGTTAACCACAATTACAGGCAGATGCTCATGGTGTAAGGAAAACCCTCGAAAGCTTGTAAGGGAGATTCCCGTCGTCTGCAAGACTAGAAGGCCATGAGTTTCTAGAAGCAACCTCCAGTCGCTGAACACAGACGCGTTTGGGCCAGACTTAGGCACATAGTTCTGAGTCAGTCCCAGCTCTTCTCGAAACTCCCTTGCTTGGCTGGCGAGGTTATCCCAACGAATCGGCCCCACTGGAAGACGGAGTACCTGCCTGTCGGCGAGTTCGAGCATAGCGTTGCGGTGCTGTTCAGCTCTGCGCATCTCTTTGGCCAAGTCGGATGTCAAAGTCTCGCCTGGGCGGCCACGAAAGTCGGCTGTCGCAGGCACATCCGGAACACTTGGAGGCGGCGCGAAGAAGAATCCTAGGGCACGGTCCAGCTTCTTTGCCATGAGCGTGAGCTGTCGAAACGTTGGAAGCGCGTCCCCACCCTCGAAGTCCACGATGCGCTCGGGCTTCACGTTCAGTGCCCTTGCTAGGTCCGATACGCTCACCTGGCCAACTTGTCTTGCCCACTTGAGGGCAACCGGGTTGATAGGCGCCCTGGCCGCCATCCTGCTACCCTCCATCCTCCGTCGGCTCTGCCCATCTTAGAGCAAGACACCGACCCTTCTGAGTCGAGGGGTGACCATCGAGCTTAGATGGGTTGCCCGGAGCCCATCTGGCGTCCGCACTTCGCCCGTCCAGTTGGTCTCTACCGCAGCTGCGAGTCGTCTCTTTTCTCATGACCTTGCGAGACAGCGCACGTTTGTGTTGACCAAGGTGGAGGTTCCAGTCTCGGCGCGAGAGAAGCCGTCTCATATCCCCGTCTCAACAGATATTGATTCCAACTCGTGAGACGCACGGGTATTTGAGACAGGAGATTAGTGATGGCGATTCTTGGCTACGCGAGGGTTTCGACGTCCACCCAAGCCCGTGAGGGCTATTCGTTACAGGACCAAAAAGACCGCCTGAAGACAGCTGGAGCTACGAGAGTGTTTGATGATGCCCTGAGTGGCAAGGACCGTCAGAGGCCCGGATTGGAGGCTTTGTTGGGACATCTGCGCCCCGATGATGTCGTACTCTTAGTGAAGCTTGACAGACTGGGACGCTCGCTGTCCGACCTCTCAAGTTTATTGAGGGAAATTGAGGAAACTGGGGCGACTCTCCGAACCTTGGACGGCTTGGACACCGGCACGGCTCAAGGGAGACTGCTCTTTGGGGTCCTAGCTAGCATTGCAGAGTTTGAGAGGGAGATGATTCTGGAGCGGACAGCTATCGGCCGAGCCAGAGCTGCGGAGCTTGGGAAGACTGGGGGCAGACCGAGCGTCGTCAATGAGGCGCTGGTTCGCAGAGCAGCAGAGTTGCATGGCAATCCCTCCCTTACTGCGGGTGAGGCTGCCCGTGCTCTGGGGGTATCCCGAGCAACCTTCTATCGTCTGCTCAGGGCGTCTGGTGGCAAGCCAAATGATTGCCCCTTTGACTCCAGATGAGTGGCAGTGGAGTCCTTGGGTCCTGTGCCCAGGCCTGGACAATGCTGGGATGCTGGCTGCTCTTTTGCCGTGCAGATACTGAGGGGGCTTCTCCAGAGGAGGCCGAGCTGCCCCATGGCCTTACCCACCTCCGCCCTCCGTGATGCCGCCTGGCCGGACCATGCAGCCAGCCCAAAACCCCTGAAAGAACCTGGGGTTCTGGACCGGTTGTCACTGAGTGCAGGTCAGCGTTTGCGGTTCTGGTGGTGTTCCTTGTCCTTGTCCAAGCAGATGGTGATGCCGGTGCCGTCCATGCCTAAGATGTGCCATCGGGCGCCCCTAGTCAGCTCGCTGAAGTCTTTGAGAAACCTCAGTCCAGCTTCCCCGTAGAGCACCCAAGGAAACATCAAAGTTACCTCTGGTCTTCTTAGGTCCCCGGAGTTGCCGCCTTCAAGCTGCCCGGGGTCACACGGGATGGCCCTGGCCACCGCCGACCTAACCTCTTCCATCCAAACCATGACGCGGGCTTCGGCCTTACCAGCAGATATCCCCATGCCCCAGGCGAAGACCACCAAGACCAAGGTAATGAAGATGGTGGGGGTGGTGGCCCTGGTGGCTCCGGTGATGATGGCCAAGACCCAAGCCGCTCCTGCGCCGATAGCCCAAACTTTGCCTGAGGTTGTCTGCCTTGCCGCCAGGATGGCCCTGGGAAGGATGCTGAAAGCAGATACAGGAGTGAAGGTAACCCACTTCATAGTGGAGGCCGCCAGGGTGAAGCCCCAGAAGAGCGTGAAGAAGACCCAGCCGGGAAGGAAGGAACCGTTCTGGGTTGCGAGTTGCATGGCCACCGCCACCACCAGCCCGAGGAGCGCGAAGAGGATGAAAAAGAGGGCTACTAGCCGCCTCGTTCCCCGTCGCGGGTCCTCTCCGGTGGCTATGCCCGCCGCCAAACCGCCTGCGAATGCTCCCAATGACATGACTATCCCTTCAAGTATTGCCGCTTTAGAGCGGCATCCACGCTAGGATAGCACATGCTTGCCGCCCTAGAGCGGTAGAACGTGCCGCTTCAAGGCGTCAGACTTAGGGGATGCCTACTTCGCTCCCCTTGGATACCGAAACGTTGAGGAGAGTCATGGGGTTCCGGGAGCAGATGGGGAGGCGAATCCGCGAGAGACGGCTAGCGCTGGGGCTGAGCCAGGAGAGTCTCGCAGCAGCGGCGGGCTGGGGTCGCCATCACTTGTCGAGGGTCGAGCTGGGTCAGGTCTCCACCGCTGCCGAGCGGCTAATCACCATGGCCGAAGCGCTGGGCTGCTCCATCCACGAACTCGTGCCGGACCTCCCTGACCTTGAGGAGCGCACAGAGAGCGATTCTGAGTCTTCCTGAGCCCTGCCCCTGATGTTCTGCCTAGGATGAGCACTTTTTGAGAAATCTTCTCAGAAACTGCGAAAGTGACCCTGAATGGGGCCGGTAGAACCTGCCGCATCCCGGGGTGTTCCAGGATGCGATTTCAGGTATCGGGCTGGGGTGGCTACTTGCCCCTCGGGAAGTAGTTCAAAGCATCAATACCCTGCTTCTGATGCCACTCGACGGAACTCTGATTCAAAGGCCAGATTGAGGCTAGGTTGATGGGCTCATTCAAGTGCTCAACTCGGAATGCTTCTGGCATCCAGAGCTGGTTCATGGCATGTACTGCTCGAGCATGGGGTGTGGCATCCCTTGGCAGGGCATAGTCGGTTTCCCGGTCAGCCCTCCAAAGACTCCAAAGCGGTGCCATGCCCGCGTAATCTGCCAGCGTATCCGGGAGGGGCTCCTGAGGTGGCTCTGCGGGCCTGCCGAAAATGGCTCCGAGGAACTCCATCGCTTCCTTCTTTTGGCCTGCGCTCGGGTGGGTGTAGACCGCTTGGAGCGTGTTTCGCCTGTCGACCGCGTGACCCGTAATGGCCGAAATCACAACCGCCGGGAAGTTTCGACGGCCCAGCTCAGTGGCGCAGACATGTCGCAAGTCGTGTTCCCGCACCTGCTCGCCATCTCCATATTTTTCCAAGAGGCGCTTCCAGGCGGCATTAACATTCTGGCGGCGGAGCGGTCCCCCCTTGCTGCTGGCGTAAAGGTAGGTGCTCTGCTCAAAGAGCGGGGAAAACATCGCCCCAGATGGCCCCATGTTCGGCCGGTCCCAGCGCTGTGCATGGGCTTCCATCTTCCGCCGAAGCTCCCCAATGGTTCCGGCTTGCTCAGCCAGCTTCACGAGGTGGATAGCCCGCCGGAGATAGAGGGCATCCAAGTGAGGTGCTGACACCATCGGAAGGGGGAGTCTCCTGGGCTCAGAGTTCTTCTTGAGGGGCTGCAAGCTGAGGTCCTCAGCCAACTGCCTGTCAACCGTAATGACTGGCTGCGGTAGGCGGTTCTTCCCATGGCGCAACGCGGTCGCAATGGAGCAGTGACGGATGGCCAGTCTCTCCGAGGTTCTGAGGCCAAACCCCAGCAGAAAGCTTGTCAAGTAGGCCTTATAGGGGATTTCCTGCATCAGCAGGGTGATGAATCGCGCCGCCCCTTCCCTGGCCGCGAACTGCGCTCCAACGGCTTTGGACAGCTTCTTGGTGCGCTCGATGGACGCCATGGGGTCGATGACCAGCTTCCCTTCGGCCAACTGCTTGTGGAAGGCCTGCGCCAGGAGCCCTTCTATCGTGGTTAGCGGGGTGGTCCCAAGGAGAAGAGTACCGTCCTTCCCCTTCTTTGCCCGCAGTTGGTCGAGAAACCTTTCGATGTCTTTAGGGGAAATGGCATCCATCGGCATCTTGGCCAAGGCGCTAGGCATGATGTGGTTTCGGAGCAAACCCCGGTAGCGGGGGTACGTACCCCCGCTGAGCTTGCCAGCCTTGTGCCGGGTCTCGATGAGGGACTCCACGGCCTCTCCAAGGGGCTTCAGTACGCCCTGAGGTGTCGCGGAGTCCTTTGGTGCCAGAAGAACATCGATGAAGGAGGCTCCCAGCGCTGCCTCGGCACTGGCCCGCAGCTTGGCGGCTTCCTCCTGCTGACCAAGAGCCTCCAGCTTGAGCACCAACCGGGCCACAGCCATGGGGATGGTGGTGCCCTTGGCCTTGACCCTCGACCCCCCAGTGCCTCCGGGCCAGCTCACTGCTCGAAAACTCCGCGTTCCTTGGGAAGTTTTTGGGCGTTCGATGGTGCAGGATAGCCCCCAGCTGCTCTTCCTTGGCATGGGACCATGGTAGACCCTGTTAGCCCCCTTTGTTAACCCCCCTACTGCCCATTACCCGATTCTCATAGTTCTCAAATATCCTTGTCAAAGCAGGTTCACGCCCTCACGAGTTCGAATCTCGTATCCTCCGCCACAAGCCATATCGCTCGAACCCCCGGCGTTCACACCGGGGGTTCGGTCTTTCCCGGAGAAGTACCCTCCCCACCCCGGCTCATCGGCCCTCCCGCCCTCACGGTCCGCCGGCCTTCCCACAAACCGCCAGCCCACCCGACACAAACGCCAGCCTTATGGTCATCCGCTGGCCTTCCCACACAAACGCCAGCCTTATGGTCATCCGCCAGCGCTACAGCGCAAGCATTCGACAACAAGACAAGCGTCGCCCACACTCCACCCCGGTTCGCCAGCCTTCCCGCAAACCGCCAGCCTTATGGTCATCCGCTGGCCTTCCCACACAAACGCCAGCCTTATGGTCATCCGCCAGCGCTACAGCGCAAGCATTCGACAACAAGACAAGCGTCGCCCACACTCCACCCCGGTTCGCCAGCCTTCCCGCAAACCGCCAGCCTTATGGTCATCCGCTGGCCTTCCCACACAAACGCCAGCCTTATGGTCATCCGCCAGCGCTACAGCGCAAGCATTCGACAACAAGACAAGCGTTCAGCCTTTGGGCAGGCGTTCGACATCACTCGTGCCCCTCGGACCATCCCGGACGATCCGCGACCGCCAGGGCCGCGGGCACCATGGCCGCCACCATGTCGTCCAGCCAGGCGGGCATCGGCCCGGCGCCCGCCCCGAGGAAGGGTCGAACCAGGCCATAGGGGGTCTGCTGGACCGCGACCCGCACCAGTTCCAGGGGTTTCAGGGACCCGAAACGCTGCCGGGTCAGCTCCCCCAGCACCGCCAGGACCTCGTCGTTGAGTCCCCGGACCGCCTCCCGCAGGTCGCCGGGGCAGGCGGCGAGCTCGTCGTCACCGGCCTCCAGGCGCGCCAGCAGCTCCGCGTGACGGAAAAGCGTCAAGGCCCGGGCCTCGCCGGGGTTCTCGCGACAGTAACGGGGAATGGCGACGGCGGCCGCGACGAGCGCCTCCCCGGGATCCCGGGACGACCCGGCGGCGGCCAGGAAGTCGACCTGGAATCGCTTGATACTGCGCACCCACAAGGCCAGCAGCAGCACCTCCCGGTTCGCGAACCGGTAGTAGAGCGACCCGACCCCACCCCCCACGGCGGCCGCGACATCGGCCGTGGTGGCCGTCTTCCCGTCCCGGGCAACAACCACGAGAGCAGCGTCCAACAGCGCGTCTTCACTGAACTTCGGCGGCCTTCCCACGACAGCAAGCGTACCCACCCCGTGCTAGTTTTTGAGCATGGAATCAAAAACTTTTCCCCTGGTGGGCTGGAGTCTCGTGCTCATCGGGATCATTCACAATCTCTTCGGCATCGTCGTCGGGTGGCGGATTCTGCTCGACGCCGCGAACGCGGGGCTGATCGGAGTCTGGGACGACCCACCCCCACAAGGTCTGATCTTCTGGTTCCTGGTGACGGGATTCGCGTTGATCGCCATCGGTCTGCTCGCCGCGCAGCTGGAACGCACAGGGGTGGCGATCCCGTGGTCCTTCATCGTGCTCTTCGGTCTGCTGACGCTGACCGGGGTGGTTCTCATGCCGGCCTCGGGTTTCTGGCTGCTGCTGTTCCCCGTGGCGGTGTGCCTCATCCGCCGACTGCGCCACTGACCCCTCGGGACACCCACCGTCCCAGCTGCTGAAACCCGCCCCATCCCGACAAACCGTGGCATGCCGTCGGCTGCCCGTCCCGTAGGATGTCGGCGAAGGAGGCGAGATGGCGATCGAGGAGAACCTGGCACGACAACGACAGCTCTACGGGGAGCCGCTCGCCGACATCGCGGGGCGCATCCGGGGCGACCTGGGACTGACCCAGGCGGGTCTGGCGCAGGTCCTGGGGCTGTCAGCCCCCATGATGTCGCAGTTGCTGTCGGGACAGCGCGCCAAGATCGGGAACCCCGCCGTGTTGGGACGCCTTCAGGCGCTCATCGAGATGTCCCAGCAGGCCCCGAAACTGACCACGGCACAGCGCACGGAACGCCTCAAGGAGATCCGGGAGGCCACACCCACGATCTCCACCTCCATGAACCCGGCCACCCGAGAACTGCACAACGCGGCCCCCGCGGAAGAGTTGCGGCGACTCGCCGAACTCACCACCGCCCCGGAGCTCGCCCGCCTGCTGAGGATCGCTGCCGAACATGGGTGAGGTTTTCGGAGGACGCTATGAGTTGATCGACCTGATCGGTGAGGGTGGCATGGGTGCCGTGTGGCGCGCCCGCGACCTGAAACTGAACCGGATCGTGGCGGCCAAGGTGCTGCGGCAGTCGGACGCCTCGACCCTGCTGCGTTTCGTCCGTGAACAGGGCCTCAGGGTGAACCACCCGAATGTGATCGCCCCGCTCGGCTGGATCGGCGAGGACAACCAGGTGCTGTTCACCATGCGCATCGTCGCCGGGGGTTCGCTCGCGACGCTGATCGGCGACCACGGCGCCCTGCCTCCCCGTTTCGCCGCCGAGATCCTGCGGCAGCTCCTGTCCGGCCTCCAGGCCGTGCATTCCGCCCACTTGGTGCATCGCGACGTCAAACCGGCGAACATCCTCCTGGACGCCACCGGCTCCGGACGCCCCCACGCCTACCTGACGGACTTCGGGATCGCCATCGACCTCGCCGGGCCACGCTTCACCGAAACCGGCATGGTCCACGGCACCCCCGGGTACCTGGCCCCCGAACTGATGACCCTCGGGGACGTGACCCCCGCGGTCGACATGTTCGCGGCCGGCATGGTGGCCGCATCGATGCTCACCGGCGCCCGCCCCCGCGACATCGACCTCAACCGCGGCACCCCCGACGGCGTCCCCGAGAGCTTCTGGTCCCTGGTCCGCGACCTCACCGCCCCCCGCCCCGAGGCGCGGCCGGGTACATCGGAGGCCCTGCGCCGCCTGGATGTCCCGGAACTGGCCTGGCAGGACGGCGCCGCCAGGGATGTCGAGGTGTTCCAACAACTGGAGCCGCTGGATTCCGAAAACCCGACGACGACGTCCCGCCGCCCCGGGACGCCCGGACCGCTGTCCCCCCAGTACCCCGCTCCTTCCCCGGCGACTCCCGGAACCCCACAGCCGCCGGCCCCGCCGACCGGTCAGCCCCGGCAGCCACCCTCAATGGTCTCCCGGCCCCAGCAACCGACTCCCCCGACCAGCCCGCTCCAATCCGCACCCACATCCGTCCCGGCCCTGCCGCCGACGCAGGCGCTGGCGACGCCCCCACCAGCGGATGTCCCCGCCCCCGGGAAACGCGGCGGGAAACGCCGCATCCCGGACCGGGTGCTGCTCGCCGCCTCCGTGCTGCTGCTCCTCGGCGGGGTGATCCTGCTGGTCGTCTGGTACCTGCCCTGAAGAAACCGGAACGAAACGACGGTGGTTCCGGGCATTCCGGAACCACCGTCGTGGAGTTTCCCGATCAGCTGCGGCGCCGCAGCAGCACGTAGGCCACGCCCCCACCGCCGAGCACCACCAGGGCGCCGCCGGCCCCGAACAGCGCCAGCTTGGTGGAATCCCCGAAGGGACTTTCCTGACCGGAATCGGTGCCGCTGGATTCACCCGCGGGAACCTCGCTCACCTGGACGTTACCGGACTGCTCGGTCGCCTCACCCAAGACGGCGAGCGAGAACTTGACGTTCGCGGGCTGCCCCTTCAGGAACGTTTCATCGCCCAGCGCTACCGCGTAGTAGTAGTAACCCTCCATCGCGAAACCCCGGCTGGAGTAGTGCATCTCGGGGGAGTCCCAACGGTTCCGGTAGCGCACCTCCGGCACCTGATTGATGTGCGGGGCGCTGCTGGAGTGCGCGCCCGTCTTCTTCATGAAGAACGTGACTTGCCCGCTGGATGCCGAATCCATCCGGCTGAAGTCCGGCGCGTAAACCGCGGAGGAGACTGCGACGTGGTCTGACAGAGTGGAATTCCTGATGACATCCGGAGAGAGTTCGAGACCGTCGAGGGCGAAGATCCCGCTCTGGCCATATTTGATGGGGGTCTTGAAGAAGGCCATCTCCCCGGGCACCAGCTCGACGCTGTAGGTGCCGGGAGCCACCTCGAGGGCGTCATTGAAGCTGGCCCCGCCGAGCACCGACGTGACGTTGTCCGTCGCGGGTGAACTGACCCCCTCGGAGTTGCTCGAGGGCACCTCCTGCACCCCGGTCGGAAGCTGGTCGGCGTTCTCCACGGGCGCCTCCTCCATCACCCGGATCTCGATCGGGATCGCCCCGCCGGAACCGGGCATGCGCGCCACCTTGAAGTAGAAATCCTTGGCGTCGGCGCAGGTCTGTTCTTTCGTTCCCTTGGACGCCGGATTCCTGGGATCCGCGGGCAGCGCGACCAGCGTCTGCCCGACCACGACCCCGGTTTTGCCGCTGTCGAAACCGGTGCTGCTCTCGTATGCGCACGCGTCGTCGTCCATGGTCTTCAACTCCCAGACCCACGAGCCACGCTTGACGGAGTCGAAGAAGCGGGCGTTCGGCATACGGGTGAGGACATTCACGCGCAGCGTGGAGCCGGGTTGGCTCCGCCTCACCTTGTAGTACTTCTCGGTTTTCTCGTTGGAGGCCACGGAGATGTCCGTGTACTGTCCGGGGGCCAGCAACGGAGCACCGGCGGGGATGTCCGCCCCCTGCACCGGGGTGCCCGCGACGGTGAAACCACGCGCCGTGCGGGCGCCGAGCCGCTGAAGGCTCGATTCCAGGGACTTGGCGTCCTTCGCTTCGTAATAGCTGCCACCACCGGCCTCGGCCACGCACGCCAGCTGCTGGCGGGCCTTGTCCTCCACGCCGAAACCGACGGTGTCGATCTGAAGACTCACCCCGCCCGCGATCAACTCACGGATCTCCTGACAGGGATCGGGCGAGCAGGTCTCCTCCCCGTCGGAGACGAGAATGATGTGGCGCTTGCCGCTGTCGCCCAGGTCCTTCGCCCCTTCCTTCAGCGCGTACGCGATGGGGGTGTCGCCGCGGGGCTGGAACTGGTTGATCGCATTGGTCAGGCCCGCCTTGTCCAGGGCGCCGACGGGATGGGCCAGCCGGGAGTCCGTGCAGGAACCCGGGGCGCCGTTGCCGTCGACGTCGGCACCGTAGACCCTGAGCCCGACCTCGGCGTTCGCGGGCACGGAGTCGAGGGCGTGTATGAGGGCCTTCTTCGCGGCATCCATCTTGGTGCCGCCGGACGGATCCGCGTCCTTCATCGACCCCGAGGAATCCAGCATCAGCAGGACCTTGGGTGCGGGTTCATCCGCGTGTGCGGCGGGCAGGACGGGACCACACACGGAAACCAGCAGCAAGGCCCCGCAGGCCGCCGCCAGGCGATGGGATCGGTTCATCGATCTACCTCCAATCTTTGCAACTGCGAATCTAGAGTTCGCTGTTGCAAATGTCAACCCCGGGCGGACGCGCTCCACCCGACCGCCACCAACCCCGATCCAACCACCCACCGGCCCACCAGTCACTCCCCGGGGAAACTCCTCGCCGGCCCTGCCCCCGCGAAACGCGCACACCGGATGCACATCACCCGCCGACTTCTCAACAGCCCAGAACGTTTTTCCAAGGCATCTCGGGCTGGCGAACCAAGCTTCTTTCACTCAAGAAGGCCAGTAACTTTCAGCGACGCTGCTAAAGCTGAGCTTTAAACTTTTGACAACCATCCAGTTCCGTCGCCAAACTTCTAATATGACCGTACCACTCAGGGCGCTGGAGACCAGCACCGGACCGCAAAACCAAAGGAAGACAATGTCAAGGATTGATCAGATCCATCAGCACCTACAAAGGCTCGTCGCTCTCACCCCCGACCTCGAGGGCGCACTTCTCGTCACCCTCGACGGCCTGCCCATCGCATCGGCGCTGGCCGGGGGCACCGACGAGGACCGCGTCGCCGCCATGGGTGCGGCCGCGCTGGCCACCGGCACCCGCACCGTCAGCGAACTGAAGCGTGGCGAGCTGGAGCAGGTCCTCGTGAAGGGCAGCGACGGCTACATCGTCCACATCGCGGCCGGACCCGAAGCCGTCCTGATCGGCATCTCCAACGGATACGCGAAGCTCGGCATGATCCTCTTCGAGATGAAGGCGACTGCCAAGGACCTCGCTCGCGAACTCGCATGAAACCGCTGGAGGACATGACCTGCCCGGGGCAGGCCACGCAGTGGACCTACTACGACGGAAGCAGCCGTCAGGTGGTGGTCACCGACGTGGAGACCCGCTTCCCGACGGGTGAGTTGATCGTGTCACAGACCGACCGGGATGGTGTGATCACCACGTGCAACGAGGCGTTCGTCATCATGTCGGGATTCACCAAGGAAGAACTGATCGGGTCACCGCACTCGATCCTGCGCCACCCGGACATGCCCCGGGCCGCGTACGCGGACCTGTGGGCCACCGTCCAGCAGGGCAAGCGCTGGAGTGGATACGTGAAGAACCTCCGGGCCGACGGTGGCTACTACTGGGTCTACGCCACCGTGATCCCGAAGGTGCGCGGCGGCGAGATCGTCGGGCACACCTCCGTGCGACGCGAGCCGTCGCGGAACAAAGTGTCCGAAATGGAAGCGCTGTACGCGGAAATGGTGAAGGCCGAGGGTCGCTGAAATGACGTTGCAGTTCGCCATCAGTCCGGATGTGAACATTCAAAATGTCACGGACTGGTTTATTTTTAACACAAAGTTGCAGCGGATCACGGGAGAGGCCTTCCGCCCGACTTCCTACACGGACTTCGCGGACCTGCACGCCGCTTTCGAGGAGAACAGGGCAGACCTGGTCTATGCGAACGCAGCGGATACTGCTTACCTCGTCCGGGACAAAGGATACCTTCCCGTCGCCTGGGCCAGTGGAATGGCGAAGGAAGCCACCGTGGTGGTTGCCGCCGACAGCGACCTCCAGGAGGTCACGGACCTGACGGCCCCGCTGACCGCGGCGGCCACGGACGCCCCCGACGTCGAGAGGATCTGCCGCATCCTCCTGGAACCCGCGAGCCTCGGCTACCCGGACATCGAGGTCTCCCTCAAACCCAATCCTGTGCTCGTTGCGAAAGCGGTCATGCAGGGCCAGGTGCAGGTCGGCTTCTTCCCGCAGGACGCCTACGACGAGTTGTCGTCGATGGTGAAGAAGCAGCTCCGGGAACTGATCCGGAGCCGCATCTACGTGGTGCGCAGCAGCCTCCTCGCCAGCCCCGGAATCGCACATCTCGTGGAACCGATCTGGCACGGCCTGGAACAGATGAACGCCGATCCCAGCGATGCGGAACTGCTCACCGCGCTGGGTGCACCCCACGGCTGGGAGCGTCTGGGCCAGGAGGACACCGAGTTCATGATCGATCTGATGGATGCGCTGGCCCAGGAGGGTTCCCCGAGCCGGTAGCTGCCGGCAGAGGCACCACCGAGAAGCCCACGCACGGCGCCCCGCTCCTTCAGGACCTGGGGCGCTGTGCTTTCTCGATGTTTCCGTTCCCGATCTCGGCTGTGCCTCACGGGCGTTTCCCCGGTTGGGCAGCGCTCAGCCGCCCCGTCCGCCTTTTTCGGGGTCAAATCCGGGCTGGGTGCCGTGCAACCGGGGTTTCCGGTCGGCGCCGACGACGCGCGGAGAGATCCGGGAACACAGCACGTGTGTTCGTCCTGAGATGACTGTTCTCCGCGGATCCTCGCGTGGCAGGGTAAATGGTATCACTGACCCTGCCGAGGCAACGAGAGCCAGGAGAAGACCATGTTTCAGTGCGTCCACCGTCGTCCGAGTCTGCTTGTCGCCGTTGTACTGACCGGAGGTCTACTGGTCGGCTGCAATCCTCTGCCCGCCCCGGTTCCCGATGCCACGACGCCCACCCCAACGACGGCATCCGAATCGCCGAGCCCAACACCATCACCAACCCCGGCCTCCGAGTCACCGAGCCCAACATCATCGCCGGCCCCGGCCTCCAGCCCTGCCCCGACGCCGGTGCAGATTCCCGGCGCCTATCCGGGGGCCGGTGGTCCACGTCCCGAGAACGCAACCCCGGTCACCGCCGTTCATCAGGATGTGGCGACGATAATCAATCCGGCGAAGAACATCGGCTGCGAATTCGCCGACCAGCACTCGTATGTTGGTTGCGGGATCGAGAGTTACGTCACGGACATGCCCTATGGCCGCGACCATGCGGGATCGAAATGGTGGGTGGAGATGTCCACGAGCGATTCTCCCGGCCTTGAGGAGCCCACGATCAGGTCCAAGAACAGGGCCGCCGCTTTCCAAAGACCGGAAACTCCCCCACAGGTGGTGCCCTACGGCACCGTCGTCTACCACGGCGACTACACGTGCGCATCCGAGAGGGCGGGCATGACCTGCTGGAACACGACCACCGGCCACGGCGCATTCATGAACAGCATGAGCACGACGACGTTCTAGGTGTGTTGTCCAGGCACATGGGTCGCGTCTCGCGATGAAAAACTTTTCGCCTTCCGCCCAGCGGCGCCCCATCCGGATTACGCTTCCTAGCGACACCGGTTCGTCACTGGCGACCGGAACAAAGTGCTACTCCGGCCGCCCCTATCGCTGTACCCGTTTCCGTCCAAGTCGAGAACAAGGAGTCGCGATGTCCAACAGCACACAAACCTCATCCAAGGCGAGTTCGCTCGTCATCCGCAGCGCCATTGTCGCCGCCGTTGGCGGCCTGATCTTCGGTTTCGACACCGCCGTCATCTCCGGAGCCAACGCCGCGCTCAAAGTCCAGTTCAACCTCGACGACGGGGGCCTCGGCGCAACCGTCGCCATCGCCACAGTCGGCACCATCGTCGGCGCGCTCATCGGTGGCCGCTCCGCCGACTACTTCGGCCGCCGCAAGTTGCTGTTCTTCATCGGCATCCTGTACGTACTCGGCGCCCTCGGAACGGCCCTGGCGCCCAGCCACCTGGTGCTCATGATCTTCCGGTTCGTCGGCGGCGTCGGCGTCGGCCTGTCCTCGGTGTGCGCGCCGATCTACACCGCGGAGATCGCCCCGGCCAAGGTCCGCGGCCGCCTCGTCGGCCTCGTCCAGTTCAACATCGTCCTCGGCATCCTCGTGGCCTATTTATCGAACTACATCGTCGCTCAGATCGTCCACGACCCGCAGATCGCGTGGCGTTGGATGCTCGGCGTGATGGTCGTCCCGTCGGTGCTGTTCCTCGCATTCCTGATGGTGGTTCCCGAAACACCACGCTGGCTCATGGCCAAAGGCCGCGAGGAAGAAGCGATCGCCATCAGCCGTCGTCTCTGCAACACCGTCGAGGAATCCGACGAGCAGGTCCAGGAGATTCGCGACCAGCTCGCCGCCGCCGGGTCGCAGGCCACCTTGAGCCAGTTCTTCACGCGCCGCTACTTCAAGGTCATCGCCTTGGCTTTCTTCATCGCCATGTTCAACCAGCTCTCCGGCATCAACGCGATCCTGTACTACGCCCCCGAGGTCATGAAGCAGGCGGGTGCCGACGACAACGCGGCCCTGCTCATGTCCGTCGCCGTCGGCCTGATGAACCTGGTCGCAACAATGGCCGCTTTGACCGTCATCGACCGCATCGGTCGTCGCTCCCTCATGATCGTCGGCTCCATCGGTTACCTGGCCTCGATGGGTTTCCTGACCGCTGTCATGTTCATGTTCCAAGGGCACTTCGACTCGACCTCGTCGACGCTGGTGCTGATCGGCCTCCTGGTGTTCATCGCGGCGCATGCCTTCGGTCAAGGGTCGGTGATCTGGGTGTTCATCTCCGAGATTTTCCCGACGCGTGTGCGCGGCCTCGGTCAGTCCCTCGGCTCGCTGACCCACTGGGTGTTCGCCGCGATCACGACCTACGCGTTCCCGCCGATCATCGGCGCTTGGGGTGGCGGCTGGGCGTTCTCCATCTTCCTGGTCTGCATGTTCGGTCAACTCGTCTGGGTGCTGACTAAGATGCCGGAAACCAAGGGCATCCCACTCGAGGAGATGGAAGACAAACTCGGCCTCAACAAGTAGCCGACCGACAAGGAGGTCCCCATGACTCAATCCAAGCCCGTCCTCTGCCTCGGTGAGGCACTCATCGACGTCGTCATCCGCGACGACACCAGGAGTGAGCACGTCGGTGGCAGCCCCCTCAACGTCGCCTGCGTGATCACCAGCCTCGGCCGGCCCGCCCTGATCGGGGCCTGGTGGGGGCGCGACGACCACGGCAAGCTGATCGAGGACTACGCCGCCGAACACGGCGTCGGGGTCGTGCCCGGCAGCGACGGAGCCGCCAAGACATCGCTCGCGTACGCCCGCCTCAACGAGGCCGGCAGCGCCGAGTACGAGTTCGACCTGTCGTGGGAGGTCCCGCCGCTGCCCGCCCCGGAAGCGATCGTCCACCTCCACACCGGCAGCCTCGCCGCAACCCTTGAGCCAGGCGGCACCCAGGTCCTGGAGGCGGCCCGCGCAATGTCACAGGTCGGCACCGTCTCCTACGACCCCAACGCCCGTCCAGCGATCATGGAGTCCCCCGAAAAGTCGCGCGGCCGCGTCGAGGAGCTCGTTGCGCTGGCCGATGTTGTCAAGGTCTCCGACGAGGACCTCGAGTGGCTCTACGGCAAGAGCACCCCCGTCGAGGAGGTCATGCGGCAGTGGCTGAAGCTCGGTCCGAGCCTGGTCATCGTCACCCGCGGCCCGTGGGGCATCTATGTCAAGCTCGCCTCCAAACGCGACATGCTGGTGATCGACCCGCTCACCACTGACGTCGTCGACACCGTCGGCGCCGGCGACTCGTTCATGGGTGGCCTCATCTCGGGCCTGCTCGACGCCGACCTGCTCGGTAGCCGCGAGGCCAAGGCCCGGCTCCGGTCCGCAGGCTGGGACGACGTCATGCCGGCGCTGCACCGGGCAACGATCACGTCGGGCCTGACGGTCCAGCGCGCGGGCGCCTACGCACCGACCCATGAGGAGGTCGCTGCGATCAAGGCCAAGGACCTGCGCCTGGCCTGACCCAGCGTCGACGGCGGGATCAGTCCTCGTTCTCCTCGGACCGGACGATCTCGCCGTCGGCGTTCTTCTTTGCCCGCTTCTTGCATCCCCGCTGGACGATGAGCGGGTCGGTGAGATTGATCACCGACGGGGCCCTGCCGTCCTAGTCGTGAATTTCGAAGAACAGGAACAGGGCGTGGAGGAACTCGTCGCGCAGCACCAGGTCATCCAACGACGCCCGGCCCGCCTCAAGATCGGTCCGGCGCCGAGCAGCCAGCCACACTCGGAGCCCCCCATCATGGCGTCCGCCCGCTCGGATTCGTTTATCGTTGGCCAGCCTTTGGTAGCGCCTGGATAGCGGTGATGGCTCGTTGCAGGGACGGGCAGCTCTGAGCGGCGGCGGAAACGTCCCAGTGGCGGGATGCGAACTCGGTCAGGTGCTCCACGAACAGCGGGCCTGGATGTGCTTGCCCGTGCACAACCTCTTCCCGGATGTCGCGGCTGCTTTGTCGGACTCGCCCTCCACCACGACGTGCATGGCTACCGCCTCGCGGCCTTGATGAGACCGGTCAGGTCGCCTGGGTTGATCAGCTCCGCCACCACTTCGGACAGGGGAAGGTCGGCGCTGATCTGAGCTTCTACCTCGGCTATCTCGGAGAGCTGGTTGGCGACCGTGGCGTCGCTGGTCACCTGCAGTACCAGAACTTCCCCTGGGCGAATGCCTTCGTCGTCGAGCAGCTCCGGGGAGTGGGTCGAGAGGATCACCTGCATGCTGGTCCCGCGCTGGGCCATCGCCAGAAGCGAGGCCAGCTTCTGCACGACAGCCGCGTTGAGCGAGAGTTCCGGCTCTTCCAGGAGCAGCACTCCGCCGTTGGCAGGAGAGCTGATGATGGTCCACAGGAGTCCGATCAGGCGCAAGGTACCGTCAGAGAAGTCGGTTTCGTTCTGCTCCGACGGGCTCTTGCGCCAGTTGCGGTATCCGGCAATCAGGTGTGGCTGTCCCGCCTTGTCCACCTCCAGCCGCAGCGTTTCGAATCCTGGAACCGCCGACTGCAGGGCCCGCTCGATGCGCCGGAACCACGCCTGCCTGGTGCGGGCCGGCGTCGCGTTCATGTCTGCGATCATGGAACTGCCGAATGCCCGAGGGCTCGCCCCGCCCGCTTGAGGATAACGGATCATCTGGGGCACCAGGTGGAAGTAGTTGGCCTTGGCGAAGTACTCGGCGATGGGCCGGAACTCCTGGTTGGCGGAGATCTGTTCCAGGTGCGTCTGGGTGAGCTGCTCTGGGTCCCGGTCATCGTTGGTGTCCGGGCGGGACAGCAGCTCCCTGCCGTTGCGGGTGACGATCTCGCGAACGACGATGGGGCGGTTGTGGCCGCCCTTCTTCCCCTTGATCGCCAACTCATAGCGCCATTCATCTTCCCCGTCGCGCAGATCAACCATGATGGCGAGTTCGCCCTTGTGGTTGTTTCGGGCGAACAGGCAACGTGCCCTTGACAAGCCACCGCGCGCTTCAAGGGCCGCCGCCAAACCACCGCCTGGCCGGGAGATATCGCGCAGGAAGCGGAAGAGGTCAAGCAGATTCGACTTACCCGCTGCGTTTGGTCCGACAATCAGCAGGCGATCCGCCACTGCGAAGTCAAGGTTCTTGAAATTGCGCCAGTTGTGTGCAGTGACATGGGTGATCTGCATGGTTCAGTCCTTCCAGTGCACATATCGTCTCATTGGCTGCTCCCGGGTTCTCACGGAACCTTTGCCTGAGAAGTAGTGACTGTGACACGCTACCTGAAGGGATTTGCTGTGCCACAGCAGTTCGACCAACCGCTCCATCATGTCGCCTTCCCGCTCGGACTCGTCGGTCCTTGGCCTTCCTCCTTTGGGGACGACGCCAAACCGAGTTTGCGGCGCCGGAGGGCCGACAGCTCAATGACCTCTGCTGCTGGAGCATCATGTGGTTCTGGGTCGAGCTGCATCCAGTAGCGCACCAGGTGGGCGGGGCACCGGCCAGCGCAATCCTCTGGTGAGGGGGTTGTGGCCTAGGTTTCGAAAATTGACAGCTGGTTGAGCCGGCCTGCTCGCTCTGCGAGCTGGCCGTGTCGAAACCCCTAGTGGTCGTGTCTTGGGAATTGCGGCGGGCTCTGGTGGTTTCGCGGTGGACTGCTCCTTCGTCGCAGTCCAGCTCAACCAGCTTCGGGGAGGCTGTGAATAAGCTTCCACCATTTACGGGACCACGCCACTAGGATGCTCCGGTGCCACCTCCTCACCACAGCAGTTCGGATGCCGTCTCACTGGCCTGGAGCCCCGACGGGAAACGGATCGCGGTGGGTTCCGGGCAGGGGCTTCACCTCCGGGATGCGACCGCCGGAAAGCTTATCGCCCCGGAACCGGTGTGGTCGCTGGCCTGGCACCCCGATGGCAGCCGCGTGGTCACGGGGTCCTGGCAAGGCGCTGCCCGGGTCTGGGAGATCGCTTCGGGAAAGCTGCTCACCACTCTGGATTCCAGCGATGCCACCCGCGCGGTGGCCTGGAGCCCCGACGGCACCAGGATCGCGACCGCAGGGGCGCCGCAGGAGGTGCAGCTGTGGGATGCCTGCACCGGAGCCCGAGATGGTGGGCTCGGCACCAGCCACGGAAAAGGCATCCTGGCCCTTGCGTGGAGCCCGGGCGGTGACCGCCTGGCCACCGCGGGAGATGTCACCACCCAGATCCTTGATGTCGCGACCGGCCGAACACCGCGGGTCCTGGAACACGGAGCCCACGTCTGCGCCGTGACCTGGAGCCCCGACGGGAAACACCTGTTGACCACCACCGACGAAAACTGCCTGGCGAGCCTCTGGGATGCCGGAACGGGTGAGCTGTTGCGGACCTTCGGCTATCGGGAGCCGGTCGAGGACTGGTACCCGTTTCCTTGGGACGCCTCCTGGAGCCCCGACGGGAAGCGGATCCTGACCGCCCCCAGCCTCGAAGGTGTCCGGGTCTGGGAGGCCGCTTCCGGGAAACTGATCCGCGCCCTCCAGGATCTGGGTGTCGAGGCCGTGGGTTGGGGTCCTGGAGGAAGCCTCGTGGCCAGCACCACCGGCCGGGCGATCCGCTTCTGGGACACGGAAACCTGGGAGTGTTCTGCGGAGGTCCCGCTCACCGGCTCCCGCACCGCCCCAATGTGATGTCACCGCCGGTTCCGGAGATGGCGCTGATCCGACCGGCGCGGCTGTCGAGGGGCCCGAAGCATTCACCCGCGTCGGTTTCACCGGGAAATTGTTCGCAACCGTCCTCAGTCGTGTCCCGGCCGAGGGAATCGCTGGTTGATGCGCACCACGCGGCTCTCCCTCAATTCGTCCGGGTCTGGGCGGTCACGAATCGAGGCGGCACCTCGTCGGCCAACCACACCTTGTCGTTGCCCTTGTAGAAGGGGATGCCGGCGGCGTGGGCCGCTGCGGCGTCGATGTGCAGGACGACCGGGCGCGACGCGTGCCGCGACCCCACCGAGCGCGCCATCCCGACATCCGTGGACAGGTGCACGAACTGCCGCGACATGGGCAGCAACCCCTCGCGCATCACGCGTTCCAGGATGTCCGGGGAGGTGCCGTGGTAGAGCAGGTCGGGCGGGGTGGCGGGGGTTCGTTCGATGCGTTCGGGCAGGGAGTGCCCGTAGATCGCCCGGATCCGGCCGTCGCGGATCTCGTGTCGTTGTTTGCTGGCCACCGCCAGGGTCTCCTCGATGTCGGCGACGCCCACCGATTCCCAGCCCGGCCTGCTCCGCAGCGCCGCGACGACCTCCCCGAGACCCACCCAACCCTCGGGGTCGAGTTCCAGCCCGTAGCGACCGGGGTCGTGTCGCAGGGCGTGGGAGAGCACGCGGCTGAGTTCGGTGAATGGTCTTTTCATCAATGACTCCCGGGTGGTTCCTCGGCGACGACCCCGTCACCGCACAGGAAGCATGCCACACCGCCCCGGGGAGCGCGAGCCCACTTCAGGGCCGCTCCCGCGGCTCCGGGGAACCGGCCCTCCGGAATCCCAGCGACCCGTAGAGGCGGTGGGCCGCATCCGAGGTCCCCTCCCCCACCCGCAGGGACAGCTGGGCATCGCCCGCTTTCCGGCAGGCGAGCATCGCGCCGGTCATCAGGGCCCGCCCGATTCCCCGGCCGCGGAATTGCGGATCGACGAACAGATCGATGATGAAGGGCCCCTCGAGTCCCTCGTCCCAGATGGAACGCTCCACCGTCAGCACGGCCCCTGCGGGCCGGCCACCGGCCTCGGCCACAAGGCTGGCCCCGGGACGGAGAACACCGTAGTCGCCCTCGAAGGTAGCGGCGATCTCCGAAAGGGCCTCGGCGTGATTCCCGGCCCCGATCCCCGGGGGATAGCTGATCAGGTAGAGCCGGGCCAGCGGTTCAAGATCATCGGGTCTGATGATCCGCGGCGACGGTTCGGGGAGGACACGGGCCGGGAGGAGGGACAGATCAGCGGTGAGCAGGTCGGAGGGCATGACGAAATCCATTTCGTGACGGGACTGGCCGGGTGGGTTGGTGGACGGTGTCAGAAACGGATCACGCCCACGAGTCTAGGCCAGCAACGGAAGCGGGACACCGTACCCTGGCCGCGCTACGGACATCATCCGGATCTGTGCGCGCCTAGGGAAAGGACACGATCCGGCGCTCTACCGGAACAGCCGAGGCAGCAGGATCTTGAAGAAGGATCCGCGAACGAGGGCCCTCCGCCGCGGCCATCCGGTGGCGACCCGGGACGCGCACAACCACCGTGCGCAGTGGCGCCGGATCAGCGTCGTTTTCTCTTCGCCGTGGGAGGATTTCCTCATGCATCCCGTCGACCCCCTGATCCTGGACGAATCACCCGAACGGGCCGGGGCCATCGCCGTCATCGACGCCCCGGGGCTCGTCACGGCCGCCCTGGAACGCAGCAGCGACGTGAGGGTGTGGTGCGACGACCTGCGTGATGCGCAGGCCGTGTCCGAGATCGATCCCGGCCTGCTCGTCTCCCATCCCGGTGAGCTGCGCGGGGTGGATCTGGTCTGGGGGCATCTGCCGAAGTCCCTGGCCGCCCTGGACGAGCACTGCGCCAGCGTCCAGGGCGCCCCGGATGTGATGTTCCTCAGCGGGGCGAGGGTCAAGCACATGAACCGCTCCATGAACCAGGTGCTGGCCCGCCACTTCACGGCCGTCAACGCCAGCCTCGGGCGTTCCAAGTGCCGCGTGCTGCGGGCCTGGGGACCGAACCAGCTCGAAACCGAATGGCCCAAGACCCGCAACCACCCCGATCTCGGACTGGTCCTCGCCGCGCACGGCGCCACCTTCAACGGCAACCGGATCGACGACGGCACCCGGCTCCTCCTGGACCACCTGGATCCCGGGGACGGGACCGCGCTGGACCTGGGGTGCGGCAACGGGATGATCGCCGCGGTCCTGGCCCGCCGGGGACTCGAAACGACCGCGACCGACGTTTCCTGGTCGGCGGTGGCCGCCACCCGCGCCACCGCTCAGGCCAACGGTCTCGACATCGATGTCCGCTGGGCCGACGGCCTGTCCGGTTTCCCCGACCACAGCTTCGACGTGATCGCCACCAATCCCCCATTCCACCGGGGGCACGCCAAGGAGTCGGAACCCACCCTGCGGATGTTCGACGAGGCGGCCCGGGTGCTGCGTCCCGGCGGACAGTTCTGGTGCGTGTTCAACTCCCATCTGCCGTGGCGCAGGGAGCTCGCCACCCGGATTGGTCGGACCAGGGTCGTAGCCCAGGACCGGAACTATCAACTGACGTTTACAAACCTGTGACCTGCCCACAGGAAGCACGCACACAACACACAGGTAACACACAGATTCCCGGAGTTCTCTATCTCCCGTAGCCAACGAAGCGAACAGGAGAGCCTCATGACGAACCAGGAGAACATCCACCCGGCCCACAACACCCAAGAGGGTCTGCCCGGGAACCCCTTCCGGAACGCAGCCGGCTCCCAACAGCCCGTTTCGCAACCCGGCCAAGCCAACCCGCAGCCCGGCCAAGCCAACCCGCAGCCCGGCCAAGCCAATCCCCAACCCGGCCAGGCGGCCTCCGGGCCCGGACAACCCGGCCAGGGCACCCCCACCTTCCAGCCCGCGGGCGCCCCCATTCCCCAAGGTCCTCAAAGCCCCCAAACCGTTCAAGGACCCCAGACCGTTCAAGGCCCCCAAACGGTCCAGAACCCCCAGGCGACCCAAGGACCTGCCCCCGCCCCACAACCGCTGCCTTCCGGTGCGAGCCAAGCGGCAGGGCCCTACCCCGCCTCGGCCCCGGTACAGGTGCAGACCGCGACTAAGAAACCCCGGAAGGCCCGGAAAACCCTGGCGGCCTTCGTCGCCGTCGCCCTGCTGTCGGCCGGGGTTGGTGGGGGCAGCGCGATCGCCGCGAACCACTACCTGGGGGGCAACCAACCCAGCGCCATCTCGACGGCCACCACCACCCAGGTGGCGCAGCCCTCCGAGAACAGCCCCGACTGGACCGCGACGGCGGCCGCCATCAAGAACGCAGTGGTGGCGATCAAGGTGGAGGGCAGCAACAAACAAGGGCAGGGTTCCGGTGTGATCATCGACGCCAAGGGCCACATCGTGACCAACAATCACGTGGTCTCCGGCGCGGGACAGGGAGCCAAACTCAGCGTCACGATCGGCGACAAGACCTACTCGGCCAAGGTCGTCGGCACCGATCCCTCCACCGATTTGGCGGTGCTGAAGCTTGAGAACCCACCGTCGAACCTGACGGTCGCGTCCTGGGGGGATTCCTCCAAGCTCAAGGTGGGGCAACCGGTGATGGCGGTCGGCAACCCGTTGGGGTTGTCCGACACGGTGACCACCGGCATCGTCTCCGCCCTGAACCGGCCCGTCACGACCCAGGCGGTCAACGACAACAACGTCGACGGCACCGATTTCAACAGCCAACGGGACAGCGACGTGGTGGTCACCTCCGCCATCCAGACCAACGCCGCCATCAACCCGGGCAACTCCGGTGGTGCGCTGGTGGATTCGTCCGGTGCGCTGGTGGGCATCACATCCTCCATAGCGTCGTTGGCCTCCAGCGGCTCGTCCTCCGGTCAGTCCGGCAACATCGGCATCGGTTTCGCGATCCCGTCGGCCCAGGTCAAGTCCGTGGTGGAGCAGCTCATCGCCAACGGCACCGTCAAGCACCCGCAACTGGGCATCCGGGCCAGCAACGGCACCTCCGGCACCCAACTCGGCGCCCGGGTGGAGGAAATCACCCAAGGTTCTGCAGCCGCGCAGGCGGGGCTGCAGAAGGGTGATCTCATCACCGCGATCGACGGCACCCCCGTGGTCGGTTCCGAATCCCTCGTGGCGCAGGTGCGCAGCTACGAGGTGGGGAAGGAGGTGACCCTGAAGGTACTCCGAGGCAGCGAAACCCTTGAACTGAAAGTGACCCTTGGAACTGCGAACTGAGAGGTCTTCCGACAATCGCTGCCGAGCCGGCGCCGTGGTCTCCCGCCCCACTCCGGGAGGCCACGGCGCTGCCGCATGTTCCCACCCCACAAGAGTGCGGCCCGGGCACACCCTCGAAGCCAAGCACGCCAACCCAACCGCGCTGAATCACGGAATGCCCCTGAAAACCAGTTAAGCCGGGCCGCGAGGAAGGAGCAGCCCGAGTCGAAACCCCTTTTGAAGCTGGTTGAGCCAGCTCGTGAGCGAAGCGAACGGCTGAGTCGAAACCACTACTGGCACCCAGCGGGTAAAACCCCACCCCAGCTCCCCGGACACGGTCACCATGGTTTCGACACGACCCACTCGCTGACGCTCGCAGGCCGGCTCAACCACCTTCGGGAAGACCAAAGCTGGTTGAGCCAGCTCGTGAGCGAAGCGAACGGCTGAGTCGAAACCACTACTGGCACCCAGCGGGTAAAACCCCACCCCAGCTCCCCGGACACGGTCACCATGGTTTCGACACGACCCACTCGCTGACGCTCGCAGGCCGGCTCAACCACCTTCGGGAAGACCAAAGCTGGTTGAGCCAGCTCGTGGGGCTCGGTTCAACCAGCTTCGGGGAGAAACGGCCCGCCTCGCTTTGATTCGATACCCTCGACGCCATGCGCGCCCGCCTGATCGCCCTGAACCCGGAACCCGTCGACCTGCCCTTCGACGCTGCCTGGCAGCCGCGGCCCTTCGGTCACGTCGCCTGCACCGTCGTCGAGACCGACGATCCGGAACAGCTGCGCCTGCGACTCCTGGAGGTCGCTTCGGGTGGGGTGATCACGGGTCCTCTCGCCGAGGAGCCGGCGCGTCTGGTGATGATGGATGTGGATTCCACCCTGACCACGACGGAGGCCATCGACCTGCTGGCGGAGCACGCCGGCACCGGGGAGCTCGTCGCCTCGATCACGGAACGGGCGATGCGCGGTGAGTTGGATTTCGCGGAGTCGCTGCGGGAGCGGGTCGCGACGCTGCAGGGACTGCCGGTCCGGGTCTTCGACGAGGTCCTGCCCCGCATCACCCTGTCGCCGGGCGCGCGGGAGCTCGTCGCTGCCCTCCATGAGGCAGGGGTGAGGGTAGGGGTCACCTCGGGTGGGTTCACCGCGCTCGTGGCTCCCCTGGCAGAGGAACTCGGCCTCGACTTCTTCAACGCCAACGAGTTGGAGATCCGCGACAAGACGCTCACGGGCCGGGTGATCGGAACGGTGGTGGATCGCGACCAGAAGGCCCGCGACCTCACCCGGTTCGCCGCGACGGCGCAGGTGCCGTTGGAACACACGATGGCGGTGGGCGACGGCGCCAACGACCTGGGCATGCTCGCCGCGGCCGGGCTCGGTGTGGCCTACCGGGCGAAGCCCGTGACCGCCGCCCGGGCCGATGCGGTGATCAATTTCCCCAGGCTCGACGCGGTGACGGCCCTGGCCCTGCCCTGAGGAGCACCGCGGGCAAGGTGGCACCTGGCTGGGCCACCCTCCGGCAAAGCCGATACGCTTGCCTTGCATCCAAGTGCAGGTTTTCCAAGGAGGGAATATGTCAGGTCGGATTCACAACGAGGGTTTCCGTTCCAAGTTGATGTCCGCTGAGGACGCGGCCGCTCTGGTCGAGAACGGCTGGAACATTGGTTTCTCGGGCTTCACCGGGGCCGGGTACCCCAAGGAGTTCCCCAAGGCCCTCGCCGCACGCATCGAAGCCGCGCACGAGAAGGGTGAGGAATTCCGCATCGGCATGTGGACCGGGGCCTCGACCGCACCTGAGCTCGACGGTGCGCTGGCCCGCACGGGTGGAGTCGCGTTCCGTGCGCCCTACCAGTCCGATCCCGAGATGCGCACCGCGATCAACAAGGGCATCACCAACTACTGCGACATCCATCTCTCGCACATGGGGCTGCAGGTGTCGCAGGGCTTCCTGGGCCCGCTGCACCTCGCCGTCGTCGAGGCCACCGCGATCACCGAGGACGGCGACATCGTGCCCTCCTCCTCGGTCGGCCTGAACCGCACCTATCTCGAAAAGGCCGACAAGGTCATCATCGAGGTCAACTCGTGGCAGTCCGAGGACCTGTTCGGCATGCACGACATCTACTACCCCATCGGTGTCCTGCCCCCGAACCGTGGTGCGCTTCCCATCACCAGCACGGGCGACCGGATCGGCGACAAGGTGCTCAAGGTGGACGCCGACAAGGTGGTGGCGGTCGTCGAAACCAACGCCGCGGACCGCAACACCCCGTTCAAGCCCCTCGACGACGATTCCCGGGCGATCGCGGGCTACCTCCTGGACTTCCTGACCAACGAGGTCAAGCACGGTCGGCTGCCCGAGAACCTGCTGCCTTTGCAGTCGGGTGTGGGCAACATCGCCAACGCGGTGCTCGCGGGTCTGCTGGAGGGTCCGTTCGAGAACCTCACCTCCTACACCGAGGTGATCCAGGACGGCATGGTCGACCTGATCGACGCCGGTAAGGTCACCGTCGCCTCCGGTACCGCGTTCTCGCTGTCCCCGGAGGCCGCGGAGCGGATGAACGAGAAGGCCGGGTTCTACCGCGACCACATCATCCTGCGCCCGATGGATGTCTCGAACCATCCCGAGGTGATCCGCCGCATGGGTGTCATCGCCTGCAACGGCATGATCGAGGCCGACATCTACGGCAACGTGAACTCCACCCATATCATGGGTTCGCGCATGATGAACGGCATCGGTGGTTCCGGTGACTTCACCCGCAACGGCTACTTCTCCTCGTTCGTGACTCCGTCGACGGCGAAGGGCGGTGCGATCTCCGCGATCGTCCCGATGGTCAGCCACGTCGACCACACCGAACACGACGTGGACGTCATCATCACCGAGCAGGGACTCGCGGACCTGCGTGGCCTGGCCCCGCGCCAGCGCGCCCAGGCGATCATCGAGAACTGCGCCCACCCGGACTTCAAGGAGCCGCTGCGCGAGTACGTGAAACTGGCAGCGACGAAGGCCAACGGCCAGCAGACCCCGCACGACCTGGCGACGGCCCTCAACTGGCATGTGCGTTTCCTGGAGACCGGCTCCATGAAGTGACACCCGGGTCCTGAACACCTGCGGATCCCCCGGCCCCCGAACGGGCCGGGGGATTTTCGCATCCAGCGCACAGTCGTCGAGGCCGATCACCGGCCCCTTCAGGAAAGCCCCTGAATCATTCCTTTCCGAATCCGAAGCGCTCGGCCAGCTCGGCGGCGTATGCGAGCCACTCATCCCGATCGTCGGGGTCGCAGTCGGCGTAGTGGAGAGCGACGAGGCAGGACATGCGTGCCAGTTCTTTGTTTTCTGGTTGTATCGCCAGCGCGTCGCGGAAGCTGATGGCTGCTTCTCGCCACAGGGGGATTCGCTCGGGGTGCTTGGTGGGCAGCAACTGGGCCAGTCGTGCTGCCGCAACTCCCAGATCCCACAGGGCTTGAAGATTCCCGGGCAGTTGCGCAGCCAACTCCCGACTGATGCCAAGAGACTCCTCATACAGCCCCAAAGCCCGCCCGGGATCACTGTTTTTCAGCATGCCCGCAACATTGTCCAAAGCAATCGTGAGGTCCCGACGAGCCTGCAAATCACCCGACAACCGCCCATCGAGGTCCCGCCTGATGCCAAGAGACTCCTCATACAACTTCACAGCCCGCCCGGGATCACTGGTTTCCAGCATGCCCGCAACATTGATCAAAGCAACCGTGAGGTCCCGACGAGCCTGGAAATCACCCGACAACCGCCCAGCCAGGTCCCGCCTGATATCAAGAGAGTCCTCATAAAGCTTCAAAGCCCGCCCGGGATCACTGTTTTTCAGCATGCCCGCAACATTGTTCAAAGCGACCGTGAGGTCCCGACGAGCCTGCAAATCACCCGACAACCGCTCATCGAGGTCCCGCCTGATATCAAGAGAGTCCTCATAAAGCTTCAAAGCCCGCCCGGGATCACTGTTTTTCAGCATGCCCGCAACATTGTTCAAAGCGACCGTGAGGTCCCGACGAGCCTGCAAATCACCCGACAACCGCTCATCGAGGTCCCGACTGATATCAAGAGACTCCTCATAAAGCTTCACAGCCCGCCCGGGATCACTGGTTTTCAGCATTCCCGCAACATTGTCCAAAGCAATCGTGAGGTCCCGACGAGCCTGCAAATCACCCAACAACCGCCCATC